>CAZZJH010000008.1:24197-27705 GCA_964654335.1 uncultured Acidimicrobium sp.
AGAAGAAGCTCGAGGCTCAGAAGAAGGTTCTCGCGAAGAAGAAGGCTGACGCCCAGAAGCTGGCTGCCAAGAAGAAGCTCGAGGCTCAGAAGAAGGTTCTCGCGAAGAAGAAGGCTGACGCCCAAAAAGCTGAAGCCAAGAAGCGCGCGCTGGCCAAGAAGGCTGCAGATGCCGCACGTCGGCAAGCGCAACGTGAGCGTGAGGCGGAGCGTAAGCGCAAAGCGCAAGAGCGCAAGCGTGAGATGGCTGCCAAGGCGAAAGCGAAATTGATCGAAGCAAAGGAAAAGGCCAAGGAGCGCGCGCGAATCGCTGCTGAACGTGCGGCAGAGAAGGCGGCGAAAGAAGCCGAGCGGATTGCCGCTCGCGAGGCCAAGGAACGTGCTCGTCTCGAGGCGATTGCAGCCAAGGAAGCAGCTCGCGAAGCCGAATTGCGGGCGCGTCGCAAGCCAGAACCACCGCCGAAGCCGCCGATCATCATGGGACCGAAGGTCGATGACATTCAAACCACCAGCAAGTTCGATTTCGATTTCTTGAAGAGTCAGCGTGAGTTGTTGTCGGAGATGCGTGCCCAGTTGACCACTCAGGCAACTCGTCTCGAAGACGAAGCCAACGCCTTGATCGAAGACGTCGAAATGGGTGACGTGCAATTCGACGAAGAAGGCGGAGAAGGCGACACCATGGTGGTCGAGCGAGAACGCGATCTCGTGTTGTCCGCTCAGGCGCGTCATGAAGTGGAAGAGATCGATGCCGCGCTCGAGCGGATCAAGTCGGGTGAGTACGGCTATTCGATCCACAGTGGGTTGCCGATTCCGCGCGAACGCCTGAAAGCGATCCCGTGGACTCAGGAGTCCGTGCAAGAGCGCGTCGGGGGTCTGGCTCGTCGATGACGACCACCATTCGGCGCGGAATTGCGCCGGTTACTTGGATCACCATGCTCGTGGTGTTGATCATCGATCTCGCCTCCAAGGAGTGGGCACTGAATCGTCTTTCGGGTGGGCGGACGATCGACGTGTTGTGGACGCTGCGTTTCAACCTCCATTTCAATACGGGAATCGCGTTTTCCCAGCTCACCGGGTTCGGCGAGTTCGTTGGCGTGGTGGCGGTCGTCGTGGCTGCGGTGTTGTTGTGGTGGAGCCGCAAGCAAGAATCGTCCATCGTGCTGGCAGCAATCGGTTCGATCGTCGGGGGTGCGCTCGGCAACGTGATCGACAGGCTCTTCCGTGGCGACGGTTGGATGCACGGAGCAGTCGTCGACTTCATCGATTTCCAGTGGTTTCCCATTTTTAACGTCGCCGACATGGCCGTGACGGTGGGCGCGGCATTGCTGGTGTTGTCTTCGATCAGGACCGCTCGCTGACCATGTTGATCGAATCGATACCTGCATCGTTGGCGGGAGAGCGTCTCGATCGTGTGGTTGCCCTCATCGCCGACGTCAGTCGAGCGGTTGCTGCGGCGCTCGTCGAAGCCGGTGGTGTGACGGTGGGAGGAAAGGTCGTCCAGTCAGGCAAGGTGAAGGTGCTCGAAGGCCAGGAGATCGGCATCGATCCATCATTGATTCCCGCTCCTCAACTTCCGGCTGCGGAACCCGACGTTCATGTGGATGTCGTGTACAGCGATGAAGACGTCATCGTCGTCGACAAACCCGCGGGCCTGATCGTCCATCCGGGTGCCGGCAACCCTCATGGAACCTTGATCAATGGATTGCTGTGCGACTTCCCGGAGATTGCCGGGGTTGGCGATCCGATGCGCCCAGGAGTGGTGCACCGACTTGACGCAGGAACGACCGGCTTGATGATGGTTGCCCGAACCCAACGGGCCTACGAGTCGCTGGTTGGGATGTTGTCGCGAAGAGAAGTGGGGCGCCGTTATTCAGCGCTGGTGTGGGGTCATCCTGAACAGCAGTCGGGAATCATCGATGCTCCGATTGGTCGCGATCACCGCGATCCAACGAAGATGGCGGTCGTCGTCGATGGCAAGCAAGCAAGAACGCGTTATGACGTCGTCACCCGTTTCACCATTCCCCGTCTTGTGGCCCTGGTGGCGTGCACGCTCGAAACTGGACGAACTCATCAGATTCGCGTGCACCTCGAGTCGATTGGGCATCCTGTCGTTGGGGATGCGACCTATGGGGGAGCGCGCAGTGCTTTGGCTGCTCCACGTCCGATGTTGCACGCCGAGCATCTCGAGTTCGTTCATCCCGTTTCGGGTCGAACGTTGTCGTTCGACGCGCCGATACCGGCTGACATGCGCGCAGTCATCGACCGTTGTGGGTCGGACTAGTTCGCGATCTTTCGACTACTGGCGGAGAACGTCTCAGTCGTGAAGTAGTTCAGGCCAGGGCGCGTCGCCCTTGGCTGCTTCGGCGATCTTCTGCAGTGTGTAATCGGCGAGGTGGTGGCGCATGTGTTCACCGGCCACGTTCCAGATGGCGAGCAGTACGCAATGACCCTCGTGATCGCAGGCGCCATCTTGGTGAGGTTGGCCGAAGTCACCCAAACTGATCGGACCATCGGCCGCAGAGATGATCTCTGAAAGCAGAATTTCATGTGCCGGGCGCGCGAGCACATATCCGCCGCCGACGCCACGCTTCGACTTGACGAGACCGGCACCTTTCAGCACGAGCAGAATCTGCTCGAGATAGGGCTGGGGAAGTCCGGTGCGTTGTGCAATGTCCTTGACCGATGTCGGTCCTGGTTCACCCGAGTGCATCGCCAAGGAGAGCAACGCGCGACATGCATAGTCGCCTCGAGTCGAAACACGCACGCTTGTAGTGTAGAACCGTGCCCGAGCCGCGAATCCCGAATTACTCGGGAGCGTGCACTGCAAACATCGTGCCAGCGCTGTTGGGACCATCGTCTCCCAATGTGATGCCTGATTGGATGCCGAAAGTGTTGCGCGGGGCGAGCCAGATCGTGGTGTTCGTGCTCGACGGTCTCGGGTGGCACCAGTTGGGGGATCGTCTTTCGATCGCTCCTACTCTCCGTTCCGGCGAAGGATCGAGCATCACCACCGTGGCTCCCACGACCACGGTCACTGCCCTGACGTCGATCACCACTGGCCTCAGCCCGGGAGAGCACGGGATGATGGGGTACCGCATGGACATGGGCCGTCGTGTGGTGCAGATGCTGCGATGGGCGGATGAACGGGGAGACGTGCGGGCCACGTACGAGCCGTCGGTCGTGCAACCGACGCCCCCATTCCTCGGAGCGTCAGTGCCGATTCTCAGTAAGGCCGAGTTGGAAGGAACCGCTTTCACGGAAGCCCATCTGCGTGGCGGCAAACCTCTCGGTTGGCGAGTGTCGTCCAGTCTTCCGGTGCAGATCGGTGAGTTGTTGGAGAGCGGTGCGCCATTCGTCTACGCCTATTACGACGGCATCGACAAGGTGGCTCATGAACGCGGGTTCGGTGCGTACTACGACGCGGAGCTCGCCTATGTCGATGGACTCGTTTCGCGAATCATCGAGCGGTTGGTGCCCGGATCTGCGCTGGTGATCACCGCGGATCATGG
>CAZZJH010000008.1:27805-30132 GCA_964654335.1 uncultured Acidimicrobium sp.
TTCGATGATCCGGCGGATCACGGATCTTTCGCCTTGGTCTGTCGACACGGTTCGATGACCAGTGCGGAAATTGATGTCCCGCTCTTGGCATGGCGCCGAAACTGATGCGAGACTGACGACGTGCAAGAACCTCGCGAACAACCATTCCCCGCAGAGCCGCCAACTGGTGCCGAATCGGTGCAGTCGTTGGGTGTCGGCGAAGTGTTGGGAGGCCAGGTTCCCGGTGAAGAGACGGTGACCGAGCCGGCCAAAGTGATGCGCATCGGATCGATGATCAAGCAACTCCTCGACGAGGTGCATTCCAGCAATTTGGATACACCCAGTCGTGAACGACTCGCCGAGATCTACGAGCGGAGCATCGCCGAACTGGTGACCGCATTGTCTCCCGATCTCTCCGAAGAGTTGAGGTCGTTGGCGTTGCCGTTCCGCGAGGGCACCGTGCCCACCGATGGCGAATTGCGAGTGGCGAAGGCTCAGTTGGTGGGGTGGCTCGAGGGTCTATTCCATGGAATTCAGGCGACCTTGTTCGCCCAGCAGCTCGCGGCGCGCCAGCAACTCGAACAAATGCGCCAGTTGCCGGGAGCCGTGCCGCCACAGTCGGATCGCCCCGGCACGTATCTCTGACCCAGTCTCTGGTTCTGATCCTGTGCGATACCCGACTGGTACTCTCGTGCCTCGTCCAGCTGGTTCCCAGCTGGTGATCTGAATAGCGGATCGGAAATTCTCGAAAGGAGTTGGTGTGGGCGATTCATTCACCCACCTGCACGTTCACACCGAATACTCCATGCTCGACGGGGCATCGAGGCTGAATGAACTCGTTGCGCGGGCGGCTGCGGACGGACAGCCCGCTCTCGGCATAACGGATCACGGGAACATGTACGGAGTGCTCGATTTCTACAAAGAGTGCACTTCTGCCGGTATCAAGCCGATCATCGGCACTGAGGCCTACATGGCCCACGAGCACCGCTCCGAACGCCCTTCCCGTCGCGGCCGTGTCGATGACACAGGCGGCGAGACGGAGGGTGGCGGCAAGCTCTATTACCACCTCACGTTGTTGGCAGAAAACGAAACGGGATACCGCAATCTGATCCAGCTCTCGAGTCGAGCGTTCCTTGAGGGGTACTACTACCAGCCGCGAATGGACTGGGAGTTGTTGGAACGTCATGCCAAGGGTGTGATCGCCACGAGTGGATGTCTTGGTGGTCACGTGCTCCAGCGACTGATGAAGGGTGACGTGGACGGTGCGACGAAGGTTGCTGCGCGGATGCAGGACATCTTCGGCAAGGACAACTTCTTCATCGAAATGCAAGATCACGGTCTCGCTGATCAGTTGCGCACTAATCCGATGCTCGTCGACATCGCCAAGGCGATCGGCGCACCGCTCTTGGCCACGAACGACACCCATTACACGCACCGCGAAGACCACGAGTCTCACGACGCATTGCTCTGTGTGCAGACGGGGAGCACGATCAGTGACCCCAATCGATTCAAGTTCGAGGGCACCGAGCACTATTTGAAGTCGGCGCAAGAGATGAGATGGCTATTCCGGGACTTCCCCGAGGCGTGCAACAACTCGTTGTGGATCGCCGAGCGCGCCGATGTGAAGATCGAGTTCGGCAACTCGGTGCTGCCGCATTTTCCGATTCCCGAAGGTTTTGCCGACGACACGGAGTACCTCAAGCACCTGACGATGGAGGGCGCCAAGCGCCGATGGGGTGGTTCCTTGCCCCCGGCAACGGTCGACCGTCTTGCTTACGAGCTCAAGGTCATCGCGGACATGGGATTCAGTTCGTACTTCTTGATCGTGTGGGACCTCATTCGTTACGCACGTGAGCATGGCATTCGCGTGGGTCCGGGACGAGGTTCGGCCGCAGGATGCGCCGTCGCCTATTGCCTCCGGATCACCGATCTCGATCCCATCCGTTACGACCTGATCTTCGAGCGCTTTCTCAACCCCAGTCGTATTTCCATGCCCGACATCGACATGGACTTCGACTCGCGTTATCGGGATCAGATGATCCGTTACGCCTCCGATCGTTACGGTCGAGATCGAGTGGCGCAGATCATCACGTTCGGCACGATCAAGGCACGCAACGCCGTTCGTGACGCGGCCCGCGTTCTCGGCTATCCCTACGCGGTGGGCGACAAGATCGCCAAGTTGATGCCACCACTCGTGATGGGCCGCGATACGCCACTTCGTTATTGCTTCGAACTCGATGACCGACACAAGGCCGGCTACGCCGCCGCCGCCGACTTGCGGGCACTGTGCGACGAGGACTCGGACGTCAAGCGAATCGTCGATGTCGCTCGAGGACTCGAGGGCCTCA
>CAZZJH010000009.1:0-11308 GCA_964654335.1 uncultured Acidimicrobium sp.
GACCCTCTCGCCTTCGGCGCGAGCAGCCTCGAATCTCATGACACGAAGAGTGGGCAGGCGTCGTCCTCTACTGGGCAGCCAGGGGCACCCTTGCGCACGAGCAAGAAGCACTGTGTGCATTGAATCTCATCGGGACGACGGGGTTGCAAGCGCTCCATCCCATCGGTCTTGTCATCGACCACCACTTCTTCGTCGTCCTCGAGCGGAACTTCCTCGGCCGCTGTGAGCTTCTCACGAAGAATGGCGTCGAGGTCGGCCTCGACATCGTCCTCTGTGCGCAAGTCATCGTCATCATCGTCGTCTTCAGCCGCTGCTTTCTTGCCTGCTGCGTCAGTCTTGACTAGATCCCCGTCCTCGACGAAGTCCTCATCGACTTCTCCGGCGTCAGCCCCGGCGAGTTCGTCATCAGCGGCAAAGTCATCCTCGAGAGCAATTGAATCTTCTTCGAGATCGTCGACGTCTAGATCGGGCGCGTCGATTTCGATCTCGACCTCGACGTCCTCACCTTCCATCATTTCGTCATCGGACACTTGCTGCTCCTACGGTGGCTGTTGTTTCGGGGCAGGATAGTAGCCCGAAGGTCGTCCCGCAGGACTATTTCAGGAGTCCCGACGCCTATTTTCCGCGCGGCGTTCGGATTCCAGACGTTCCAGTTCTGGCGCCGTCGTGGTGATGTGGGTCATGGCTGCGGCTAGGGCTCGGTGACCCGCCTGCTCGGCGATGAGGCGGTGCATCTCCAAGGCGACCCTCCGATACGAGGGGTGGCCTTGTGGAGAACTGCGGAGCTCCAACATGTGCATAGCTTCTCGCGCGTTGAACTGCATCACATAACGCAAGCGGTACGCCATTGATACGGCATAGGACGCCTGCCACGGATACTCAGGACGCAGGAGGTCGTGCAACGAGGCCGAGCGTTCCATTGCCTCGACGAACTTTGCCTCACCCCCACTTTCGGTGACGAGTTCCGGAATTACGTAGCCGTGATCGACGGACAGGCGTTGCCATTCGATCGTCAATAGGCGATGTCGCTGAAGGTCGCGGAAGGCGCCATAGTCCCCCAAGACGTCGAATCGGTAATAGGTGCGTTCGAATGCTCGGCCCGGCTTGTGACGACGATTCTCACGATTGCCCACGTAGGCCGCCAGCAGAGAAGCCTTCTCATCGGTCGACATTGAGGCGACACGTATCATGATTTGGCGTTCCGAGAGGTGCGACTGAGCGAAACAGATCGCAGCAATCACCTTGTCCTCGCCCTCTGGGTCGAAATCGACAAGTTGAACTTCTGGTACGGGTTCTGGCTCTATTGCTCCAAGGAGGTCGTCGACGAGCATTGCCGTGCGATCGTGATTGTCCGCGAGATACGCACTCCATCGGCCGCCCCGATCGGGAAGGTCGACGCGTTTGAGGAAGCTGGGAATCACCTTACGTAATTCGACCAACATCAAATCGGCGTACTCTCGCGCTTCGGGCAGCGGGTGTGCACGCATCCGCAACAACATCGCCTCGTACGCCTGGCCAGATGCATAGACACCGACATTGGACAAAGCGGCCGCACTCAAGACTCCGCGAGCAGCGTCAAGTGCCTTGGCTCGAGTGGCTTGTCGGTACACGAAGTCGGAATCGCTGATCGACTTGGTAACGGTTTGTCGAACGTGGGTGGTCAAAAGCTCCACGAGTTCGCTGTACACGTCAAAAATGCGGTCCATGTCGCCCACGTAGCGAGTGCCGAATGGGCTGGCCAAGATCTCTTCATCTCGGTAGAACCGGTATCTGCCACCTAGGCGAGCGTCATAGTTGATGTACCGGGTGCTCTGCTCGAGGTACGAGGCCAAACGACCCCACTCGAGAATCTTCGTGAGCAGATTGGATGCCTGCTCACACGCAAGATGCACTCCCCCCAATTGCGCGACGGAATCATCCCCGTATTCGAGGAAGACCTTGTCGTACAGACGCTCTGCATTGTCTGCAGAGTGCATCGTCTCCGTGGAACCATGTCCGGCTGCGGCAACATCGTCGGCGAACTCGTCGAGAAACAACCGCCGCAAACTCTTCGAGCTCCTGCTGTATCGGGCGAACAGCGCTCCCTTGACGACTTCGGGAAGGTTGACCAGAGCGAACACCGGTCCCTCGAGATTCGTGAAATGCCGCGACAGAACGGAGGTTTCATCTTCGGTGAACGACTCCGGAATGTACAAACCCACGCAGAGAGCCTAGAAGTTCGACCTTTCTGGACAGTGGATTGCGACCGCTGAGAAATGAGTCAGACGTGGATCCACAGCAGATCCGGATGAATCTCGATTTCCACCACTTTCCTGCCGAGGTACTTCCCGTCGACGAAGACGTGTAGTGGGGACTTCGACGAGTACTGGGTTGCTTGTCGTTGTCGCACGGACGGATGGCTCAGGTCGCCACCGCTTGAGAAGCGCTTGGAGAGTGTGAAGCGCTCGCGCCACGAAAGACCGTCGAGAGCCTCGATGATCTCGAACCTCCCATCGTTCGGGTGGGCTCGAGAGGAGTAAGACTCGGTTCCCCGTTCTCCGAGGTTGGAAATGATGACGAACCCTCCAAAGAGTCGGTGCTTGCGGCGACGAAGTTCGACTGTGCCAATCGTCCATGTCGCCGAATCGTGGCCCCGAACCTCGAGGACATCAGATGGATATCTTCGCTGTTTCCCGCTCTCCGTACCCGCTCCCCCGGTAAGTCGTACGAAGTCTCCGCCGGTCATCCGGATTTCGGAGATTCGGGTTTTGGACAAGAACGTGGACAGTTCACGTTCGTTGCCGAACGTATTCGATGAAATAAATTCCGATACTGCAGTTGGGACTTCCTCACCCCACGGAGTGGATTTGTCAATCGGCATTCGGAGCCTCGAAAGGAATCTGGGAGAGAGCAACCAATCCACGATCGATGAGCGGTATGGCTGATCGAGCAGCGTTGCGATCTCGCTGGTCTGGCATCACCTCCGCCAATTGTCGGAGGAGGTCGAGTATCTGCTTGCTGGAACGAACGAAGTCTCCGCCGCTGACGTCATCGAAACCGAGGACTTCGCCGAGATCATCTCCGATCGCCCACTCTGCGATGTGGCCCATCAGTCCAGGATCGACGACACGATGTGTAGCGAGCCCATGACTACCCTCGCGTCGAGCGAGCCGTGTACTCACCTTCTCGATGTTGCGGAACGAATTCTTCAAGCGCGGTGAAGGGAAGTGAATTTCGTGTTCCTCCGATCCTCCACGCGTCTCGAAAACGAAACATGAAGCGAGAGAAGCCATCTCCGCCGGTTCCAAACCTGACAACGCTCCATCCTTGATGCACTCTGCAATCAGAAGATCGGACTCGTGATGGATCTGGCGCAACATTTCACCATCTGTCGTCAGTTTCCAGCCGTCCACATACCCCAGCTCCTCAAGCAACTGGAGCAAGCCGTTGAATTGCTTCACGAGTCCTTCGCCACGCTGGAAGCGCGCAAGGGACAAGTTCAGGAGATGCAGAGCCTCGTCACGGGAATTCATGCGGACGAGATTCGCGGCCATGTTGTACGTGGGTCTGAAAGCCGAACGAAGTTCGAATCTCTTGCTATTAACCAAGTCCAGAACGTCACCGATCTTCACGAATGGGCTCCACAGGATGACGGCAACACCATGATCGTCCAGGCCCCGTCGTCCAGCTCTTCCCGTCAACTGCGCGAAGTCGCTCGGTTGCAACATGCGGTGACCAGTCCCCGTGAATTTCGTCAACTTGTCGAGGACGACCGATCGCGCCGGCATGTTTATTCCCACCGCAAGAGTCTCTGTCGCGAAAACGATCTTGATCAAACCTTCGCTGAAGCATCGTTCGACGATTTCTCGAAAGGCAGGTACGAGACCGGCGTGATGTGTTCCGACACCGCTTTCCAATTGGTCGAGAAATCGCGCGTATCCGAGAACGGCCAAGTCGTCATCGGGAAAGTCGGCAACCCGTCCTTCTGCGATCTCGACGATCGCACGTGCCTCTGAGTCGCTGGTCAGTCGAACCCCTGCCCTGCGGAGGGATTCGGCACTCTCGTCACACTGGTTTCGACTGAACAGAAAATGGATGCACGGAAGCAGGTCACGTGACTTCAATTCCTCGACGACGTCGATTCTCGATGGCGGGAAGAATCGTGACGCTTGAACGCCACGACGGTTGGTTGGTCGACGAGTGGACGAGGATCCGATGAATTGCTGAAGATCCTTGTTCGACTGGATTCCCTTCTCGAGAGGGAAAACCCGCAATTCATGGGATCGCTTGTCACCGACGAAATAGAGATGCTCCATGGGGACGGGTCGATGTCGTTCGACGATCGGAACGGTCGGTCCCCGAACGTTCGTCAGCCACCTTCCCACTTCCTCTGCGTTGGTGACGGTCGCAGAGAGGCACACGAGGCGCACTTCGGGGTCAAGGTGAATGATCACCTCTTCCCAAACCGGACCACGGAATGCGTCCTGGATGAAATGCACCTCATCCAAGATCACAGTGTGCAATTTTTCAAGCGCATTCGACCGCGAATAGATCATGTTCCTCAACACTTCGGTTGTCATGACAATGATCGACGCGTCTGGGTTAATGCTGGTGTCCCCCGTCAGAAGTCCAACGACAGACTGGCCGTGAGATGTGACCAATTCCATGTATTTCTGGTTTGACAACGCCTTGATAGGTGTGGTGTAAAAGGCACGTCCCGATGCGGCAAGAGTCCTCGTTATCGCATACTCGGCAACGAGCGTCTTGCCCGACCCTGTAGGCGCTGATACGAGGACGTTGTTGCCGCGATCCAAAGCGTCGAATGCGTCGATCTGGAATAGGTCGGGCTGAAAATCGAGCCCTGACAAAAACGACTGACGGTCTATTCCCGCCATTACTCCGTACTGTCGATTTCGGTCTGCTGGCGCTTTCGACGACGCTGTGCGACCCAACCAATGAGCACACTCACCAGGAAGAGAACGGACATCGGTATGGCGAGCGCGAGCATACTGATGGGGTCGCCGCTCGGGGTGATTACTGCCGACAACGCGAAGATGGTCATGACTGCTACACGCCATTGACGGAGCAAAGTCTGTGGCGTCACCACGCCGACCAACTGGAGGAACACGATCAAGACGGGCGAAAGGAAGCCGACTCCGAAGGCGAGCACCATCAGCGCAACCAAACTGATGTATTTCGAAATTTGATAGGTCTGGTTGACGTCCTCCCCCGACCAAGCAATGAGAAATTCGAGCGCCTTGTCAAGTGTCCAATAGGCCAAGTAGCCACCAAGCAGGAACAGCACGACTGAGCTGAGAACGAACGGGATGGAGTACTGCTTCTCTTTCTTGCTCAGTGCGGGGACGATGAATCTCCAGATCTGCCACAACACCACGGGCAAAGCGATGATGAGGCCTCCGTATCCAGAGATGCGCATACGTGCACTCAGTCCTTCGACTGGGCCAAGGGCGTACAGGGATCCGTCGCAATTGAACTCGGGATGAAGGGAGCAGGTCTTCTCGTAGGGAGCGATCAAGACACCGAGGACGAAATCATAAAAAATCAAGATCAGTGCAGCACCGACTCCCACTGCCAGAAGCGAACGCACGATACGCATACGCAATTCAGCAAGATGTTCGAACACCGACATTGCCGCGTCTGGCGCGGCCGAGCTCTTCCCTACCTTGATGCTCACGCTGGTGAACCGTCTTGGTTCTTGGGCTGAGAGTCGTCTTCTTCGATTGGATCAGTCATCTCGGGGGGTGGTTGATACGCGACGAAGTTCGGCTCCACGGATGGAACGACTCCCGGATCTTTGGTGACCTCTTTCGCAGCATCGATAAAAAATCCTTGGTAACTCTTCGCGGTGGACTGGATCTCACGAATCGGCTGGTCGAGTGCCTGACGCAATTCGGATTGGGCATCGCCTGTCACGCGCTTGAATTCTCCATAAAGACGTCCCGCCTTACGAAGCACGCCTGGCAGCTTCTCCGGGCCGAGGATTACCAACCCGAGGATCAGCAAAAAGATGACTTCGCTGCCCGAGAAGTTGAACACGCCGACATTCTACGACCAGTCCTCGTCGAGAGATACGCTCGCGCAATGCAGCAGTCATTGCCGAGGCTGTTCGCACGACCCATTCTCTTCGCCCATCGCGGAGCGAACCTGGTCCATCCGGAAAACACGTTGCCAGCCTTCGTCGAAGCCCTGCGGCTCGGAGCGACAGGACTGGAGACGGACGTTTGGGTGACACGAGACGGTGTCGTCATCATCGACCACGACGGAACGGTTCGATCCGGCTTCCGGCGTCGTCAGATCAAGCATGTCGACAGCATCGATTTGCCTTCTCACCTCCCCACATTCGAGAGTCTCCTGCGCCAGACCCCTGTCTTCATCGACATCAGTGTCGACGTCAAAGATTCGGGCGCCTTTGGCCTCCTCGTCCCACTGGTCGAAGACGTCAGCCGAAATGCTGAATCGATCTGGGTTTGTCATCCCGAGATCGACGAGTTGGTGCGATGGAGGGAGGAATCCCCGAGATTCAGTTACGTCCACTCGACGAAGTTGCGGGTAATCGAGGAATCGCCTGAGAAGCACGCTCGACTGCTTCGTGACAACGGCGTTCGAGTGTGCAACATGCATTGGCGTGACTGGAGCGGAGGGCTCGCCGCTCTGTATCACCGCTTCGAAGTCGCGTGTTTTGCGTGGGGCCTCAATCATGAGACCGAGATCAAGGAGATGTTGCGGATCGGAATCGACGGACTTTTCGCCGACGACGTAGACCTGCTTGTGAGAGCGGCCTCTTGATCAGAGAAACTTGAGCATGTCGACGGGCCAAACGATCACGAAGGCTCGTCCCACGATGATGTCTCGGGAAATCGTCCCGAACGATCGGCTGTCGAAAGACTCTGGCCGATTGTCACCCATCACGAAGAATTCGTCTGCAGCCACCGTGACAGGGGTCATTTCGGGCTGACGACATCGTGTAGTCGGATCGGGCTCATCAAGGATCACCTGGTCCAAATATGGTTCGGCTACTTCTTCATCGTTCACATACACGATGCAATCCTTGATCTCGACAGTGTCTCCTGGGGTGCCGATGACTCGCTTGATCAAGTCATCGTGCTGGACTTCGTCGCCGTTCATGGTGATTCGGTCAAAGACGACCACATCGCCCAATCGAGGTTCACGGAACCGAAACGTCAATTTGTCGACCAGCACACGATTGTCCTGGTACATCGTCGGCTCCATACTGGGGCCTGAAATGTAGAACTGTTGGAGCACGAAGGCGCGAACAACCACTGCAATGACCACCGCAACGAGGATGACCGAAACCCACTCGCGGGCCTGTCTGAACAAGTTTTTGGCGTCAGAGCGAGGCAATCAGTTTCTCCACACGGTCGTCGACACTCTTGAAGGGATCCCTGCACAGTACCGTTCGCTGCGCCTGATCGTTGAGCTTCAGGTGTACCCAGTCCACCGTGAAATCCCGCTTACGTTCCTTTGCCCGTTTGATGAAATCGCCACGCAATTTCGCTCGGGTGGTCTGAGGCGGAATCGAGATCGCATCGGTGATCGAAGGATCCGAAACTATTCGCTTGGTTAAGCCTCGATCCTCGAGTTTGTAGAACATTCCACGGTCGCGACGGATGTCGTGGTACTGCAAATCGAGCATCTGCATCCGTGCATCGTCGAGTTGGCATCCGTGGCGATGCTGGAAGCTCTCGAGCAAACGCCACTTGATCATCCAATCGATGCGATCATCGAGCTTCGACGGGTCAGCTTCGAGGTCCTTGAGCACCTCTCCCCACATTTCCAAGGCTTCGGCCTCCTCGTCGGGAAATCCGCGTGTGTCGTGAAATCGTCCGGCGAGTTCGTACAGATCCCGCTGTACATCGAACGCCGAGACCTCACGCCCGCTCGTCAGACGGACCTTCTTCGTTCCGGTCAGGTCCTGACTGATTTCGCGGATGGCGCGGATCGGATTCTCCAATTCGAAATTGGGCATCGCGAAACCTTTGCTCTCGAGCATCATCAAGACACAAGATGCCGCTCCAATCTTGAGGAAGGTCGAATACTCGCTCATGTTCGAATCACCCACGATGACATGAAGTCGGCGATGCTTTTCCGGATCGGCGTGTGGTTCATCCCGGGTGTTGATGATCGGCCTGCTTCTGGTGGTGGCCGAACTCATTGACTCCCACACGTGCTCGGCGCGTTGGGAAAGCACGTAAACGGGACCTCTCGCAGTTTGGAGTATGTGTCCTGCCCCCGAGTAGATCTGACGGGTGACGAGGAAGGGAATGAGCACTGACGCGTAAGCCGACGTGTCCGCGCTTCGCGAGGTCAGGTAATTCTCGTGGCAGCCATAGGAGTTGCCGGCAAAGTCAGTGTTGTTCTTGAACAGGTAGATCTGGCCGCGAATCCCCTCTTCTTGTAGCCGTTCCTCGGCTTGGACCATCAATTCCTCGAGGATTCGCTCACCTGCCTTGTCTTGGCGGACGAGGTCCCGGATGCTGTCGCACTCGGCAGTCGCATACTCAGGGTGAGATCCGACGTCGAGGTACAGACGCGCACCATTTTCGAGAAAAACATTCGACGATCTCCCCCACGAGACGACCCGACGGAACAAGTAGCGGGCGACTTCATCGGGACTGAGACGACGTTGACCGCGCAACGTGCACGTGACACCGAACTCTGTTTCGAGGCCGAAAATTCGGCGCTTCACATCAAGCCAAGAAGGACGCGACTACGTCGTCGCTGACCCGGTTGAAACAACGACGTTGGTGATTGCGGTTGAGCGTCGCCACTTCAAGATCGTTGACGGCAAGTCCGGTTAGAGATCCAGAGAGTGCCTCCACTCCGATGCGGACAGCTCCACGAAGGTCGACTCCGTCTTGGTACAGGGCAGCGAGTCGGCCTTGGATCGCATCGGCGTCGCCACCCAGGACGGAGAAGCGATGTTCGTCGATGACCGTCCCGTCGTACAAAATGTGGAAAAGCTGATCGCCTACCTGGGTGCGACCCACCTCAGCGACCAAAATCTCTACTTCGAGGGGCTTCACCTCGTGGGTGAAGATTTGACCGATGATCTGGGCGTATTGATTGGCCAAACTCCGAGCATCTACGTCGTCTCTCGAGAATTGATAACCCTTGAGGTCAGCGGCACGCACACCAGCCACCCGTAACTGGTCGAACTCGTTGTATTTACCGACTCCTGCAAACGCAATGCGGTCGTAGATCTCGCTCACTTTACGCAGGGTGTTGGAGGGGTTCTCCGCGACGATGGCGACACCATCGAGATACTGCAATGCGACGAGCGCCCGCCCACGTGAAATTCCTTTGCGCGCGTAGTCCGCACGATCCTTCATCATCTGTTCCGGGGCGACGTAGAACGGCATACTCATCGTGATCGCGCCTCATCTCTGATTACCTCGTACATCGCAGCGAGTTCTTGATCGGGAACGCGTTTGAATCCATCGAGGGTGATGGTGGCGATCGTCGGATAGATGCCGCGGTTCACGTCGGGGCCACCCGTTGCCGAGTCTGCGTCGGCAGCTTCCCAAAGTGAACGTGCGACCAATTTCACCGCATCTATGGAAGACAATTCTCGACGCCACTGAACTCTGAGGACTGCACCAGCATGAAGTGATCCGCTTCCCGTCGCGACGAAATCACGTTCCTCGTACCGACCTCCCGTTGCGTCGTAGTCCCACAGACGCCCGACTCCGGAGGATTCGTCGTAACCAGCGAAAATGGGCACGACCATCAGACCCTGCATCGCTGCCGGCAGGTTGTTGCGCACGAACATCGACAATTGGTTCGCCTTGCCGTCCAAGGAGAGGTTCATCCCCTCCACTTTCTCGTAGTGCTCGATCTGGAGTTGGAACAGCTTGACCATTTCCATCGCTTGACCAGCAGCACCGGCTATCGCCACGCCGGAGTAGTTGTCCGCCTGCACGACCTTTTCCATCTCTCTATGACTGATGAGGTTTCCCGACGTCGCGCGACGGTCTCCGCCCATCACCACGCCACCACTACAGCGGACTGCGACGCATGTCGTTGCGTGGGGAATGGCCAACGTGGTGGCGTCCCGCACGCTCTCGAATGGAGAAAGGCCAGCCCGCTTCAACAATTCACCAAAATTCGCCCCGGGATCGTCCTTCATGCGGAACGTGAACATGGCGAAAGGCTAGGTCTACTCCCCGCCCTTTTGCACATAGTTACGAACGAAGTCTTCGGCATTGGCTTCAAGCACGTCGTCGATCTCATCGAGTATCGATTCAATGTCGTCATCTTGGCGATGGCTTTCCCGCGACTTCGAGGCGACCAATTCCGCTTCAGAAACCGAATCTTTTGATTCGACCCGCTCGCTTACTTTTCGAGTTCGCTCGGACATGCCCGAACCTTATCCGCGAGAAGACTCGTCGTCATGGTCGGCGCGTTCAGCCAGGAGTCGCAGCAGATCCTTGGGAGACTTTGCCTCGTCGAGAATCGCTCCGATCAGAGCTTTCGTTCCCCGCCCTGGCTCATCCAGTGGCACCCTCACGAGTGGGCCGTCGCCGACGTCGAGAACCATGCTGTCCCAATTCGCTGTGACCACTTCGGTCGGCCATCGTTTGAGCATTGCACCACGAAAAAAGGCACGAGTGTCCACCGGAGGATTGTCGATCGCACGCTCTGCTTCTCGACTTTCGATGATCTTTCGGAGACCGACTCGTTCGGCAAGGCAACGATCTCTGCGAAGATCGTGATACTGAAGGTCGATCGTCTTGAGCCGTGGATCATGATCTGGAACGTCATGTCGTTTCTTGTAGGCATCGATGAGCCTCTTCTTGGCGACCCAATCGATCCGGTCGGCAATTTCGCTCAAATCATGTTCGAGGCCAACGAGTAGCGACTTCCACTCGACGATCACCTCGTCCCATCGGTATTCGCGAACAACGTCGTGATCAAGGCTCGCGCACCATCGCGAAGCGGCCTCAACCAATGAATGTTGGATACTCAACGCTGTTTCTACGGATCCGTCCTCCAAGCGAATCCCTTTGGTGAGCGACAAGTCAAAGCTCACCGATTTCATGGAAATCAGCGGATCCTCGATCACGAGATTGTTCGGGAACGCACCAACTTCGATCATGGCCAGAAGCATTTGGGTGCTTCCCACCTTGACGAGTGTCGCTACTTCGCTCATGTTGGCATCACCGACGATGACGTGGAGCCTTCGATATTTGAGTGCATCAGCGTGTGGCTCATCGCGGGTATTGATGATTGGGCGACGAAGGGTCGTCTCCAGCCCAACTTCTTCCTCGAAGAAATCCGAACGTTGTGA
>CAZZJH010000009.1:11408-14653 GCA_964654335.1 uncultured Acidimicrobium sp.
CGCGCCGCATTCATGCTTCTGCGCAACACCTCGTCGCCGGCTTGGTCGTACAGCACCACATCGAATGCAGTGCGGCATTCTGGGGACGAATACTCCGGGTGGGCATGATCGACGTAGTAACGCGCACCGTTGGTCAAGACCACATTGACCATCTGGTGGTCGATTTCTGGGTCGAGTCGATCATCGACGAGGAAGCCTCTGAGATCGGCGTAGGGGCGCTCCATCGCAAAATCCCAATCGATCCGGCTCGCATCCCCACAGAAAGCAGTTATCAGCAGGGACGAAGCCGTTACGGGAGACATCTCGACTCCACGCGAGATTATTCCGTACTCGGTTTCTATCCCACAAAACTTCGGTACGAGCATTTACAAGTACTGACCGGTCACCGGCCTGTCGAGAGCCTTCGCGCCACCTCGTTCTCGCGAACGCAAGGTACGAATGAATACGATCCGCTCCCCCTTGCGTCCAGAAATTTTCGCCCAATCGTCAGGATTGGTCGTGTTGGGTAGGTCTTCGTGCTCGAGGAACTCTTGACGTACTGCATCAACGATGTCCTCGACACCGATTCCATTACCCGTACCGGCCAGACGTTTCTTGACACCGGACTTCTTCGCCCGACGCACGATGTTCTCGATCATTGCACCCGAGGCGAAGTCGCGGAAATACAAGGTTTCTTTCTCGCCGTTTTGGTAGGTCACTTCGAGAAACTCGTTGGCGGGAGAGACCTCGTACATCGCATGTACCGCGCTGTCCACCAAGCGGGTTCGTGCCGACAAGGTGTCATGTGCTCCTTCGACCAGCTCATCATCGAAGGGTAGGTCCGCATCCAAGTAGCGCTCGAAGATTTGCCTTGCAGCTGTGGCATCGGGGCGATCGATCCGAATCTTCACATCGAGTCGACCTGGTCTCAGAATCGCAGGATCGATCAAGTCCTCGCGATTGGTGGCACCGATGACGATGACGTTCTGTAGTCGCTCCACGCCGTCGATTTCGGCCAACAATTGGGGAACGATGGTCGACTCCATGTCGGAGGAAATCCCCGATCCGCGGGTACGAAACATCGAATCCATCTCGTCGAAGAAGACGATGACAGGCCAACCCTCTTCGCTCTTTTCGCGAGCGCGTTGGAATACCAACCGAATTTGACGTTCGGTCTCACCCACGTACTTGTTCAGTAGTTCGGGGCCCTTCACGTTGATGAAATAGCTCTTGCCCTTGGCATCCCCGATTTGTGCAGCAACCTTCTTCGCGAGGCTGTTGGCAACGGCTTTGGCGATCAAGGTCTTGCCACATCCGGGCGGTCCGTACAACAAGATTCCTTTTGGAGCCGCAAGACGGAACTCGGCAAAGAGATCCTTGTGCAAAAACGGGAGCTCGACCGCATCCGCGATCTGCTCTATCTGATCATCGAGTCCCCCGATGTCGTGATACGAGACGTCAGGCACCTCCTCAAGCACGAGATGTTCGACCTCTGGACGAGCGAGTCGTTCGAGGAGGAGTCCCGATCGGGGATCCAGACGCAGAAGATCGCCAACTCGGAGAACCGATCCGCGCAAGGAACCGCCGAGTTCGCAAACCCTCTCGTCGTCTCCTTGCATCCGAACGACGGCACGCACTCCGTCATCCAATACTCGTTCCAACGTGACGAGTTCTCCGACTAGGTCATGTGATTGACGTGCAATCACCGCAAGCGACTCATTGAGCACGACTTGGTCGCCAATCTCCAAGGTCTCCAATTCCAGTGAATCTCCGAGCTCGACTCTCAACTTGCGACCGTTGGCCGCGACGTCGATGGTGTCGTCATCTGACGTGCCGAGGACGACCCCGTAGGTCAGTGGCGGCCGACTCAGCCGTGCAACTTCCTCACGGAGACCTTCAAGATGCGCTTTTGCCTCCCGAAGCGTGAGTTCGAGGCGTTCGTTCTTTGCACGGAGGTCGGACACGAGCGACCTGGCCTCGGCCAACAGCCGCTTGTCGTCCGCCGTGTTGTTTGCGCCGGTTCCCGCCCCGTGGTCGTCCATGGCAAGAAACTATCCACGATGCCGAGGCGCCACGACGTCACAAAGGCGCAAGACCGCTCGACACCCCCCTCGGGCGAACTGGGCGTGTAATCTCTCGAGGACGGTTGGTGGTGTTCACCGCTGAGTCTTCAAGGAGGATCAGATGAAAGTTTGGATCGATCAGGACCTGTGCACGGGCGATGGCCTCTGCGAAGAGATCGCTCCCGACGTCTTCACTCTCCTCGACGACGGACTTGCCTACGTTCGTGAAGGCGACAAGGTGTTCGCCACGGCCAAAGGCAATCCGCAGGGCGCCGAAGGTATGGCGAACATTCCCGATGGACAGCTCGATGGAGTGATCGAGTCCGCCGAGGAATGTCCTGGCGAGTGCATCTTCATCGAACCGTAAGTCGAACGCGCAACGCTCTTCGGGCTAGTTGCCCGTGAATCTCCCGACGGTGAGGAACGCCGTGTGGGCCACCATTCGGTGATCCGGACGGACAGCTTGGCCTTCGATGTGCCAAGTGCGGACAAGCACCTCTTCCGTCCGCACGTCGATCCAACCCGAAGCAAGTGCATCGTGGACGCGTTGGACCTGGGTGACGCTCGGTGTGTATGCGAGGAGCAGACCTCCCCTACGCAGGTATCTAGGAACATGCTCGATGACTCGCCACGGCTCGGGAATGTCCAGTGCAACCTTGTCGAATGATCCAGAAGGTGTTTCGACGTATGAGTCGGCAAGCTGAATCTCATAGCGCGAACCGACTTCGCTTCCGAGGAAACTCGTGATGTTCTTACGTGCCCGAGACGCGAAGTCCTCGCGGAGTTCATAGCCCACCACCGATGCGCCGGCTCGAAGCAGCCCCATCGACAAGGCACCCGACCCCACGCCTGTCTCGAAGACGCGGTCGCCTTCACGGACGTCGAGAAGCATCGTGATGTGCGCAATGTCCTTCGGATAGATGACTTGAGCACCACGTGGCATTCGCAGGACGAAATCTTCGAGCGTCGGGCGAATCACCGTGTAGTGCGCCCCTTTGGTCGAGACGACAACCTTGCCTTCTGGCTCATCAATGATCGAGCCGTGGTGCACGACTCCGTGGTGAGTGTGGAACTCCCCCGCCTCTTCCAAGACCTCCAAATAACGGCGGTCCTTCGAATCGATCAGAACGGCATGCTCACCCGCTCGAAAGGTGCTCATCCGACTCGTTTGCGACGTCCGACGGCAAACCGGGCAATGACGAC
>CAZZJH010000009.1:14753-28744 GCA_964654335.1 uncultured Acidimicrobium sp.
GGATCGACCAGCTCCTGTCGGACGTAGCCAAAGAGCATTTCGACCGATTCAAAGAACCATTGGGTTGGAAGCCGCTCGAACACCGTTTCATTCAACCATCAAGATGACTGATTTTCATCAGCAACGTTGCATGGAGATCATCGAGCATGTGACGAAAGAGGGTCAGGCGGTCGGACAGGCTCGGGGTCTCGAGTAGACGTTGACGATCGAGCACATCCAGAGGAGTCGAATCGATCAAGTGATAGAGGCGAACTGTCGGACCACCTTGCTCGACGGGATCTATGGGACGACTGTCGTGCCCAAGTTCAGTGGCGATGGAATTGACTCGAGTGACGAGAGCGCGAACTTCATCGACCGATTCGTCGTCGGAATCTTCGATGGCCGGAAACTCCGATACCTCCGCAAGCGGATAGTCGATTTCGGTGAGCCATCGTTCGACTCGAATGCGGTTCGTCCCTCCCACCACGACAGCGAGCCGTCCATCGTCGAGTTCCTTGCGCAGCAACACTCTGGCCAACGTTCCGACATTGAAACGCATGTCGCCACCCCCGACCTCGCTACCTCGTTCGATGAGGCAAATTCCGAACAACTGTTTCTCTCCGGTCAGATCGGCGAAGAGCTTTCGATAACGCTCCTCGAAAACATGCAGCGGCAAGAGGCAGCCCGGTAACAGCACGGTTCCCAACGGGAACATCGGCAGGATCATTCGAAGAATGGAGCGATTTCGAGTGGTGTAGGACGCCCGGTGTATTCCACCAATGTTTCACCGAGCTCGTACCAAAGTGGTCGGTAATAGGACTGGTTCGCCACCGATGGTCCGTTCAGGATGAGAACGAAACTGACAGCCTGGGATTCGGAGTAAGGAACGAAACCTGCGAGAGCCTTCGCACCCGACAGAGTTCCCGTCTTGCCGCGAAGTTTTCCCGCAGCACTCGTGTCGCCGAAAACTTCTGCAAGCGTGCCCGAGCGTCCCGCAATCGCGAGACCCTGACCCACATCTCCAAAGGCTCCCAACTTGTTGAGCACAGCCGCCAATAGGTCACACGAGATGAGACTTCCCCGCTCGAGCCCTGCACCATCTTTCATGGTGAGTTGAGAAGCATCGAAACCCCATTGTCCGAGCAACTCCCGTACCACGGCAATCCCAGACTCTCTCGATCCCGAGTTCTTCTTGGCAAGTCCAATCTCTTTGAGCAGGAGTTCGGCGGTGTTGTTGTCGCTGTTCGTCAGCAAGTCGTGAAGAATCTCGGAGAGAGGCGGAGACTCGACAGTCGCCAACGGTTCACCTTGCGGATCCAACGACTCCACACGGACAACGCCGCCCACCGAGATTCCCGCGCCTACGAGCATGTTCGAGACCTGTCGTACAGCAGCCAACGCGGGCTGGTCCGGTTTGAGCGGATCTCCCGAAACGGCACCATCGTTGATCATCAATGCACCGAGCGGCCCAACTTCGGTCCCACGTATTCCAAGACCGAGATCGGGGGCGTACCTCTCGAGGTCATAACGATCCTCGACTCCAACAACACCACCGAGGATCTCGGTCACGCCCACATCGCGCAATGCAACGACGAATTCTTCTGCCGGGGTGAAGTGCTGTGATGGAAAGCGTTGAGTGGTCAGGTAATCGGCCGACGTAATGCCAGGATCTCCGCCACCAACGATCACTAGATCGCCCGTAATTCGAGTTCCGTCCGTGGTTCCATACAACTTCGTCGTGAATCGATAATCGGGACCCAAGACTTCCAACGCTGCTGCGGCGACGAGGATCTTCATGTTGCTCGCGGGCAACAACATCGCTGCTGGGTCCTTGGCCGCGATCCTGCGACCATCGACGTCGATCGTCATGCACGAAGATGAGGGAAGCTTCTCCGCCAGTGCCTCGAGTTTTCTCGTGAAGGAATCGAAACGAACTTCGTTGGACAAGACCATGGGAATCCGCCGAGCAGAAATGATCGGTGCATCACCCGCGATGTCCATCTCCGAGTCCGGCATTGGCTCGACACTGAGTGCGACGCTACGCACCGAAAGCCACGACGCTCCAAGAATCACTGCTCCTACGAGGGAAACGGATCCGAGAACTGAAGCGACTGCTCTCGGAGAACCTGCCTTCACCCTCTGGCGAGCAGTGTCGTTAGAACTTGGTTTAACGCGAGTCGTCTTCAACGCACCTCACTTCGCCACTGACGGTAGTTCGCCATTCGATCCAGGGCACGTACAGCTCGAGGTCCCGTCGGAAACACGTACATCGCTTGTTCACGGGCGCGACGGATCGCCGAGTTCTCGGCATCGGCAACGGAGAGCTCTGTCGCCAACGCGACGGTGACGCCGAACTCTCGCGACGCTTCAAGTGCGGCATCGACGTAGCGCGCTTCTTGACGTTCGTGGTAAGCGACGATTCGTTCCAGATCCTGATCTTCCCCGTATCGACCGCTCGACATCATCCGCGCCTGATTCCCCTGAATTCCGATCCCTAGCAAGAGAACGATGTCCACTTCTCCACTTGCGCACAACGTCTGGATGGCAGTGGTAACAGTGTCACGCGTTTCACCGCCAGCACAGTCGAGTGGGTTGGAGCGGCTCCATCGAGCGGGCATGAATTGATCCAATCGGGCGAGAAGATCGTCACTCAACTTCACCATTTCGAGGTGGCGAAGATCCTGCACTGCGTCACTCGTCACCACACCCCAGCCCCCAACGGTCGTCAGGACCGCGAGACGTGATCCAGCAGGTATCGGCAACGTGGCAAAAGCTGCCGCGGTGTCGAACGCTGCTTCGGGCTCTTCCTCGACGATCGCTCCGCACTGAGTCGCTCGAGACTCGAATGCGGCGAAATTGGAAGCCAAGGCGCCGGTGTGGCTCGAGGCAGCCTGCTGGCCCGCGGATGTCCGTCCACCCTTGATCAAGACCAGTGGCTTGATTTCCGCGTGTGCCCTCACCGACTCCATGAATCGGACACCGTCGGTAATGCTCTCCACGTACGCAAGGGAAACTCCCGTGTGCGAGTCATTGGAGAAGTATTTGAGGTAATCGGCGATGTCACAATGAGCGGAATTGCCTGCCGAAACGGCGCGTGCGACACCAACTTCTGCCCACTTTGCAAGATTCAGGAACGATGAAACGAAGTTGCCGCTCTGTGACGCAATGGACAATGAGCCTGCCTTGGGGTACGGAGCGACGATCTGCGCGCACAAATTTGCGGGCGTGCTCACGATTCCCTGACCGTTCGGGCCACCGAGGACCATTCCCAGTTCGGTCGCGAGATCGGAAAGACTCCGTTCAATTTCCGCTCCTTCCTCGCCGACTTCCCGATAGCCAGCCGAGGCAACGAACGCTGCCTTGATTCCTCTCGCTGCACATTGGCGAAGGAGCTGTTCGTTCGATTGAGCTGGTGTGCAGAAAAACGCAAGATCTACTTGCGCTTCAGGAATCTGTTCGAGTGACGTGACGATCTTGGCATCGAGAACTTGATCGCCGGACTGATTGAGGCCGTACACATCTCCCTGATAGCCGTTGACGAAGATGTTGTGCAGAGAAACGAAACCAAATTTCCCTGGGTGAGAAGATGCGCCAAGCACGACTACTGCTCGCGGATCGAACATCGATGCCAAAGATGCGGTCCGGTCTGTTCGATCGTTGCTTGCATCACGGTCTCGAGACTGGCGTTCGGCTCCCAACACGACGAGTGCGTCGACTGCCGTCAACCGACCAGTGGGAAGCACGATCATCGGATTGACATCGATGGACTCGATGTCGGGACGAGTGGCAGCGATCACCGCTAGTGCGTCGATCGCTCGTTCGAGATCCCGTATGTGCAACGCACTTTGACCTCGAAATTCTGCGAACAATTCATGGGAGCGCAATTTGCCCAATGCACGAGCGATTTCACGCGATGTCGACGGAAGCGGAATCATCTGAATGTCCTGGAGCGCTTCTGCGGCGACCCCTCCGAGACCCACCACGGCGAACGCACCGAAATCGGGATCACGCACGAGACCAAGGATGAGTTCACGATTCCCTTTGACCATCTCCGCAACGATGAATTCTGCGGGCTGACCCGCCAGACGTTGGAGCAGAGCCGCGTGAGCCATTCGCAACCTGTCCTCGTTGGCTATCCCCAATTCGACGAGGCCAAGTTCCGATTTGTGACTGATGTCGCGAGCATTGGCCTTCAAGACGACTGGAAAACCAATCTGCTTCGCAGATTCGAGGACTTCATCCCACGATCTCGCCAGAATCTCACGACACAGCGGGAAACCATGATCTCGTAACAAGTCCTTGGATTCGGACTCCGACAAGGTCACGGGCACGACCTCAAATTCTAGATGTAACCTTCGCCCGTGCAGGTTCTCAGCGCGTTCTTCATCGACACTTTTGCGCCACGGAGTGTCGAAGGTGGTGCGACACGAATCGACATCACGGGCGTCCATTTCTCCCTCGTCGCGCCAAGTCCGGCCCCCGTAAAGGTGGAACCGCACCTGCTTGCGCTGATCCATTGCCGTCCAGATGAGACGGGTTCGGGTGTGTTCGAGGTGGTTTTCCGGGAGGGTTTCGAGGAGGCATCATCGGAGTTGGCGCGCAACGTGTCTCCATTCGCCGTGGAGCCTGGAAAGTTGACTTATCGGTTGGTTCGCGGCGAACTCGAGTTTTCCGAGTACCGCCAAATCGTCGCCCATTGCCGTGTCAACCAGGAGGCTTGGATACGTGTGCCATTCACGCTCCTTCCTCCCGTTACCGTCTGAGCACTACAGTCGCAGAGATGGCTGGTTTGTCTCCGTCGCTTGACGCTGATGCCATCCGAATCGTCCGCGGTTTGGCCATGGACGCGCCGCTTGCTGCGAAGAGCGGACATCAAGGGACGGCCCTCGCATTGGCCCCGCTCGGACACGTCCTCTACTCGCGTGTGCTGCGTCATGACCCTGCACAACCCAAGTGGATCAATCGGGATCGATTCATCTTGTCCAATGGCCACGCGTCGATCCTCCAATACGCCCTCTTGTTCCTCAATGGGTATGGGCTCGAAATCGAGGACCTTCGCGCGTTCAGGCAGTGGGGCTCAGCTACCCCGGGGCACCCAGAAAACGGTCACACCGCGGGCATCGAGGTGACTACGGGACCGCTGGGGCAGGGTTTTGCCAACGCGGTTGGCATGGCGATCGCCGAATCTCATTTGAGGGCTCGCTTCGGCGAACAACATTTCGATCATCACACATGGGTTCTCGCTGGTGACGGTTGCTTCATGGAAGGAATCAGCCATGAGGCTGCGTCACTGGCTGGACACCTGAAACTCGATCGGTTGGTCTGTGTCTTCGATGACAACGGCATCACGATTGACGGCTCGACCGGTCTTGCCTGTTCGGACGACGTCGTCGGTCGGTTCGAGGCTTACGGCTGGAACGTCATTGATGCGGGAGACATTGGGGAAGATTTGGACGCTCTCGAGGCGGTCCTGCTACGTGCGCGGGAAGAACGAGGCAGACCAACGCTCGTTCGACTGCGAACTCACATCGGCTATCCGTCCCCCGATTTCACCGATCGTCATGAAGCCCACGGAAACCCGTTCGATGCTGATGCGACTCGCCGAACGAAGGAAGTGTTGGGGATTCCCGACGAACCGTTTTGGGCCCCTGAAGAGGTAGTTGCGGATCTGCGTCGCCACGCCGTCGCACGCGGTTCCGAGCTTCGTCGTGGCTACTCCGAACCTCAAGGCGACGAATGGCGGCTCATGTCCACGGGGCCATCCGCGGAAGATTTGCGCGAATCCTTCGTTTCGCTGACACATGAGAAGGACCTCGCTACTCGTCAGAGCATCACGCTCGCCGTCTCGGCTTCACTCGACTTGGTTCCGGGTCTCGTGGCAGGCTCTGCCGACTTGACCGGAAACACGGGAGTGAAGATTCCTGGTTTCGAGCCTTTCTCCCCCGCTCATCCTGCAGGTCGGCAGTTGTATTACGGAATCCGTGAACATGCAATGGGCGCGATCATGGTGGGGATCGCGCTGCATGGAGTTCTCCTACCGATGGGTGGGACGTTCTTCGTGTTCGCCGACTACATGAAGCCAGCGATCCGCCTGGCGGCTCTCTCGCGTGCGCGGGTCGTGTTCGTTTTCAGTCACGATTCAGTGGGCGTCGGCGAGGATGGGCCCACTCATCAGCCGATTGAACAGCTTGCTTCGTTGCGGTCGATACCTGGACTGCGTGTCGTCAGGCCTGCGGATTCGAAGGAGACCGCTGAGGCATGGATTGCAGCCGTTTCTCACGATGGTCCGACCGCCCTCATTCTTTCGCGACAGACGGTGCCGAATGTCACCGATGGAACGGCCGTTGCCGTGGGCGCCAAGGTCGTCCGCGAATTCCCCAATCCCCTCGTCACCCTGATCGGTACGGGTAGCGAGTTGTCTCTTGCGTTGCGTGCGGCTGAGACTCTCAGCTCGAATGGAATCGGCAGCAGAGTCGTGTCAATGCCCTCGTGGGATATTTTCGCCGAGACTTCAAGTGCCCACCAGGCGGCGACTCTTGGTCAACTCCCCGTGGTGTCAGTGGAAGCGGCATCAACTTTCGGATGGGAACGTTATGCAGACGCCACCATCGGCATCGACCGCTTTGGAGCGAGTGCTCCGGGTGCGGTCGTGATGGACGCGTTGGGTCTCAACGTCGATCGAGTCGTCGCCGAAGCGAAGAGGTTGACGGGGACATCGTGACCCCTCTCCAGGATCTGCACAGGCTTCAGTCGCAAAGCCCCTGGCTAGACAATCTCCGTCGCGACGAATTGTTGAACGGACACATCACCGATCTCATCGCACGTGGCGTACGTGGCATCACGTCGAATCCCACCATTTTCCAGAAGGCGATCACGTCCAGTTCTGCTTACGACGATCAGATCTCTTCGTTGATAGAGCAGGGACGATCCGTCGAACAGATCTATTGGGAACTCGTCGTCGACGACGTGAACGAGGCGTGCTCGGCCCTTGCTTCAGTTTTCGCGTCATCGGACGGCGATGATGGATTCGTCAGCCTGGAAGTCGACCCCCACCTTGCCACCAATGCATCGGAGACGGTGGAGATGGCATTGGATCTTGCCAATCGTGTGGGTCGTCCCAATTTGATGATCAAGGTTCCCGCAACTGTGGAGTGTCTGCCTGCCATTTCGGAGATCTTGTCGCATGGAATTTCCGTCAATGTCACGCTGATCTTCGGACTTCCCCGGTATCGACAGGTCCTCGCTGCGTTCCACGAAGGCGTCCGTCGATGCGCGGAAGGTCGTCCCGAGAAGTTGAAGGCGCTTCGAAGTGTCGCCAGTTTCTTCATCTCGCGTGTCGACAGTGCTATCGATCCACTTCTGGTGGCACAGCAATGTGAACACTTGTGTGGTCGAGCAGCCGTTCATCAGGCAAGGGCCGCCTATGCCCTGCAGGACGACTTCTTCTCGTCTTCGCCCGAATGGAAACAGTTGGAGTTGCGTGGCGCAAAACGGCAACGGCCATTGTGGGCGAGCACGTCGACTAAGAATCCGCTCTACCCCGACCTGCTGTACGTCGATCAATTGATTGGACCGAACAGTGTCAACACGCTCCCGGAGCAGACCCTGCTGGCCTTCGAGGACCATGGAATCGTCGAGCGAACGATTGACCGTGACATCGCCGCAAGTCAAGAGTTCTTGGATCAGCTCGAGCATCTCGGAATCCGAATGACTCAAGTCGCCGACACGCTCGAGCGTGAAGGGATTGCGGCCTTTGCGCAGAGTTTCGACGATCTCCTCGAGGCACTTCGCGTCAAGACCAGATGAGTGAGATTTCGAGTCCCCGCCGGCTCAACGAAGAAATCGACGAACTCATTCGTGAGTTTGGCGGGAACACGGAAACGGCGTACGTCAGTCAACTGATCAAGTCTGCTTTGGACATCTCCAACAGTGACGTCTCGACGTTGGATGCAAAGATTGCCGCTTCTGCGCTTCGGGAGATGCAGCAGGCGTTCAAGATGATGGCACCGTTCCGACAACGTAAGAAAGTGACCATCTTCGGTTCTGCTCGGACGAGCAAGGGAGATCCACTCTTTCATCGAACGGCACAGATTTCGCATGAGTTCGCCGATCGTGGCTGGATGGTGGTGACTGGTGCAGGTCCGGGGATCATGGAGGCAGGAATGGTCGGTGCCGGCCGAGAGAACTCGATCGGCGTGTCAATTCGACTGCCGTTCGAGACGGCTGCGAATGAAGTCATTCAGGGTGACACCAAGTTCGTCTCGATGCGCTACTTCTTCACGCGCAAGTTGATGCTGGTGAAGGAGTCGCATGCCTTCATCTGCATGCCAGGTGGATTTGGAACTCTTGATGAGATGTTCGAATTGCTGACTCTCATCCAGACGGGCAAGGGCCTGCCTGTCCCCCTGCTCCTGATGGATCTCGAGGATGATCCGTTTTGGGAGTCGATCTCGCAGTTGATCCAAGAGCAACTGCTTCCCCGTGGATTGATTTCGAGCGATGATTTGGCACTCTTCGAGGTCTGCCACAGCCCCCGTGATGCGTGGCAAATCGTCGAGAACTTCTATTCGAACTACCGTTCGATGAGGTTTTTCGGCGAAACCTTGGTTCTGCGAGTGAACAAGGAAGTCAGTGATGGGCTTCTTGCCTCACTCGATGAAGGATTCGGGATGCTGTGCCTGGACGGTGGCTTTTCACGTACCGAGGCTCGAGCCGAGGAAATCCGAGACTTAGATGACCTGGACGCGCATCGAATCGCCTTCAAGTTCGCTCGTCGGCATTACGGACACTTGCGGTTGTTGATCAATCACTTGAATCGGTTCGACTGAGTGTCGCGATTGCCTTTTCCACGGCTCTACGAGCCTGGCTGAGTGACTTCTCCGCGTCAGGACGCTTGGTGGCCCCAGCTCGATGAGCCTCTTTCAATTCATCGAGCGCGCGGTCGGCTAGCTCTTCTGAAATTCGACGAAGACGTTCGATGAGATCTGATAGGTCTGTCACCGCTCCAGTATTCCATCGTCGAGACCTATCCAACTGTCGTTTCCAACTAGTGTGATCAGCCATGCCCAAAGTCTCAGATCTTCACGAGTGGCTCAGTTTCAGTGATCCCGACAAGGATCAAACCTGGCTGGTCGACGCCACGTTCCTTCGTTCCAACTACGAGTGCATCTACGGTCGAGGTTGCAAGGGCGTCCTGGACGATGATGCCACCAAGTTGCAACAGGGTTGCTGCAGCTACGGAGCTCACTTCATCGACAAGAAGGACTTGGCATCGGTTAAACGCAGTGTCAAGCGGCTGGAGCCACGTCATTGGCAGCATCACAAAAAGGGCGAGAACGGTAAGTGGTTGCGCAAAGAGCGAGATGGCGCAGACGTAACGGCTCGCGTCAATGGCGCGTGCATCTTCCACAACGAGCCAGGATTCGAAGGTGGCATGGGATGCGCATTCCACATCGCCGCCACGGAAGCAGGCGAACGGCCAATGGATTGGAAGCCGGACGTGTGCTGGCAAGTGCCGTTGCGCCTCGAGGAATACACGGAGGACGATGGCCACGTCGTTTCATTCGTTCGTGAGTGGAAGAGGCGCGACTGGGGTGAAGGCGGTCAGGATTTCCATTGGTGGTGTACCGATGACGCCAAGGCTTTCGTTGGTAAGCGTCAGGTGTATCAGTCTTTGAAGGATGAACTCGTAGAACTCGTCGGAGCGCACATCTACGCTCGAATCGTCCAGCTATTGGAAGAGAAGAGATCGGTGCCCGTAGCGCACCCGAAAATGAAGAAGCGCTCTTAAGGGGTTTTCTTCGCTTGGCGGCGCCGTTCCTCGAGCCCGAGGTGGCGTTTGCGAATTCGAACATTCGTAGGAGTCACTTCGACCAATTCGTCGTCGGCGATCCACTCGATGGCAGTTTCGAGCGTATGAATGACGGGGCTCGCCAATTTGATCCCCTCGTCATGGCTGTGGGTGCGGATGTTCGTTTTCTCTTTTGCGCGAACGGCGTTGACGACCATCTCGTCTTCGCGTGCATTCTCTCCGACGACCATGCCCTCGTAGATCTCGTCGCCAGGTGAAACGAACAATGTTCCACGAAGCTGGAGATTGTCCAGCGCATACGCAGTCGCAGTGCCGATACGGTCCCCGACCATCGCGCCACCTTTACGATGCGGAAGCTCTCCACACCAAGGTGTCCAACCAGCAAGAGATTGGTGCAACAACGAGGTTCCTCGAGTCAGAGTGAGCAAAGCGGATCGAAAACCCAACAACCCTCGAGAAGGCGCTTCGAAAGACACGATGGTTCGGCCGGGGTCTCCAGGTCCGATGTCGATGATTCGCCCCTTACGCGGTGCGAGTTCCTGGGTGATTGCACCCACGTACTCGTCGGGTACATCGCATGTTCCCGATTCCAACGGTTCATGAAGCTTTCCGTCGATTTCACGGGTGACGACTTCTGGTCGGCTTACTTGAAGCTCGAATCCTTCGCGACGCATGTTCTCGATGAGAACCGCGAGCTGTAATTCACCACGTCCGGACACCATCACGGACTCCGAATTGGCTGATTCGTCGACCTTGATACTGACGTTTCCGAGCACTTCTCGGCGCAAGCGTTCACGGAGGTGCCTACTCGTCAGGAACTTGCCCTCTTTGCCGGCCATGGGCGAGGTGTTGACTCCGAAAGTCATGCGCAAGACCGGCTCATCCACTTCCAGTCTCGGCAGTGGGGTCGTGTCCTCGAGGGATGAAATCGTGTCCCCTACTTGGATCTCTTCGATTCCTGCAGCAATGAACAGGTCTCCGCTGCCTACTTCGTCGACTTCGACCCTGCCAATTCCGGAGAACTTGAAGAGACCAGTCAGCTTCCTCTTGATCACCTGTGGCTGACCATCTTGGCTCGATTGCTGTACGACAGCCACGGTGTCGCCCTTGCGGAGTCGGCCCGCGGCGATGCGACCAATGCCGAGACGACCCAAGTAGTCGGATGCATCGAGATTCGTCACCAGCGCCTTGAGTGGAGCATCGTTCACTTGGATCGGCGCCTCGACGTGTGCGAGCACAGCGTCGAGCATCGGTCGAAGGTCGTCCGACGGGCCAGGCATTCCCACGCCGGTAACGGCTTGACCATCTCGGGCGATCGCTGAGATGACGGGAAACGAGAGATGGTCGTCATGTTGCGCAAGGTCGAGGAACAATTGCTCTACCTCGCCGAGAACTTCCTCTGGGCGTGCATCTTGGCGATCGACCTTGTTGATGACGAGGATGACGGGCAAATTTCGCCGGAGTGCCTTGCCAAGCACGTAGCGGGTCTGCGGAAGTGGGCCTTCAGCTGCATCAACCAACAAAATGACACCATCGACCAGGGCCAATGCGCGCTCAACTTCACCACCGAAATCGGCGTGACCCGGGGTGTCCACCAGGTTGATGCACGTGCCTTGGTAAGTGATCTGCGCCGCTTTGGCCAAGATCGTGATTCCGCGTTCACGCTCCTGATCGTTGTTGTCCATTACTCGATCGACTACCGCTTGGTGAGCAGCGAATGCTCCCGTGAAGCGGAGCAACGAGTCGACGAGCGTCGTTTTGCCGTGGTCGACGTGCGCCACGAGCGCGACGTTACGGATAGGGGTACTTACGGAGGTCAAGGGGTACAGCTAGTCAGTCTTCGTCAGATTCATCTTCGTCGTCGTCAAAGCGGACTCCGTAGCGCTCAGCAATGGCTGCATACTCATCCTCTTCCGACTGCGGTTCTCGCGACTTGCCACGCAAGCCAAGGTCCTCTGGGGAAGGCCCAGATTGCTTCAACTTGCGCGCTTCTTCGAACCGCCGATGGCGTCCCTTCTTCACTGATTGGGCTCCGTCACTTTCAGTAGCGGACCCCATGGACCGCCTACGCGATGAACATTGTCCTTTATCCTAGCGGGATCGGGGCTCCCTGTGATGGCAGCAAATACCCGAAAAGTGGCGGGATGATCAACTCATTGGTGGCGTCAAACGCAATCTTCCGCGCTCGTCCACGCTCAGTGCCAGCGACCCATTCACCAACCCGTCCAAGTCACTCAACAACAGGTCCGCTCTCCAACCTTGGCGTAAGCGTGCATCGGGAAAACCTGCGAGATATTCGTCGATGTCCTGCCTCGTAGCCAGAAACGCAGGATCGAGTTCTGATAGTCGGGCGCGCTCTGCGACCCACGCAACGATCAGAGGGATTGCTCCACGTTGGCGAGCATCAATTTCGATTCGACGTGTCTCTCCAGGTTCGAAGACTTCATGGATACCCATTCGAATCGCATCCAGGATCTCGATGGTCGCTTCCCCACCGAATTGGCGTCCTTCCACACCGCGGCACCCGAGTAGTTGGGCCTCGCTAGCAGGCCTCGCTTGGGCAATGCTGACCAGAGCCATGTCTGACATCACTCGGCGTACGGGAATGTCGAGTTGCATGGCCCGTCGCTCTCGCCATCTGGCGAGACTCCGCGCCACACCTTTCGCTTCGCCTCTGAGTGAGCGCGCATCTTTCACCTTCATCCACGAGTCGTCGAGATTCGGTTCGGTATGAGCTTTCTCGACGAGTCGGGCGCATGCTTCGTGTGCCCAATCCTGTCTTCCGAGCGCCGAGAGTGCCGCAACCTGATGATCATGAATTTCAAAGAGATGTTCGACATCACTCGCCGCGTAATCGAGTTGAGTTTGGGAAAGCGGACGCCGCAACCAGTCGGTGAGACGATCAGATTTCGGCAGAACCACTTTTCTGACTTCGTTGACCAACGATGCAAGAGAGACTTGGGTTGATCCAAGGAAGCCAGCGGCGATCTGCGTGTCGTGGACGCGAGTCGGTAACCGACCGCAGATGCGAGTGAGGATCTCGAGGTCTTGGGCCCCTGCATGGAGCACGCAGACGTAGTCAGTTTCGAAGAGCACCCCAACGAGTGAAACGTCGCACTTGAGTGGATCGATCAACGCAATTTCGTTTCCTAGGCGCAGTTGAACGAGTGCCAACTGGGGAAAGTAGGTGCGTTCTCGGTGAAATTCGGTGTCGATCGCGTAACGCCCATCGTGAGTCTTTCCCAAGAATTCTGAAAGCGCAGAATCGTCGTCGATCCACACGCGGTTCATGTCGTCACCGGATCATTCAGGTTGGCAAGTTCATCGGGTGGAAGATCGACCAACAGATGGTGAACCTGTCGTGCCACTCCCCGCACGCTCCGACACCCTTCCTCGTAGAACTGGCTGATCACGTCTCGTAAGACGTCTCCCCGCCAGCACGATGCAAGCCATTGAGCTTCCTCGAGACCCGGTGAATTGGCGAACGAAGCGACGACATGTGGTTCGTCAACTGCGACGAGCAATCGAGACATGGAGGAGCTGGTCAAATTCGGCATGTCACAGGGAACCACCACCACCCGACTGGGATGGTCTAGGTCGGCCGCATCGAGAATCGCACCCAGTGGCCCGGAACCTTCGCGTCGGCCGAATAATGATTCCGCACCCCACGAAGACGGGATCTCCTGGCGTCCTACTACCACGACGCGATCGACGATGGGCTCCAGTATTCGGATCGCACGCAGACCCATTTCGACACCATGTACGACATGGAGAAACTTGTCCGCTCCAAATCGTGTGCTCCGACCCCCTGCCAGAACGACGCCGAGACATTCAGACAAGTTGATCCCAGTTTGCTGAGGGGTCGAGTTGGGCGAGGAAGAGACGACAGCGTTCAGCTTCGGCAGACTCTCCGATCAACTGCGCAGTCCGCGCCAATCCTGCAAGACATCGAAGGAAACCGCGGTTGGACTCGTTCGACCAGCGAACATATCCAGACCCTCTCCAACCGTTCTGACGTAGCGCATCCAATCCGCGGTGGTATCCCACACGGTATGACATGTACGACTCGAGGTCGTCTCGTGCCCGATCTCCGTACGACGCCCAAGCCGAGAGTGATGTGGGATGACTGACCAGAATTTCCGCAACGGTGGCTCGCCCAGACGCACCGGTCGGTGCTCCATCGAGGGCCCGGATCAACTCG
>CAZZJH010000010.1:0-28730 GCA_964654335.1 uncultured Acidimicrobium sp.
GATTCATCAACCACGACGTTCGAAGCCTCGATGAGCATTGCGTCTGCAGAGACTCGATCTCCTTCCTGCAGGACCAACACGTCACCCACCACAACTTCAGTACTCGGCACTCGCAGCTGCCGGCCATCCCGTTCGACGAGTGCGCGCGGCGCAGACATCTCGCGAAGAGCCAATAGCGCACGCTCCGTTTTTCCCTCCTGATACAGAGAAATTCCGACCACGACTAGAACCGATACGAAGAGCAGCACTCCATCCAGCGGTTCGGACAGCACGAAATTGATAACGCCGGCTGCAGCAAGAAGAACGAGCATCGGTTCGGCAAAGAGATCAGAAATCCGCCGAAATGGACTACGCAAGCGTGATTCGGGAAGCTCGTTTGGTCCGTCGGCAAGAAGCCTTGTGCGCGCTTCTTGCGATGACAGCCCCAAGAGACCATTGCCCGTTGCAAGGCTCATGGCCTCACGCTAACTACGCGTTAGTCAGCATCTATTCGTTGGTACAGATGAACTGGCTCGACAGCCTTCTTACGACGAGTACCAATGTTCAGTAATTCCACGAACACGGAAAACGTCATACTCGCGTAGATGTACCCCTTGGGTATCTTCTGTCCGAATCCCTCTGCGATCAGCGTTGTGCCGATCAAGAGCAGGAACGCAAGTGCAAGGATCTTTACCGACGGGTGTTGATTGACGAATCGGTATATCGGCCCCGAAGCGACAAGCATCACGAGGACAGCCAACACGATTGCAATGACCATCACCGGCACATAGTTCGTCATGCCTACTGCGGTGATGACCGAATCAATCGAAAACACCAAGTCGAGAATCAAGACCTGGGTAATGACGGCGCCGAAAGTTGGCGCAGTACGAGTCGAACCATGCTCGGATTCGCCTTCAAGTTTGTGATGGATTTCCTTGGTGGCCTTGGCGATAAGAAACAGTCCCCCAGCAAGCAAGATCAATTCTTTTCCACTGAATCCCACGTCAAAGATGGTGAACAATTCGTTCTTCAATGTGACGATCCAGCCCACACCGAGGAGCAGCAGCAGTCGCGTTCCACCTGCTGCGAGCAAACCTATGCGACGGGCTCGATCTTGCGATTCGGCTGGCAATTTGGAAGCCAGAATTGAAATGAAGATCACATTGTCGACACCAAGCACCACCTCAAGCGTGAGTAGCGCAGCGAGTGCCGTCCATGCAGCAGGGTCAGAAAGCCATTCCATCCGCAGCACGCTAGACGGCGCAACTAATCGGCGCTTGCTTCAGTCAATTACATAACTGGTCATCGACAACGACCCAAACTGGGGGCCACCAACCAGTACCTGGGCGGGTGTGCCTGCCTCTGAAGCAACTCCCGCCACGTATACGAGGGGCAGAAAGTGGTCGGGCGTGGGAACGGCTCGGGAGTAGTTTCCGTCCGACTCCACTTCGCTGATTCGCTCTGGCGAAGTTTGCATTATTTGACGAACCAATCCGTCGAACTGGTCGTTCCACTCAAAAGCTGAGTCGGGAGCACTCCAGTCGATCATGCGAAGGTTGTGCACGACATTGCCGCTCCCAAGAACGAGGACTCCCGAGTCGCGCAAAGCGTTGAGTCGACGGCCAATCTCGAGATGTTCAGAAATGGATTTCGTTGCGTCTATCGACAATTGAATGACGGGGACATCGGCCTTGGGAAACATGTGCACGAGGACCGACCACGTGCCATGGTCAATACCCCACGAATCGCGATCCAACCCGACCCACGTTGGTGCAAGAACTTGGGCGACTTCCTCTGCAACCTGGAGACTCCCCGAAGCCGGATAGTCGATTGCATACAGGTTCGGGGGGAAACCGTAGAAATCGTGAATTGTCTTGGGGGCGTCCATCGCTGTGACGGCGGTATGACCAATGAACCAATGGGCTGAAACTGCCAATACCGCACGAGGTTTAGGAATGCTTACACCAAAATCAGCCCAAGCCGTGGTGAAGCGGTTGTGTTCAATCGCATTCATCGGACTCCCGTGGCCAATGAATACCGCAGGCACTCGTCCGGACGTCACGAGCAAAACGCTACCGATACGTGGAGCCTCTGGCAGACTTGAGAAACAAAGGCGTGCCGGGAAGTCTGGTCGGCGAACGAGGAACATGAACAACCACGCCCACTCCATTTCGCCATGGCGCGATTTCCTGAAGAGCGAAGCAACGGGAGCAGCTGCGCTTGCAGCGGCAACAGTCACGGCACTCGTACTCGCCAATTCTCCCCTGCGGGACTTTTACCACCGAGTGCTCGATCGATATCTGACTGTCGGCGCGCGCGATTGGGCAGTGCAACTCACCGTTCATCATTGGATCAACGACGCTCTTATGACCATTTTCTTTCTGGTCGTCGGTCTGGAAATCAAGCGCGAGATTGCCGTTGGACAGCTCTCCACACGAAAGCGCCTTGCTCTGCCATTTGTTGCCGCAATCGGAGGCATGGCAGCTCCAGCATTGATCTATCTGGTCGTTTCCCGTGGCGAATTCGTTGCTGGCTGGGGAGTTCCAATGGCAACCGACATCGCACTAGCGGTTGGACTGCTCGCAGCGCTCGGCGCTCGAGTATCGGCTGGTGCACGAGTGATGTTGCTTGGTCTCGCCATCGTCGACGACATCGGTGCGATCATCGTGCTCGCCGTGTTCTACTCCACTGGTGTGTCAGGTGCGTGGCTTATGGTCGCCGCCTCCTCGATCATCGCGGTCGTGATCGCGCGACGACTCGGTATGACGGGGATTCCTGCGTATCTCGTGCTCGGTACATTGCTTTGGTTCGCACTGCAGAAATCAGGAGTGCATCCCACCCTAGCGGGTGTCGCCATGGGCCTGCTCGCGCCGGTCACTCCAATGTCAGGCACCTCACTCGTCGACGCAGAAGAGTCGGGTACGAGTGGTTCGGTGTCCGTCGTCGAGTGGCTACAGCACATCATTCATCCTTGGTCCTCATTGCTCATCGTTCCACTCTTCGCACTCGCCAACGCTGGTGTTTCGCTCAGTTTGGAGAGCATTCGAACGGCGATTTCATCGCCCATCGCACAAGGAATATTTTGCGGACTCGTCCTAGGAAAACCGATTGGCATTGCGCTGTTCGTCCTGCTCGGACGTCGCGCCAGCATCCTCGAATTCCCGACTGGTGTCTCTAATCAAACGGTCATTGGAGTCGGAAGCGTCGCCGGTATCGGATTCACGGTGGCCATGTTCATTGCCGAGCTGGCATTCGACTCACCAGAAATGAAGCAGTCGGCAACCATCGCCATTCTTGCTGCGAGCATCGTCTCGGCCATTTTCGGCGCTCTTGCTCTTCGACTCGCCACTCACGAGTAGGAAATCTCATCGTGTTCATGGATGTCAAGTCCATCCATTTCTGTGCTTTCAGCGACTCGAAGTCCAATGGTTGACTTGAGCACGAGAGCGATTGCAGTTGTCATCACGAAGCAATAGACAATGGTCGCGGCGTTGGCAAGTGCCTGCTCAGCAAGCAACGAAGCGTCTCCGCCGTGGACAAGACCGGTCATGAATGTGCCACCAAAGGCCTCAGGTTCGGCAAACACGCCAATCAAGAGAGACCCGATCAGCCCGGCAATCAAGTGGATCCCGACCACGTCAAGCGCATCGTCGTAGCCCAACTTCGACTTCAAGCGAACTGCGAAGTTGCACCCCAATCCCGCAATTAGACCGATCCATACAGAGGAAAATCCGGCCACGAACCCCGCTGCAGGCGTTATCGCCACGAGTCCCGCAACGATTCCTGAGGCTGCTCCAATGTTCGTGACTCGCTTTCCCGAACTCATGTCGACAGTCACCCATGCCAGTCCCGCTGCAGCTCCTCCCAGGAATGTATTGATGAATGCCTGGATCGCAGTGCCATTTGCAGCAAGCGCCGATCCCGCGTTGAAACCAAACCATCCAAACCAAAGAATTGCAGCACCCACAATGACCATTGGAATGGAGTGTGGGCGTGTCTCCACTTGGGGGAATCCCTTGCGCTTTCCGAGAACGAGAACACAGGCAAGTGCAGCGACACCAGCGTTGACATGAATCGCGGTACCTCCTGCAAAGTCCAATGATCCGCGCTGTCCGAGCCACCCCCCGTAAATCCACTTGAACACGGGAACGTAGACGAGCAGGCTCCACAACGGAACGAAGATTGCCCAGGCCTTGAATTTCATTCGCCCGGCCACCGCTCCGGAAATCAGCGCTGGGGTGATCACCGCGAACATTGCGAGAAACACGAACGTTGCCAGGGTTCCGCCCCCATCTTCACCCGTGACAGACAGCCCAGAGAGAAATGCGTTGTCAAGTCCGCCAAGAAAATTTGCGTCGAATGGCACCTGCGCGAGGGTGTAACCAATCGCCCCCCACAAGAGAGGCACCGTCAACAGTGCCCACATGTTCATCATCATCATGTTGGACATGTTCTTGCGGCTGTCGAGACCGCCATAGAACAGGGCCAATCCTGGGGTCATGAACATCACCAGTGCTGCACTGATCAATACCCAGACAACATTTGCACTTTCCATCTCTCCTCCTCCGTCGTTTTGGAGAGATTGGCCTACGCAGATTTCGCCTGCGTTACCTGCAATGACTTGAACTATGAAGAGCTGATTTCGTTCCGCAACGCCCGTATTGCCGAATTGTTTCCTGCTACTGCAGCGTTGCGGGTCTGTCGCTCATCTCGAGCATCAATTCTTTTCCCGTGTAGGGGTGCGCAAGAGCCACTTCCTCGTTCAACTCGACCCCGAGACCGGGTTCGGTCGAAGGAATCACGAAACCGTTGTCGAACTGAATCGGCTTCTTCAAGATCTCGGCATGGAATCCGTCCCAACGCTTGATGCTCTCGAGGATCAAGAAGTTGGGTGAACACGTGGCCAACTGGATGTTTGCTGCACCGACGATCGGCCCGCAGTAGAGATGCGGTGCGATCTGTGCGTGATACACCTCGCACATCGAAGCGATCTTCTTCGCCTCGAGCAGACCGCCACAACGACCGAGGTTCATCTGAATGATGGAGGCAGCACCAGTCTGCAACAACCGATGGAACTCGTACTTGGTGGTGAGGCGCTCACCCGCAGAGATCGGAATGCTCGTGGCACGTGCCACCTTGGCGATTTCCTCCGGGCTGTCCGGAGGAACCGGCTCTTCGAACCACAACGGGTCGTACTTCTCGAGACGCTTGGCCAATCGGATTGCACCCGATGCAGTGAATTGTCCGTGCGTGCCGAAAAGGATGTCTGCACGAGTACCCACTGCTTCGCGAACTGCACGAACCATCTTCTCCGAGCGATCGATCGCCTCGAGAGCCGGTTGCCTGCCGTCGTAGACCGAATAGCGGCCCGCCGGATCGAACTTCACACCCGTGAATCCACGCTCAACGGCCACCACCGCCGCCTCGGCAGCCGCTTGAGGATCGCTGTACACGGGATGATCCGCATACACGTCGAGATCATCCGGTGGATAGAGGTAGGTGTAGCAGCGCAACTTGTCGTGTACCCGCCCACCGAGCAACTCGTAGACCGGCTTGTTCGTCTCTTTCCCGCAGATGTCCCACATGGCCATCTCAAGGCCGCTGACGATTCCACCGAGGGTGAGGTCTGGACGAAGGGCATAACCACGGCCGTACACATTGCGCCACATGTGCTCGATGTGGAACGGACTCTGGCCGATGATGTGACGCTCGGCCACTTCTTCGGCCATCTTGGCGACGAGATGTGGAGAAAACGTCGCGGTGTAGATCTCACCAATACCGCTCACCCCGGTGTCGGTGGTGAGTTTGACGAAAATGAAGTAGCGGCCGCCGTGCCGTGGTGGCGGATTGCCCACCACGAAGGTCTTGATCTCGGCGACCTTCATGTCAGAACACGATTACGTTGCGCAGGGCCTCGCCGCGCTTGACGGCGGCGATGGCTTCGTTGATCTGCTCGAGCGGGTAGGTCTTCGTGATCAGTTCGTCCAACTTCACCCGCTTCTGCTGGTACAGATCCACGAGGTTCGGGATGTCCACCTGAATTCGCGCAGAACCCATTTTTGAACCGAGCACGTTCTGGCTGTAGGCAGCCATCGTGCCGGGGTCGATCTCCGACATCACGCCCGATGCGGGCATGCCGACGAGCACTGTCGATCCCCCCTTGGCGAGCATCGCGTATGACGAGTCGAACGCGCCCTTGGCGCCGACGGTGACGAACACGTAATCGGCACCCCGCGAGTCCGTCAGTTGCATCACTCGCTCCAAGACGTTTTCCTTGCTCGAGTTGATGCCATGCGTGGCGCCGAACCCCTTGGCTGCTTCCAGTTTGTTGTCGGCGATATCGACGGCGATCACAGTACGAGCACCACTTACGCGCGCACCTTGGATCGAGTTCAGACCCACTCCGCCCGTACCAATGACGACGACATGGCTTCCCGCGGGAACTCGAGCGGTATTGGTCACCGCGCCAAAACCAGTGATCACACCACACGCGAGCAATGAAGCGCTCGTCATCGGGACGTTGCTCGGAATGGTCACGCACTGCGACTCATGCACCAACACCAGCTCGGCGAAACCACCCGTGCGCATGCTCTGGACGAGGGACTTCCCGCTCTTGTCGGTGATCGGCGATTTGGTGTCGAGCGGAAATTGGGTCGTGCACGTTACGGGCATACCGCGAACACAGCCGTGACAATGGCCGCAGGAGCGAATGAGGGTGACGACTACGGGGTCGCCCACTTTCACCGTGGTGACACCAAGACCAACGGACTCGACGACTCCGGCGCATTCGTGGCCGTATACGGCTGGTAGGTCTCCACCCCACGCTCCGTCGGCGTACGAGATGTCGCTATGACAGATGGCGGTGGCCGCCAACTTCACTTTCACTTCACCCGGCCCGGCATCCGCGAGCGACACCTCCTCGATCACCAAAGGTTTGCCAAATTCTCTGCACACTGCAGCCTTCATCAACGGGGTCCTTTCCTCACGTGCTCTCGAAATCGTATGCGGTTATTGCAGCTCGGCAGGGAAGCCGGGGGCGCGGAGGTCGGTACCCACGGAGTCCTCGAGCAACTTCACCACTTGCGAGGACCATGCGTCACCACCATAGGACTCTCGCGCACGAATGAAGGTCTGATACGTCATACCCGCGAGATCGAGCGGCACACCGAAATCGCGGCCGAAGCCCATGGCGAAGCCGAGGTCCTTGATCGCCAAGTCCATCGTGAAGTTGATGTTGTACGAGCCGTTGAGGATGACTTGGCTCTCCGTTTCGTGGACGAATGAATTGCCCGACGAATGCTTGATGGCTTCGAACGCCGTGGCCAGATCGAGCCCGCCACGCTTGGCGAGCATCAATGCCTCACCTGCGGCGACGAGATGAATGAACGCAAGCATATTGGTGATCACCTTGATCACCGCGGCCTTGCCCAAGTCTCCGATGTAAAGCACGGGACTCCCCATCGCGTTCAACGCCTTTTCGTGGGTCTTGAACACCGACTGGTCTCCACCCACAAGCACGGTGATGTCACCGTGAGCCGCCTTGTGCACGCCACCCGTCACGGGCGACTCGAGCGTGTTCACACCCTTCGCGCGCGCGAGTTCACCGAGACGCAGCGTCTCGCTCTGATCGTTCGTGCTCATGTCAATCCATGTGGCAGCTGGCGTGCGACCCGCCAAGGTGTCAATCACACCTCCCGAGCCGGCCACCACCTTGTCGATGACCTGGGGCGACGGCAAACACGTGATCACCGTGTCGACCTGCTCACTCAACTCGGTCACCGACTTGGCGCCCTTCGCACCCTTGGCCACCAACGCGTCCACTGCCTTCTGGTCGAGGTCGTAGACGGTGACATCGAAGCCATTGCGTACGAGGCTGCCTGCCAAGTACTTGCCGATGTGACCGAGCCCGATGAATCCGTAGCGCATGATGTCTCCCATTGACTCTCGTGTAGTTTTAGTTCTAGAGCTGAATCCAGGTGGTCTTCAGGTTGGTGTAACCCTCGATCGAATGCAGTGAGCGATCACGTCCGGTGCCCGACTGCTTGAAGCCACCGAACGGCGTCGTGATGCTGCTGCGGTCGAATGTGTTCACCCACACGGTTCCTGCACGCAAACGTCGCGCGATCTTGTGGGCTTTGCTCACATCCCTCGTCCACAGGGCTGCTCCAAGCCCGTACTGGGAGTCGTTGGCGATGCGCACGGCCTCTTCTTCGCTCGTGATTTTGACCGACGCGAGTACTGGCCCGAAGATCTCTTCTTTTTCGATGCGCATACCTGGCTTCACGTTCTGGAAGATGGTCGGCGGAATGAACACGCCGCCCTTCACCGGCTCGACCGGTGCTCCACCAGTGTGAATCACCGCGCCTTCCTGCTGACCGATCTTGATGTACTCGTTCACACGATCGAACTGCGAGCGATCGACGATGGTGCCCATCGCAGTTGCGGGGTCGTAGGTGTCCCCTGGCATAATCGACTTCGACACTTCGCGAACCTTCTCGAGTAGTTCGTCTTCGACACGCTGATCCACGAGGACTCGTGTACCTGCATGGCAGGTTTGACCTGCGTTGTAGAACACACCCCAAGCAATGGCCGACGCCGCCGCATCGACATCGGGGCAATCCGACAACACGACGTGCGGGGTCTTGCCACCAAGCTCGAGCGACACGGCTTTGGCATTGCTCTCGGCCGCGTACTTGAGGAAGTACTTGCCCACCTCGGTCGAACCGGTGAAGGCGAGCTTCTGCACGTCCATGTGCTTGCCGAGCGCCCCACCCGCGGTTGGTCCGAAACCCGGAATCACGTTCAACACACCATCGGGAAGTCCGGCTTGCGCACCGAGTTCGGCGAACAGCAACGCCGACAGCGGTGACTGCTCGGCAGGCTTCAACACGACGGAGTTTCCTGCGGCAAGAGCTGCACCGACCTTCCACGACGTGATGATCAGTGGGTAATTCCACGGCACCACCGCACCGACGACACCCATCGGCTCACGTTCGATCATCGCCACCGAATCGCGCGGAATCGGCGCAATCTCGCCGTACAACTTGTCGATCGTCTCGCCGTACCACTGGATGTTGTTGGAGCACGAGGCGACGTCCACGTTCAGCGAGTCGCTGATTGGCTTGCCGCAATTCATCGTTTCGAGAAGGGCCAACTCTTCGGCGTGCTCGTTGATCAGTGCGGACCAGCGCAGCATCACCTTCTTGCGCTCGAGCGGGGCCATCTCGCTCCATGCACCGGACTCGAAACTGCGCTTGGCCGCAGCTACGGCCTTGTCGACATCTACCGCATCACCCTCCGCGACGTTTGCGATGAGACCTCCGTCACGCGGATTGATCGACTCAAAGGTCTTTCCACTCGCCGCATCGACGAACTTGCCATCGATCCACAGTTGCGTGCGCTTGACCTTCTGGCCAGCTCGCTTGGTCCACTCTTCTTTCGTCGGCATTGCGGACATGATTCTCCAACTTCCTTACAGGCGGTTTGGGGGCGACGAAACGGTAGCAGCGCTGGGATGGGGCGCTCTCGCGTCGACCACCATCCGTAAGATCGCCGTGTGCAGAACGACGGGGCCCTCGTGAACAAGTTCTTGGCAATCGCCTCCGTGGAGCGCACGGGAAGCACTCTGCTCTGCTCGATCCTCCGCGGCACCGGCATGGCCGGCACGCCCATCGAGTACCTCAACATTCAGACGAACAACTTCGCGCGATTCCGGAATCTACACGGGGTGCCGCGGCTCAAATCCCATCTCCGTCCACTCGGACGAGCGCGCACTCTGGTGGGAAGACGCTTTCCGTGGCGCAACATCGACTGGTTCGATGATGCATCATGGCGCGACTACCTCGCTTCGATCGCCGAGGTGAACAAATCGCCGAACGGGGTGTTCGGCGTGAAAATGCATTGGAACCAATACGAGCGCCACATGTTGGACAAAGGTCTCGACGTCAGTTTCTGGAATGCTCCCGTGAAGTGGGTGCGGATCACCCGGCGCGACGAGATTCGTCAAGCGATCTCATTCGTGCGTGCCGCGCAAACCGACAGCTGGAATTCGAGCATGCAAGTGAAGCGTGAGCCCCATTACGATCCCGAAGCAATCCTGGCGGCCTTGAATCGAATCGATCATGAAAATTCGTGTTGGTCGAAGTATTTTGACGAACACGATATTCACCCCCTACACATCACCTTTGAGGAACTCACCCGAGACACCGCGAAGACGATTCGCAGGGTGATGGACCACATCGGATCGCCGATCGAGGTCGTCCCCGACACACAGACCAAGCCCCAGTCCGATGGCACCAATGCCGAATGGGCCCGGCTCTTCGTCGAGCGTCATCCCCATCTGGCGCACCGTCACGATGTGACTCATCGCTGAACGGTGGGGATCTCACTGGGCCCTGCGACAATGAAGGCGTGACCAAACAGGTATCCGACATCTTCGATCCCCACGAGTGGAACGAGGTTTCCGGTTTCGATTTCGAGGACATCACGTACCACCGTGCTCGCCGCCACGGCACCGTGCGCATCGCGTTCAATCGCCCCGAGGTGCGCAATGCGTTTCGTCCGCGCACGGTCGACGAGTTGTATCGCGCACTCGATCATGCTCGTCAATCGACCGATGTCGGTTGTGTGATCCTCACTGGGAATGGCCCTTCCCCAAGAGACGGTGGCTGGGCGTTTTGTAGCGGTGGCGATCAGCGCATCCGTGGCAAGGACGGATACAAATACGCAGAAGGTGAAACCAAGGAGACCATCGATCCCGCGCGCGCTGGCCGACTGCACATCCTCGAGGTTCAACGACTGATTCGATTCATGCCAAAGATCGTGGTGTGTGTCGTTCCTGGCTGGGCAGCCGGCGGAGGACACAGCCTGCATGTGGTGTGCGACCTCACACTCGCCAGCAAGGAGCATGCGAAGTTCAAGCAAACGGACGCCGATGTCGCCAGTTTCGACGGTGGCTTCGGCTCTGCGTATCTCGCCCGACAAGTTGGTCAGAAATTCGCACGCGAGATCTTTTTTCTCGGTCGGCAGTATTCGGCAGAAGATGCTCACCGCATGGGAATGGTGAATGCGGTGGTTCCCCATGCTGAACTCGAAGCAACCGCGCTCGAGTGGGCACGCGAGATCAACGGCAAGAGTCCCACTGCGCAGCGGATGTTGAAGTACGCCTTCAATCTGATCGACGACGGGCTGGTGGGCCAGCAGTTGTTCGCCGGCGAAGCCACTCGTCTCGCCTACGGCACCGACGAGGCGGCCGAGGGCAGGGACTCCTTCCTCGAAAAGCGGCCCGCCGATTGGAACGCGTTTCCCTGGCATTTCTGATCGGGTGACGTTCTGATCATCCACGTCGAAGACCCGAATGACGAACGACTCGATGCATTCCGATGGCGTGAACGCCAACTGACGAACATCGGACAACGCAAGGCTCAGATTCCGAGCGGTCTGTTCATTGCCGAAGGCGACTTGGTCGTGGAGCGGGCACTTGCCGCTGGATGCCTACCGAGGATCGTGTTGTGCGATGAGCGTTTCGCCGAGGCATTCGATAAGCCAGTGAGTGATCGCGGTGGTTCAGTGATCGAGGCACCTGCCGACGTACGTCGCGAAGTGACTGGTCTTGGTGTTCCGCTTGGCGCAATCGGTGTGTTCGAGCGCCCCCCTGTCCAAGATGTCGACGAACTGTGCGCACGTGCGCGACGCATCGTGTTGCTCGACTGTGTCGACAACCCCAGCAACGTGGGCTCGATCGCCCGCTCCGCAGCCGCGTTGGGATGGGATACCTTGGTGCTCGACAGCACGTCTTCCGACCCTCTCGCTCGCCGCGCCCTTCGCGTAAGCATGGGAACCACGTTCCGCGTCGGGTTTGCGCGCACCGCTGACCTCGGGATGCTGATCGACAACCTGAATCGTGATGGCGTAACCACCATCTCCCTCACCCCACGAAGCGAGTCCAGGTCCGTCGAAAACCTTTCCGACATCCGCGATGTGCAATCACGTGTGGCGATCGTGCTCGGGTCGGAACGTCAAGGTGTCCGTGAGGAAATCACCGAGCGATGCAGTCGCGCAGTACGCATCGAAATGGCTGACGAGGTCGACTCGTTGAATGTGGCCACCGCTGCCGCAATTGCCTGTTGGGCACTGCGCTAATTGTTCACCATGTGGTTGGCGGCGTTCGTCATGTATTCGCGTAGCCGCTGACGCACCGACTCGTCGCAACCTCGAGCCTCACAGGTCGAATCGATTGCGACGTTCATGTGGAGGAGCCAGTGATCGCGCTCGCGCTCCCCGATCACGAAGGGAAAGTGCCGCTGACGCAACCGCGGATGACCACGCTCTTCGCTGTACGTGGTGGGACCTCCCCAGTACTGAACGAGGAAGAGACGCAGACGCTCACGTGCGCCGCTGAGGTCATCACGCTCCGGATAGAGAACGATGAGCACCTCGTCGCGCTCCACTCCCTCGTAGAAGCGATCAACCAGGTCGCCGAAGAACTGCTCACCAACCTCCTCGTACATGATCAGTGGAACTCCGGCTCGTCCCAATCGGGAAAGATGTCGGGCAGATCTCGGGAGACTGTTTCGACGAATTGCGGCGCACGCTTCTCAAGAAAACTCGTCACCCCTTCCGCAACGTCCTTGGATCGCCCGCGAATTTGAATTCCACGCGAATCGGCGCGATGCGCCTCCATCGGATGACTGGCCCCGAGCATCCGCCACATCATTTGACGAGCAAGAGCAACCGAAACCGGTGCCGTGTTGTCCGCAATTTCGTGGGCAATCCGACGTGCCGCAGCCATCAACTCATCTGGCTCGTGCAGACTCCGTACCAATCCGTGCCTCAACGCTTCTTCTGCGTCGAACACCCTTCCCGTGAGCACCCATTCCTGAGCCTGAGAGATGCCGACCACACGCGGTAGGAACCACGACGAGCAAGCCTCGGGAACGATGCCTCGCCTGGTGAAGACGAAACCGAACCGCGCCGTCGTGCTGGCAAGACGTATGTCCATCGGCAGGATCATCGTGGCACCAACGCCAACGGCCGGACCGTTGATCGCAGCGATGACGGGTTTGTTGCACGCGAAGATGCGCAAGGTGACCGTGCCACCACCGTCTCGACGCACACTCGCGCCGGAGTCCGAACTCATCTCCCCGTCATTGAACGTGTTCGCTCCTGCCGACAGATCGGCACCAGCACAGAATGCTCGTCCAGATCCCGTGACGATCACAGCTCGGACTTCATCGTTCGTATCGATGAGGTCGAACGCTTCGTGTAGCTCGCGCATCATCTTTCCCGTGAATGCGTTCAACTTTTCCGGTCGATTCAGGGTGATCGTGGCGACACGATCCACCACCTCGTACGCGATGTGCTCGAAGTTCATCAGACGTCGAGGAATCGCGAGGCGGCGATTGCCGAACCAACTGCACCAACGAGTGCCCCGAGAACGAGTATCGAGAGCATCACGCCACTCAAATAACTGGACGGCACGATCAGCGAAGAAATACCCGTTCCCGGTTTGAAACCCGCGACGCCGTTGGTCCATGCCGAGTTGAGGACCCACAAACCACCGCAAGCCGCCAAAGCACCGAGGAGCCCTTGCAACAGACCTTCGAGCATGAAAGGAATTCGGATGAACCAATTGGTTGCACCAACCAGCTTCATCACCTCGATTTCTCGGCGACGCGCGAACATCGCGGTGCGAATGGTGTTCCAAATCAGTCCAACTGCAACGACCAACAAGACGATCGACATCACGAGTGTGACGACACGAATGAACTTTGAGAGCGTCGAAATCACCTGAAACTCGTCCTCAGCCAGCGCCACATCCTCCACACCGGGCAACGAGCGGAATTGCTCGCTCAATGATCTGACTAGCGCAGGATCCTCGGTGAGCGGCACCACCTTGAATTGCGAAGGAATGTTCTCGGGAGTGAGGAGGCTCAGCGTCACCGGGTCACCAATGAAGATTCGCTTCGCCTCTTCGTAAGTCTGGGCCTTGTCGAGATACTGCAATTTCTCCACGTCGACGATGGTGTCCGCCTGACGAATCGACGAATCGATGTATGCGATCTGATCGGGTGACGCATCACTGCGAACGAACACGATCATCTCCACGTCGCCCCGCCACTGCACGAGCAAGTTCTCGAACGCACGTTGGATCAGCAGCGTGGTACCCACCAACAACAATGCAATGGCGGAAGTGAGCACGGCAGCCGCCGTCAGTGTGAGGTTGCGCCTGAAACTTGCCCATGTCTCGCGTAACGCGTAAGTGATCCGAGCGATCATTCGTACACCCCTCGCTCTTGATCGCGAACGACGACACCGCGGTCGAGCTGGATCACTCGACGGCGCATCGCATTCACCACGCGATGATCGTGGGTGGCCATCACCACCGTGGTTCCCGTGCGATTGATTTCATCCAATAGCGCCATGATCCCCTCACCCGTCGCAGGGTCGAGGTTTCCCGTCGGCTCGTCGGCCAACAAGATCAGCGGCCGATTGACGAATGCGCGAGCAATCGACACACGCTGCTGTTCGCCACCGGAGAGCTGGTTCGGAAAGCGGTCTTCCTTGCCGGCGAGACCAACGAGTTCGAGCACGAGTGGAACTTGTCGCGAAATCACGTGTCGAGGTTTGCCGATCACTTCCAGGGCGAACGCCACGTTTTCGAAAACGGTCTTGTTGAGGAGCAACTTGTAGTCCTGAAAGACGTTGCCCATCGTGCGGCGAAGGTGCGGTATCCGCGAGTCGGGTAACTCGTTGATGTTGCGACCGGCCACCCAGACTTCTCCGCGCTCCGGACGCTCCTGACGATTGATCAACCGGAGAATCGTCGACTTGCCCGAACCCGACGGACCGACGAGAAAGACGAAGTCACCCTTGGCCACATCGAAGCTGACGTCGCGCACGGCAACCGTCTCGGTTCCGTATTGCTTGGTGACGTTCTCCAGCCGGATCATTGATCCCCTCTCGACTGGATCATCCTAATTTTCGGCCTCCGCGTTCGCCCTGCGCCAGCGTAAAAACCCTTCCATGAACGAGTCCAAGTCGCCGTCCAGGACAGCCGCGACGTTTCCACTTTCCACCTCGGTGCGCAGGTCTTTGACCATCTGATATGGCTGCATCACGTAGGAACGAATTTGGCTACCCCAGCCGATCGAAGACGGTTTGCCGGCGATCCGTCGCAACTCTTCTACACGCTCTTCTTCGGCACGCGCCACGATCATGGTCTTCAACTTCTTCATCGCGTTCTCGCGGTTCTGTAATTGCGAACGCTCTTGTTGCGAGGACGCCACGAGACCAGTCGGCTCGTGGATCAAACGAACCGCGGAAGAAGTCTTGTTGACGTGCTGACCACCGGCACCGGAGGCGCGGAACACTTCCATTCGAATGTCGCTCTCATTGATCTCGACTTCGGCATTGTCGAGAACTGGCCACACCTGCACGCTTGCAAAGCTCGTCTGTCGGCGTCCCTGATTGTCGAACGGACTGATTCTCACGAGACGGTGCGTTCCTCTCTCGGAGGTGAGCAACCCGTAGGCGTACCGACCGCGCACGGTGAAATCAGCCGAGAGAATCCCCGCTTCCGTGCCTTCTGACACGTCGCCAATTTCCACCTCGAATCCACGTCGCTCAGCCCAGCGCGAATACATCCGCAGCAACATTTCGCTCCAGTCCTGGGCATCCACGCCGCCGTCCTTGGCGTTGATCTGCACGATCGCACCGGCCTCGTCGTGCTCGCCGGTGAACAAGCTGCGCAATTCCAACTGATCGAGACGAGTCCGACACGAAGCGATCCCTCGCTCCAGATCGGGTTCCTGGGACGAATCGTCGGCCTCACGAGCCATTTCGTGGAGAACCTCCAAGTCCTCCACTTCTCCCGCCAACTTGGCGAACTCGTCGAGATCGGCGCGCAGGTTGGAGTACTCGGACGTCACCTTCTTGGCGTTCTCCTGATCGTCCCACAGGTCGGGTTTGGCCACTTCGATTTCCAACTCAGCAAGACGAGTGCGATTCGAATCGACCTTCAGGTACTGGGCAGCCTCATTGACGCGCCCGCGTACCTCATTCAAGTCGTTGGTGAAGTCACGCATGTCGGGTCAGCCGCGACCGTGGCACAACTTGTACTTCTTGCCGGAACCGCAGGGGCAAGGTGCATTGCGCGGAGTGGCAGACCAGTCACCGGCCTTGTTCACGACAGTCTTTGCAGGCTGTTCTTGACCCGTTGTCGGCGCAACGGAAGCGTCGAGTGCTGATGATTCGGCCTGCACTTCCTGCACGTTTTGCAGCACCGGAGCGTCATTGCGAACCACCTGAACGTGCATCACGTACTTGACGAAATCCTGCGCGATTCCCTTCATCAACGCACCGAACATCTCGAAGCCCTCGCGCTGCCATTCGGTGAGCGGATCTTTTTGACCCATCGCACGAAGGTTGATGCCTTCCTGGAGATAGTCCATCTCTTCGAGGTGTTCGCGCCAACGTTGGTCGATGATCTTCAACATCACCTGACGCTCCACCTCGCGCATGTTCGTTGCACCTAGTTCGGCCTCGCGCTTGTCGTAGTAGGCGGTCGCATCACCCATGACCAGGTCGTACATCTCGTCGGTGTCGGAGCACGATGCGAGGTTTCCTGGCGTCAGCGAGGTCGGCCAATACAGCGTGAGCTCGCGGGCAAGACCTTCCAAATCCCACTCGTCCTCGGCTTCGGATACGCAGTGGCTTTCGATCAATACGTCGACTGCCTCAGCGAGATACTCCAAACCAGCGACTTTCAAGTCGATTCCATCGAGGATCTGATCTCGGCGCTGGTAGATCACCTTGCGCTGCTCGTTCATCACTTCGTCGTACTTGAGCACGTTCTTACGGATCTCCGCGTTTCGTTGCTCGACCGTGGTTTGCGCCCGTTCGATCGCTTTCGTCACCATCTTCGCTTCGATCGCTTCATCCTCTGGAAGCGCACGACCCATCACCCACGACAACGCTCCAGTGGCAAACAAGCGCATCAACTCGTCGTCGAGGCTCAAATAGAAACGGCTAGCTCCAGGATCACCCTGGCGTCCCGCACGACCGCGCAACTGGTTGTCGATACGACGCGACTCATGACGTTCGGTTCCCAACACGTAGAGACCGCCGAGCGAACGAACCTGATCGCCCTCTGCACGACACGACTTCTCGAATTCGGCCAGCGACTCGCGATACCGACTCTGCGCCTTTTCGCGTGCGGTCAGATAGTCGGGTGGCATCTGCTCGAGCGGCATCGGCAGATCGAACACGTCCAGCAACGTGTCGACATGGTGACCTTCCTTCAGCACTTGCTGACGAGCCAGACCTTCCGGATTTCCGCCGAGCAGGATGTCCACTCCTCGTCCGGCCATGTTGGTGGCAACCGTGACCGCACCGATTCGTCCAGCCTGAGCGACGATCGCCGCCTCTCGGGTGTGCTGTTTGGCGTTCAACACCTCATGCTGCACGCCAACTTGCTGCAACTTGCGGGACAAGAGCTCGCTCTTTTCCACGCTCACCGTTCCGACGAGTACAGGTTGACCCTTCTTGTGACGCTCGACGATGTCGCTCACCACCGCATCGAACTTCGCGCTTTCCGTCTTGTAGATGAGATCGGCATTGTCCTCGCGGATCATCGGTCGATTCGTCGGAATCGGCACCACCTGCAAGTTGTAGGTGTTCATCAACTCGGCTGCCTCAGTTTGAGCGGTACCGGTCATTCCCGCGAGCTTGTCGTACATCCGGAAGTAGTTCTGGAGGGTGATCGTGGCGAGGGTTTGATTCTCTTCCTTGATCTTCACCCCTTCCTTCGCCTCGACCGCTTGGTGCAGTCCTTCGCTCCATCGACGACCTTCGAGGATGCGCCCCGTGAATTCGTCGACGATCTTCACCTCGCCGTCCTGGATGATGTAGTCCTTGTCGCGGTGGTACAACACCGCCGCACGCAGTGCCACCTGCAACTGATGCACCAAGTTCTGTTGCACCTGGTCGTAGAGATTCTCGATCCCGAGTGCTTGCTCGACCTTTTCGATGCCCGACTCAGTTGGCATCACGATGCGCTTGCCTTCATCGACGTCGAAATCGACATCGCGATTCAGCGATCGGACTATCGACGCAAATCGGTAGTAGGTCTTCGCCGCATCGGCCACTCGACCGGAGATGATCAGAGGTGTTCGGGCTTCGTCGATGAGGATCGAGTCCACTTCGTCGACGATGGCAAAATGGTGCCCGCGTTGCACCTTGTCGGACTTCGTCCCCGCCATGTTGTCACGGAGATAATCGAAACCGAACTCGTTGTTCGTTCCGTAAGTGATGTCGGCGAGGTAGTCGATGCGCTTCTCGGCACTCGTGGGACGGTGACCTGGCGTGACGAGTCCGACGGAGAGTCCGAGATAGCGATGGATCCTGCCCATCCACTCCGCGTGGAACTTGGCGAGATAGTCGTTGACCGTGATGACATGCACGCCCTTGCCGGCGAGCGCGTTGAGGTACGCAGGAAGAGTGGATACGAGCGTCTTGCCTTCACCGGTCTTCATTTCGGCAACCCAGCCCGCATGGAGGGCAGCGCCACCCATCAGCTGAACGTCGAAATGGCGCTGACCGATCACGCGCCCGGCCGCCTCGCGAACCACCGCGAAGGCCTCCACCATCAGGTCGTCGACGTCCTCACCGCGCTCGATGCGTGAACGGAATTCGGTGGTCTTGGCGCGCAGAGCATCGTCGCTCAGGGCCTTCATCTCCGACTCAAGGGCATTGACCTCGGGCACCACGGCAGCGAGAGCTTTGACTTTCTTGCCCTCGCCAGCACGGAGTACGCGGTCAAGTAGTGCCATGGCGCGCTTCAGGCTACCGAATGTGTGTCGGTTCAGGAGTGGCAGCAACTGCCACGCAAGCCACGTACGAGGCACCCCGTGAGGTGAGACATTCGTATGCAGCGGTCAAGGTTGCACCTGTCGTCACCACATCGTCGATGATGAGAATCCTGCGTTCCTTGACGAAAGGCGCCGCCACGAATGTCGGTCCCTCCAAGCGATCCCGACGCGACTTGCCCGTTTGCGCACGGTCACCTTCTCGCATCAGAGTCCGTTGCAATGGAATACCGACATGTCGCGACACTGCTGCGGCAATCAACTTGGCCTGATCATGTCCGCGCTCGCGTACGTGCCGTCTGGAAGTAGGCGCCCATGTCACGACCTGCAGGGCATCGACATCGAACTCGAGTCGCTCGATCAACAACTCTCCGAGCACGGCCGCAATCGCCCGGGATCTTCGTTGCTTGAGAGCAAGCACGAGCTTGCGCATCACACCGTCGTAGACGGCAGCGGCTTCGACATCTACACCTCGTAGTGAGACGATGGCTGGGATTGGAGAGCATCGAATGTCGGACTTACATCCGACACACAACGGATAGCCCGGTCCTCCACACGATTCACAGCGTTGATCGAACAACATGCCCACACCTACATTTCGTGTCCGTCAACACATTCATAGTTGCCTTCAATCTCGATGAGTAACCTCATGAAGTGAACAATTTCGTCGCACCGCTCAGGGATCGACCGTCGCAGCGGATACTGCGATGTGTGGGTGGACTGACCCTGTTCGGCGCAGGAGTCGCGCTTCAAAAACAAGGCCGAATGGGTCTCGCGCCGTGGGATGTCTTCCACGAGGGCTTCAGCGAGGTGATTGACTGGCCATTCGGACGCGCACTCGTACTGACGAGCTTTCTCGTCCTGTTCCTGTGGATTCCCCTACGTCAACGCGTGGGGCTCGGCACCATGCTCAACGCAGTTCAAATTGGAGTGGTTGCAGACATCGTGATCTCACTCGTGCCGGAACAGACGACCTATTGGACACGTATCCCATTCATGGTCGTCGGCATCCTGCTGGTTGGAGTCGGTTCCGGTTTCTATATCGGTGCAGGACTCGGCCCGGGGCCCCGTGATGGGTTGATGACGGGCTTGGCTGCACGCGGCATAGCGATTTCCCGCGCTCGCACCGCAGTCGAGATCACCGTTCTGCTCATCGGATGGATTCTCGGCGGCACGATCGGCATCGGCACACTCGCTTTTGCGTTATCAATCGGACCGATCGTCGGCCGAACCATTCCTCGCCTACGGATGCAAGATCTACCGATTACGACATCGGACGACGAGCGTCCGTGGTCCGAGTGATCAGTATGAGGACCGACCAGCGCTAGTTAGTAGCGGTAGTTCTCCGGCTTGAACGGCCCTACTGGCTCCACACCCAAGTACTCGGCCTGTTCGTCGGTCATCTTCGTCAAGACTGCACCCAACGACTCGAGGTGCAACGATGCGACCTTCTCATCGAGATGCTTCGGCAAGACATAGACGCCGATCGGATACTTGTCGAGGTTGTTGAACAACTCCATCTGCGCGATCACTTGATTGGAGAAGGAGCAGCTCATCACGAAACTTGGGTGACCAGTGGCACACCCAAGATTCACGAGACGGCCTTCGGCCAACACGATCACTGCATGCCCGTCGGGGAACTTCCAGAGGTCGGTCCCCGCCTTCAGCTGGTCGCGAACCGCACCGCTGCGAGCCAAACCTGACATGTCGATTTCGTTGTCGAAGTGACCGATGTTGCAGACGATGGCGTTGTGCTTCATCTTCGCCATGTGCTCGACACGCACGATGTCGGCATTTCCCGTGGCGGTGACGAAGATGTCTGCCTGATCGACGACACTCTCGAGCGTCTGCACCTGATACCCCTCCATCGCGGCCTGCAATGCGTTGATCGGGTCGACCTCGGTGACCACCACTCGCGCACCCTGACCGCGGAGACTCTGCGCACAGCCCTTGCCCACGTCGCCATAGCCGCACACCACCGCCATCTTCCCGGCGATCATCACGTCTGTTGCTCGGTTGATCGCGTCGATTAGCGAGTGACGACATCCGTAGAGGTTGTCGAACTTTGACTTCGTGACGCTGTCATTGACGTTGATCGCGGGGAACAACAACTCGCCGTTTTCCGCCATTCGATACAGGCGCTTGACGCCCGTGGTCGTTTCTTCGGTCACGCCTTTCACACCCTTGGCCATGCGTGTCCACTTCTGCGGGTCACTCTTCAACGAACGATTCAAGAGCCCGAGCACGATCGCCAATTCTGGATTCGACGCCGTCGTCGGATCGGGAACCTTCCCCTCCTTCTCGTACTCGACTCCCTTGTGCAGAAGCAACGTTGCATCGCCACCGTCATCGAGGATCATGTTCGGTCCGTCGCCATCGGGCCACGTCATCATCTGCTCGGTCGCCCACCAGTACTCCTCGAGCGTCTCACCCTTCCACGCGAACACGGGGACACCATTGGGATTCTCTTCGGTTCCGTTCGGGCCGACCACCACTGCGGAGGCCGCGTGGTCCTGGGTGGAGAAGATGTTGCAGGATGCCCACCGCACTTCAGCACCGAGCTCCACGAGCGTTTCGATCAACACTGCCGTTTGGATGGTCATGTGCAGTGATCCCGAGATCCGTGCGCCCTTCAACGGCTTGGACTTACCGAATTCCTTGCGCAAGGCGCGCAATCCCGGCATCTCGTGCTCGGCCAGGTGAATCTCCTTGCGGCCAAATGGGGCGAGAGACAAGTCGGCAACGCGCCAATCGCGTCGCTCAGCGAATGTGGACATCAAGACTCCTTTGACGATTAAACGAAGCGACTCTAGTTGGTCTCAGCCAGCGAAGGTGGGGGCGATGCCTTCGTCGTCGATTCGGCGCATCAATGATTCCTTCTCCGATGCATCGACGTCCACGGCTTCTTCGATCAACATCACGGGGATGCCGTCACGAACCAGGTACTTGCGCGACAGACGAGGATTGAACAAGAAGCCATCGTTTGCGAAGTAATACAGCGGGCCCTTGTCTTGCGGGCAAGCAAGGATCGACAACAGCGTGGCATCAAGCGTCATGCTTCGACGCTATCTAGGAAGCGGTGATCAAGCCGAGCAACTCGGCAACCCGATCGTCGCATTCCTCACGAGTGGGTGCCTCGAGGTTCAGCCTGAGTAGTGGCTCGGTGTTGGACGGGCGCACATTGAACCACCACGTCCCACAGTCCACGGTGAGCCCATCCAATCGATCCTGCTGGTGCTGGGAATAGTCCGCAGCGATGCGATCGATCACTCGACTGATGTCGGGAACCGTGGTGTTGATTTCACCGCTGGAGGCATAGCGCTCGAGCGGCTTGCGCAGATCACCCAACGCCTCCCCTGAATGGCACATCTCACCCAGCACACCCATCGTGGCGATCAATCCACTGTCTGCCCGGTAGTTGTCGGCGAAGTAGTAATGGCCGGAGTGTTCACCAGCGAATACCGCTCCCGTTTCCGCCATGATCTGCTTCACGTAACTGTGACCGTTCTTCGTGCGGATTCCTGAACCACCACACTCGGCAATCACTTCGGGAACCGCTTTGGAACAGATCAAGTTGTAGAGAATGGTCGAACCGGGCTTGAGCCGCAGAAATCGCGATGCCAAGAGCGCAGTCGTCGTGCTCCCCGACATGCCCTTACCCATCTCGTCCACCACGAATACACGATCGGCGTCACCATCGAACGCCAAACCCACGTCGAACGAGCCGGCGAGTACACGCGCCTGCAAATCGCGCTGATTGGCGGGTTGCAGCGGATCGGCCGGATGATTGGGAAACGTTCCATCCAGTTCGCCGTACATCACTTCGAGACTGAACGACTGCAATCGCTCGAACACCGCGGGAACCACCAGTCCACCCATTCCATTCGCGGTATCGGCCACGATGCGAAGAGGTCGCAACTTCTCACCACCGAGGAAGCGCACCACATGGTCGGCGAACTCCCCCAACAAATTGGCGTGGTCGAGAACCCCAGCCGTTGCCGCCTTCGCCGGCTCCCGACCTGCCAGAACCTCCGCCGCGATCGCCTTCATCTCGCGCAAACCGTTGTCGATTCCTATCGATTGGGCTTCGGCAAGGCAGCACTTGATGCCGTTGTATTGCGCCGGATTGTGGGAAGCCGTGAACATCGCCCCGGGGACGTTCATCTTCCCCGATGCGTAATACAGGAGGTCGCTGGAGGCGAGTCCGAGATTCGTGACGTTGACTCCATGCGACAACGCACCACGTTGGAATGCATCGATCAACTCGAGACCACTCGGACGCATGTCATGGGCAACCACGATCGAATCAGCACCCGTGAACTTGACGAATGCAACACCGAGTGCGTAGGCCGCCTCTGCATCGAGCTGATCCGGGACGGTGCCACGGATGTCATAAGCCTTGACGATTGCGTCGAGATTCGGCACTGAGAAAGACTACCTAGCGGTCTTGCGCTCTCGCCGTGCAGCAATCACGAGAATGGCGATACCGAAAAGAGTCAACACGTACGCCAGTTTGTCGCGCAACGAGAGATCAAAGTGCAGACGAACGTCCCGTTCGGTCGGAATCACCACCATCATGTTCGGGGCTACGCGAAATGGCCCTTGAGCTCCATCGACTTCCCAATTGGGGAAGTAACTGACGCGAACCAGAACAGGGACACCAACTCGATCGACGGTGAATCTGACCGACTGATCCCCAACCTCGACATCGAGCACCTCGACCGACTCGAGAGCAACCGACGTGATTTCAGCAGACGGAATCACCACGTCGACATTGCGACCGCTCGACCCCGGTTCACCCTGTCTTCGTTCTTGATCGACCACCGCATCAACGCGCTGCCATGTCGATGGCCCGTCACTTGCGGGAAGCGCAGACCAGTCCGCAGGATTTTGGAACCAGCTCGTACCCAACTCAAGCCAACGTTCGCGAGGATCGCCTTCAGCGAGACCAACCACGACCGGTTCACGATCGAGCGGAACCACGATGTCCGATTCTGCAACTTCGAAGACCACCCATGGCCCAGACGAAGCAACTTCATCGAGGCCTTCGACTCCACTTGCGGCAGCTACTGCCTCGGGGGTGAACCCTAGGAAGTACCGAATACCCAGTTGTTGCAGGTAGCGCACACCCTTCTCTGCATCGTTGTTGTCGTAACGCAATTCGCGAACGGGATTACTACTTTGCTTGGACATGGCCGCAGCTGCGATGAAGTGATACGGCGTCGTGCCAGAAGCCTCGAAGAACAGGCCCTCCGACGAACCGATGCATCCATCGGTCCAGAAGGGCAACAGCATCAACGCCATCGTCGTGCCGTACTTGTTCAGTTCGGAGTTGTTCTCCCACAATGCTCGACCACAACCATGAAGCGGGTCTTCTCCAAGCCCTTGCATGGTTTGCACGATCCCGTGATATTCGCCGTACGCCGGCTTGCCTTCGTATCCGGAGAAGTTCCACCGGGCCCAACCATCGACGAAACCATCGTTGGAAGACTTCGTCTTGAACGGTCCCCACGAGTAGTACGACTGACCAGACTCATCCGAAACGAATCGCGCACCGGGCAACTCCTGGAATCGAAATCCGAGCGCAATCAAGGTGACGAGACCGAATACGGCGAGAACTGCGAGCGAGAAACCAACACCCTCCTTGACCGTGGATCGAATATCTTCACGAGTTTCCCGTTCTGTTTCGGCAACCTGATCCAGTTCCATCTCCATATCGTGGAGTCGGCGTTCCGCGGTGAACGCCCGAAGGATGAATGACGCCACGGCATAGAGGCCGATGGCAAACAGGAAGTACCTGAGGATGTAGAGGAACGGAAGAATTCGCGGATTCCACAGCAGACCAATCACGGGCAAACTTTCGCGAGCCACGAACACGCCAACCGAAAGCAACACCGCGTACACGCCCATCCAGATGCCGACGCGATTGCGAGTTCGCCACATTTCGACGAACCCGATCACTGCTCCAACCAGAAACAGTGCGTCGAGCGCTCCGTTCAGCGGAAAGAACATCGACCAGAACGAGTCGTTGGCTCCACTCGGACGAGGTTCGTACTTCATGTCGGTCATGAAGGCATGGTTGAACAGGAACGGCACGACCCAGAACGCCGATAACAGGATTGCGATGAGAATCGTCTTGATCCCGAACGACGCCGACTGCCTTCGCTGTGAGAACAATGTGAGTAGAAGCACCCCGCCGAACACGAACATCAGCACGATGCCATGGCTGAGGGCAGACAATGCGAGCAGGACCGACGCGGAAGTCAGCCCACGATTTGATTCTTGACCTTTGACGACTGCGGCAAACGCGAGGAATGCCAGCGCAAGAGCGATCGAGAAAGAGAACTCCCCCGCCATGGTCGAGGCAATGTTGCCCCCATAAATCGTGAAGCTCTCGTCGTACAAGAAGACCGTTGCGGCGATAGCGAACATCTCAGGAATCGGAAATGCGAATCGGGCGAGACGACCAAACCTCCACACGCACCACGGCAATGCCAAGATGCCCACCACCGCGACCAACTTGAGCGAAATACCGTACGGCAACAACACGTCGAGAACGACGACGAGCAACGCCGGCACCACCATGTAAAAGCGGTAGACGGGAAGGCCCGAATACCAGTCCATGCTCCATCCCGTTAGGCGCAGGGATGGCAACAACTGGTCACGCAGATACGCAGGCCCCCAAACATGTGCGCCAAGATCGCCCCCGGTCGGCGTGTTGTTGCGCAGGATCAAATCTGGATGCAACGTGAGCAGGAGGAAACCTGTGCACAGACCGACCACGATCACCGCACTCAGTCGTTGCCAGTAGGCGGCGTCGGTAAACAACGGCCTGCGTGACTTCGCTATCGGTTCATGAACCGGCTCATCTGGCACTCGATGTGCCGTGAAGCTCGAGTGGTCGTCCACGATCGATCAGCCTAAAGCGGCACCGATGCGAACAACCAGAGATGGCACGAGTTCACGCCGTGATCACGACGAGTATCAATCCGGCCGCATTGAACGCAACGTGAGCCACCCACGCCATTCCGATGTTTCCCGTTTTCAGGCGACACCACCCGAGGACGAGGGCAAAGGCGAACAATCCGGGGAACTCGACTGGTTGGAGGTGCACCACGGTGAACCACGCTGCAGCGATCAACAGTGCAGCGACAGGTGCGACGCGTTTCTGAAGTGAACCTTGGATGAACCCGCGGTACATAAGTTCTTCTACCGCTGGCGCACCAATCACGACGACGAAAACGATCGCGAGCCACCACCAACCTTCAGTTCCTTCAACGAGCTCCCGTGCGCGGCGCTCAACTTCCTCGACGCTGAATCGCTCGGGAAACGCCAAGCGCAGCGGAAGCATCACGAGATTGACGAGTAGAAACTGACTGGCGATGCCGATCGGTATGCCCCACAGGTCGCGAATGGAGAACCGGATGCCGTACTCGTCGCGAATGCGCCCTGAGCCGAATCTCTTGGCGACGAACCACACTGCTGCCAACTGGGGAATCCACAGTGCGAGTGACGACCCGAGCACCAGCCACGGTGGCAAGGTTTCGCCCTCTGCGTGACCCGCCCAGCCGAGCAACGCGGCGCCGAGCACCACGGCAAACAGATACGCCAGAACCCAACTGGTGAACACCGTCGGAATGCCAACGCGAGATGGTTGGGAAGGTGTGGGTTCTCCCGTCGGAGGCGGCCACGGGGACCGGTTCATGGGCGACGCGGTTCAGCCGGCGAGACGATTGCCGACCGCAGCGCGGAAGCGATTGCGGCGATCTTCGAGCCGCCAACCACTTGGCGGGGTGATCCGCTTGCCGTGCCGCTCACATAGGTCATACGCATGTGGGTCTGCTTCTTCAGCAAGGTCGTCGATCCACACGATTGCCCGACCATATTGATACGTCAGGGTGATCGACGGCGTCTCGCGACACATTTGTCGAGAACATTTGCGGGCCACACGACGAAATTACTGATCGGGCACTTGAAAAAGGTGGATGATCAACGTTCGTCATTGCCAGAGCAGGACGAGAAACCGTCTCCGAGCGACCCTTAGCATGGGCTCGTGAGCAAACTTCCCCCTCCTCCGCCCCCCGCCCCAAAGCGTTCTGCGCGCAAGCCAGGCAACAAGAACCAACGCCCCACCGGTGATCGCCCTGCGATGCCGAAGTGGGCGATCTGGGCACTCGTCGCCGTCGCCGCCGCCTTGATCATCGGCCCACGACTGTGGCCAACCTCGACTGCCACGAAGGTGACTTACACCGAGTTCCTCGAACTAGTCGACAACGGTGAGGTGCAAAACGTCACCATCAACAACTTGTCGAACGTCATCAGTGGCGAACTCCGCGACGGAAGCTCTTTCGAAACCACCGGCGCCACCGCATTGTCGGACGCCGATGAACAACTGCTCAAGGAAAAAGGTGTCGACTACGACTACGTCACGCCGACCGGCAATTTCTTCACCGACTTGATCCCGTTGCTCTTGCCCTTCTTCTTGATCATGGGCTTCTTCATCTGGATGCAGCGTCGCGCCATGGGACAAGCCGGCAACATCATGTCGATCGGTCGCAGCAAGGCGAAGAACTACGACGCAGACAAGCCGAGCACCACGTTCGCCGACGTGGCGGGCTACGCCGGTGTCAAGCAGGAAATCAAGGAAGTCGTCGACTTCTTGAAGATGCCTGAGCGATTCAAGGAAATCGGTGCACGAGTGCCGAAGGGAATCCTTCTCGTTGGTCCTCCAGGAACCGGCAAGACGTTGTTCGCTCGAGCGGTGGCTGGCGAAGCCGGCGTTGGGTTCCTCTCCGTCACCGGTTCGGACTTCATGGAAATGTTCGTCGGTGTCGGCGCAAGTCGTGTCCGCGATCTGTTCCAGCAAGCCGCCAAGATGGGACGCGCGATCATCTTCATCGACGAAATCGACTCCATCGGTCGCAAGCGCGGCGCGGGACTCGGTGGAGGTCACGATGAACGCGAGCAGACACTGAATCAGATGCTCGCCGAGATGGACGGCTTCGAAGCCACCGAGGGCATCGTGGTGATGGCTGCCACCAACCGCCCTGACATTCTCGACCCCGCTCTCCTCCGCCCGGGTCGCTTCGATCGACAGATCATCGTTCCGCTTCCGGAAGTCGAAGAGCGTCTGGCAATCCTCAAGGTGCACTCGACCGGCAAGCGAATGGGCACCGACGTCGACCTCGACACGATGGCCAAGGCAACGCCAGGAATGAGCGGTGCGGACCTCGCCAACCTCGTCAATGAGGCGGCGCTGTTCGCGGTTCGTCGTGGCTCGACCCACATCGAGCGAATCGACTTCGAGAATGCTCGGGATCGTGTCGTGCTCGGCGCGAGTCGCGAGAGCCTCATTCTGAACGCCGAAGAGAAGCGAGCGACCGCGTACCACGAAGGCGGTCATGCCGTGCTGGCCACGGTGCTTCCGCATTCTGATCCGTTGCACAAGGTGACGATCCTTCCGCGCGGTATGGCACTCGGCGTCACCTGGACGCTCCCGGAAGAACGCCACACGTACTCCCGCGAGTACTTCGAAGACGTCATCTGCAAGGCGATGGGTGGCCGTGTCGCCGAGATGATCGTGTTCGGTCATCTCAACAGCGGTGCAGCCAACGACCTCGAACAATCGACGAACATTGCCCGCCGCATGGTGCGCGAGTGGGGCATGAGCGACAAGGTTGGTCCGATGGCGTTCGCCGGACAGCAGCAGGTGTTCCTCGGCGAAGACCTGATGACTTCCGGCAGGGAGTACTCCGACGAAATGGCCCGTCGTATCGACGAGGAGATCAGTCGGATCCTTCACGAACAGGAGAAGCGTGCACGCGTCTTGCTCGAGAAGCACCGCAAGGGCCTCGACCTCGTCGCTCAGGCTCTCCTCGACCAGGA
>CAZZJH010000011.1:0-28493 GCA_964654335.1 uncultured Acidimicrobium sp.
ACCCCCTTGGGTATGCTTCGTCCATGACCAAGCGCGCTCCATCGAAAAAGTCGTACAACGACGAGTCCCAGGACCTGATCAATCGTCTGCGCAGGATCGAAGGCCAGATCGGTGGCCTGATCAACATGATCGAGACCGAACGCGACTGCCTCGAGGTGATCACCCAAATCTCTGCGACCAAGAAAGCTCTCGAACGGGCGGGCATGATGATGCTCGCGAACGCCCTCGCTCAATGTGCCGCAGATACCAAGAAAACCGGCGACCAACGACGGGATCAGCTACAGAGAGCCTTCCTCTCGCTCGCCTGAGAGATCTACTTTCCCAGTACCCCGACGAGCGACAACTGGGCGTCCACCACCACCTTCTCGACACTTTCGCCACCGCATCCTGCAAGAGCAGAGATTCCGCCGACATCGACGGGCCGCATCAAGGTGATCACCAAATCGTCAGAGGGAAATCCCATCGCCACCTGACCGCAAGCTCCTGATGCCCAAAACACGTCACTAGACGCGTCGGGCAACATCGATTCACCGGAGTTCGTTCCAGAGCCATCTGCTTTGACGATTCGACCAGGCTCGTTCAACCACCACAGGAACCCGTAGCCATCGTTGAGTTCGCTCGATGGTCGCAGAGCCTCCGTGACGAATGCAGAGGACACGACCTGACGATCATTTACTTTCCCGCCGTCTAGATACAGCCGAACCAGCCGCGCAAGATCCACGCAATTGGTCTGCATACCTGCGAACAACCCCTGATTGCCGAAGGCATCGGTGGAGAGCCTCGAAGTCATCCCCAGTGGCTCGAAAACGCGAGTTCGCGCGAATTCATCGACGGGAACACCTGTCGCGCGCTTGAGCACGACCTCGAGGGTTTGCACCGCCGCGTTGTTGTATACCCAGGTTTCACCCGGTGCGCTCGACTGTTCGAGCGAGATCGCATAACCCGACTTGTTTTGCTCAAGGAACGCAAGTCTCGCGTAGTCAGAAAGGACGTCGAAATAACGACCCGACGTGTTCGAAAGCAATTGGCGAATGGTGACACTCTCGCTAGCCGTACCTTGCCATTCGGTGATGAATCGTGAAGCAGGGTCGTCGATCGACAAGAAGCCCTCGTCCTGGGCGACTCCGACGAGGGTCGCGGCTAGGGACTTGGTCGTAGAGAATCCTTCCTGCAATGCGCCGTCTGCGAAATCGTCCGCCCGCCACTCGCCAACGAGCTCTCCCCCTCTTTCCACCACGACACAATTCGCACCCTCCGCCTTTGCAGCTTCGAACATGTCCTTCAGCGCGCTATCGAGCGGAGAAGATTTGGCGCCACAGGCGGAAAGCACCACCAATGCGACTGGGAGGAGGAGCCTTCGCACGGTTCAACGTTGCCACGGCATCAGCCAAAGGCACGAATCATGCGCACACGAAACGGCCGATTGGGTGGCTGTTTGTTCGCGGAAAGCGTCTGCACACGATCGAATTGCTGACCATCCATGAAGTACTGCGTCCAAGCCGTCACATTGTTGTAGTCGGTTGAAGTCCAGTAATAGCCCTTGTCGAAATCGCCCAGAGGCAGATCACGTGCTCTGATGACGTTGTAAACCAGGTCCAACTCGTCCTTCGATGGCAAGAACCAATCGGTAAAACCATTGCAGGTTGACTCGTCTGCGAATCGGGCCGCATACATCACCCGCTGTTTGAAACGCTGCACGATCAATGCGGTGTTCGTAGCCCCCATCCCGACACTCTTCGCCAGAAGTCGGCGCACCTTGGGGGTTGGTTGACCGCCAACCTGCGAATAGATGACACTTCGCTGAGTTGGGGGACGAAATGCCAACCCCACACCTTCGCAAGATGCGGGAGCCACTTCGAGAAATCGCCCCCAACTCTGACGGGATCCTGCGTCATAGAACACGATTCCGCCACCGGGACCCACATCCCCCACTCGGCACAGTCCGCCAGCCGCGCATGGCGATCCGTTGGAGAAATCATCTGCAGGCGGAGGCATCGGACCATCCGAGAATGCACGCATCGCATACAACTGGAATGGAGTGGGTGCGAAGTTAGAACCGACATGAGCGCGTGACTGGGTATCTGCCTTGTTCATCTTCAAGCCGGGGATGATGCCGTTTGCGTCGGTGAACTGGGTGCCGTCCTGGAACAACTGATACCACGCAAAAGAATCACTAGCTTCGGTCGATGTCCACACCGCGACGTTCAGACGTGCCAGCGAAGTTCGCCCAACGTGTAAATGGCGATAGATCAAATCGAGTTCGTCCTTGGATGGTAGGAACCAATCGGCTTGACCGCCTCCACGGAAATGCGAAGCCACGGCTGCTGCGTAGTTTCCTTCGCCGTACGTCGCGACGATTGCAGCGGTGTTCAACCGACCGAAACCCACTCCTTTAGAGCGCACACGCTGGCGCAATTGCGAAAGAACTCCGGGCAGAAACACCGCCTGATTCGCCGTCGACTCGTTAGGAGCCCACGGAATCCCCGTAGCGGCAGGTATCACACGAGCCTCTAGGTATCTTCCCCACCAAGTCGTGGCACCGGCGTCGTGCACCACTACGCCACCGCCTGGCCCTCTGTCGCCAACCTTGCATGTCCCACCCTCGCGACAGTCGAGAACGTTCAATTCGGTGGACTTCACAGGTGACGCGAATGCAAGAAAAGAGGCGAAAACTCCTCCAGTGAGGATCGCGAGCAGCCGTCTATTCGTCACGTGACCGACGGTAGACAGCAAACGTGAGAACTACAGTCGTCAAGTGACCAATAGATCATCCATCGCTGGAATCGGTTACATCGTCCTCTCGAGTGTCGTTTTCAGCATGGCAGCAACGTTCGCCAACTGGGCGTATGACGACGGGGCGAGCGTGGTCGGGACGATGGTCGCTCGTTTTTCGATCGCGTCACTCATCACAATTGCAATGCGCATGGCGCTGAAACGTGAAGTTCCATGGCCCAGCCGTGCAATGGTGGTCAAACTCCTTGCGTTCGGGGGTATCGGCTATTTCCTTGGAGCTCTCTTCTATTTCACCGCCCTTGAAAGTATCGATAGCAGCCTCGCCATTGTCCTGTTCAACTGTTACCCACTGTTTGTCGTCGCCCTGAATTGGGCGTTGTTTAAGAACAAGCCCACACCCGCGATCGCCCTCACCCTGTTGTTGACCTTGGTGGGAGTAGCAATAACAGCGGGCCAAGTCGGGTCGGGCAACATAAGAGCCGTTGTGCTGTGCATCGGCGCAGCACTCCTCTACACCACCTACGCCCTCGGTAGTTCGCATGCCCTGCAAACCACGGACGTTCTTACTGGTACTGCCCTGGTGATGACTGGAGGCGCCTTGTCATTTTGGCTGTATTGGATCGTCGGAGGAGCATTCATCACAGTCGATTTCCCGGAAACGGCCTTGGGTTGGCTGTCAATCTTGATGCTCGCCATTTTCAGCAGCATCGGCGGTACGGCCTTTTTCTTCGCTGGACTTCGCCGTATCGGATCATCGAAGAGCTCAATCGTTTCCACCTCTGAACCAGTCATGGCAATAGCTGCAGGAGTGCTATTCCTCGGCGAGAGTCTCACTCTCACTCGAATCATTGGTGCGGCTTTCGTCATCACCGCGCTCGTCTTGCTGGCAATTTTCGAGCGTCGACTCCAACCGGTCACTTTGTGAGTTCTGCTTTTCGTATCGTCTCGATATAACGATCCGCTTCGGCTTCAAAGTCGCTCAAATCGATACCAAAAACTCGTTTGAAGCCCTCCACAAAGGTGGGAATTTCCCCATCGATCCTGAACAGTTCCGTCGTGGCCTCAAGTCCCCCGTAATTTGCTACGAGATACTCGATCGCCAACATCCCAAGGTGGTAGTGACACGAATTGCCTTGATCGATTCGGTATCGGCGGAGAGGGCCCGGGCATTGCCTTTCCCAGTCGAAGAAATCGCGCAATCGGATGACGTGCGTACTCACCATCGCATCGTTATTTCCGTAAAGCCTCACTTTGGCCATGTGGGCCCAAAACTCGGCGAAGCCCTCCGCAAACCAGAGCGGTTCGTCGGGTGCCACCCGTCCCCCCAGTCCCGCCATGCGGAAGAAGTGCACCCATTCGTGTGCCAAGGCGGATGAATTTCGGGCAGCCAGTCGATAATTAAAAAGACTCAAAGGCGGTTCTGCTCGTCGCTCCATCGCAGAAGTCACTCGCTGGCCAGGACGGGTGAGGAAGAGATAACCAGTGACGTTTGAGACGATCACTCTTCTGTTACACAAGGCCGCTCCCATCAGAATCTGGCCGTCAAATGCGCCAAGATCGGGATTACAGCCCACCACTTTGAGCGATTCCCGGATGAAACTTTGGGTTTTGGCAACGATGATGTCGATGTGGCGTCCAATCGAGAACCCATCAGCTCCAGCAAACATCATTCGTAGTGTTCGCATGACGTCTCGTTGGAGTCGAAACGCGGGAGACCGGACTACCGCTTCTTCGATGTGCCAAACGATCGTCGCGTCTCCCTCTGGATCACGAAGTGGTATCGCTTGGATGCTCTTGTCGACACGTTCGAGCGTGTCTAGCTCGAGTGTCGTGAGGAATTTTCGTATGGGTTTAGGCGCGCGACCCACAAGTGGTGTCACGACGACATATTCTCCAGAAATGTCATCCGCTCCTACGGCGAGCGAGGGGACGAAGACGAGTGCAACTACGGCGAGTATCAAGTAGCGCTTGCGCATATCCATCTTCAGTCTCTAGACGGGGGGGTAGAACCTATGTCCCGACGCGAACGCGGTAGGGATGTCACAGGAAATGGATCGATGTGCACCATAGGTTGCGTGCATGGTCGCTTGGATTCAGTCGCTGCTGTTCGATCTAGTCATCGCTACGAGTACGACGATCCCCGACGATTTCCACAATCTCTACCCCGATGAACAGACTGAGGGCGGCTCGGGACTCGGCAACACGGGATACTTCCCGGGCCCATTCATCATTGGTGCGATCTTGTTGCTCGTTATTGGCTTGACGGTGATCGGCAGCCGACGGCGCAAACGGATCTAGCGCCAACTCCATCGGATGTCGCGTGGTGGGCCAATCGCAGTTCCAGATGTTGCAGGAATCGAATCGAGCGCCTGACGTAATTGGGACCATGCGGACCATACGTCGTTTCCCGTAGTGGGACATCCACCTCGCACTTGCAAACATGCCGAAGGTTGCGCGCCAACTCCTGCGATTCGCAACGGAGTACCCAACTCCAGTCCACGTGCGGCGATCACCGCCCATTGTCGCGCCTGTGCTCCGCTTTGCGTGTGAATCTGAGGCACCACCACGATGTTCGCTGACGCAGAAGACGACACCCACAGCACGTCATCAATCGTCCACCCGTTGTTGCACCGAAATGTGCCAACACTTTGGGGGCATCCATCGGCAGAACCGAAGTTCCACAAACGACGTCCAGAAGAGGCGATGAATCCACTCACCCATGCCTTTGCCTGATCGACCGGGCCCCAGCTGGGTTCGATGTCGTTGGCGCCCGAGATGATGACACGGGGGTCAGAGATCGCGCGAGCTTGCTCCACGATCTGTGCCCAGCGCACTCCCCCGTCGTAGCCATTGAATGGCGTCGCTCCACCGGAGTTACTGGTGCCAATCGCCACTTCCCATGGTCCCGAAGCGCAGTCCGCAAGTCCCGAGGCAACGACCGCCGTTGCGTTAGCAATGTCCGCATCGGTCAACGCGATACCAAAGCCACTTGAGCCACCCTCGACTTGTTTGCCGAACGACAGGATCATCACGCCTTGTGGCACCCGTCGTGCCTGCGCGCACATCGCTTCCCGAATGATCGGCGCATTCGTTTCGAGCGGAAGCACGTCTTGGCCCCGCACGTAACTCCCGATCGCCACGTTGAACGCTGGCTGATCCGGTGTCGGAACCGAAGCTGGATACCAAATCGGGTCTGCAGCAAGCTCAGAAAGCGATGTCAACATCAATGACGGCTCAGGCGTGCGTAAACAACCCTTGGAACAGCGATCTGGGCGCGGCGAGATCGCGTCCACATTGACGAGAGTTCCCTTCGATTTCGGACGCTTCGTACCAAGCGACACCACCATCACCGAGTTGACCGGACGAGAACCTTTCAACACGATCGAGCGAGATTCCTTCGATGGAGCCCACTGATCCACTACCCGATGCTTTGCGCCATTCAGATAGATCGCGATACGACCGTTCTTTGGTCCGGCGACGTACCAGATCGAAAATTTACGTGCCTGCACTTGATACGCCACCACGGCTCCAGGCACCGCAGTCTGCATGATCGCACCACCATGAGCTTCTTTGTTGCGTACCTTCGACCACGGAGTATCCGCTTGCGCCGGGGAAACCGCGAAAGTCGCGGAAATCGCAAGGGCGACACCAAGCAACAAGCGAAGAGGGGGTTTCGCCATGACCCAACCCTATTGACGTCTCCTGGAGAGTGGGCGTCGGGTTAGGACTCCTCGACGATCTCGATGTTCAGCCCCGTTTGGTCAAGCCGGCGCACCATGTCCAGACGATCTGAACCCGACACTCGAACCACGATCTCCACATCGGTATCGACATTCAACGACGAGCTCAGTGACGACAACATTCCCACGGTGGCCTCTGCTCGTGAGGCCATCTCGGCCCACACGCGCTCTGCGCCGGGCTGCTCCTGCGCACGTTCGCGATGCCTCTTCAGCTCGGCCTGAGCAAGATCAAGCCACGGTGCCACCAACATGTCGAGTTCCCCTGCATCGTTCGCAGCTGCCACGAGCGGTGTCAGATTGTTACGCCCATCCATTGGACGCCAGGGAAATCCGAGCGCGTGCGCCGACTCGGCGATCCTGTTCGACGACAACCAGACACCACTGCGAGACGGCGCAAGCATGTGACGCGCCAATCGTGATGGACCTAGTCGCCCCGGATGGGCGACTGGCGGCAGCACTTCACCCTCGAGCAGCGGCGCAGGTCGCAACAGATCTATCTCATCGGCAACGAACGCCCTGATCTCTTCGATGAGATCTGCGTATGCGCCGTCCCCTGCCGCCTCACGCAGTGCCTCTAGAGCGATCTCGGCCCACCAAGCCAGATGGTCGGCAAAGAAGCGTCGTTGAGATTCCACCATTCGCGCTCCCTCGTCGGGTCGCTCATCACGCCATGCAGCAGCTTCAAGGGCGGCAAGATGAGCATGAGCGCGCAATTCCAGACCCAGGTGATCGGGACCTGCAACACGCCAGCCACCCGTTTCGTGCTCCGTGAACCCGATCTCCGCATAGGAATCGACGACCCGGGAAGACACCGCCCCTCCACGTTGGCCTGAATCCGAACGAAAGATGCTTTCGTATGGCGGCGCTCCGCGGAGGAACACCCGCTCGTATTCGACCGACGAAATCGATTCCACGACACTCGCCAGCTGCGGGAGTTTGGCCAATGCATCGCCGAGAGCAACACCTGGTTCGCTGAGCAGGAGCGCACCTGCCATTCCGGAAAATGCAGCTCGGTTTGTCGCCCGTTCGGCGAGATCGCGAGTCACGACATTTTGTAGGCGGAAGCGAGTGGCTTGACTGGACGGGCGAAGTGCAACGGGCGTCGCAATCCGCCAGGCCCCGGCGCGGGTCGCGTCTTGGCCAACCATTCGCGGAACACCTGCATCGACTTGCCGGTATCGACGGCAATGTCGCCATAGCGATCACCAGGTTGTGCTGCCGACACCGTTACGTGCTGCAACCAGCAGTGCATTCCCGAGATCGGGTCTGGCTGCACCGGGAACGTGAGGTTCTGATGCACTCCAGCATCCGTCCACCACACGCGCTGCGAATCCGGATCGCCCGAGTCGAATGACTGGACACCATGGATCTGGTTGAGGTGCCATTGGCCATCGCTCGAAGCATCGCCTGCGCCGTAACCGACCCCAGGCCCCGAAAGGGCTGCCACGCCTGCCGTCCAACCTGGTGTGCCTGTCTGCTCATCGAGGCGCCATCTACCCATGTGGTGCGATGCCGCAACCACGCCAGGTCGTATCCCTTCAGTGCGCCATGCACGAATGACGAAGTAGCCGGTCTGAGTGGACACCCGCACCAGACCATTCGGTTCGATGCCCAACTTCTCGGCATCACTCGGATGAATCCACAGCGGATGCGCATGGCTCAACTCGGCCAACCACTTGGACTGGCCCGAGCGGGTGTGGATGAGCGTCGGCAAACGGAACGTGGGAAGAAGGATTCGTTCACCGCGCTCGAAATCGAGCTTCTCCCAGTGCACGTGGGAGGGAATCCAAGTCGGCAAGGAATACTCGGGCCAACCCCAGTCGCGCATCGTCGGAGAAAACAACTCGAGTTTGCGTGACGGTGTTGGGAAACCGAAGCGGATTTCTCCTTCGATGTCGACCCCCACCGAACCATCTCCGATGAACGGCATGTGGCCATTCACGTCATCGACGGTGTCGTGCATTCCGGCGGTACCCGGCACCCGATACACACCCTCGGCATCGCGCACGGCCTTTGCCGACTCGAGTTCGTGAGCAGTGACCACTCGTTCGTGCACTTTCTCTTGATTGCCTGGGATCGAAAAGGCACCGTACTTGCGCATGTACTGCAGTGGCGTCATGCCCTCCGCTTTCGCAGCATCAGGCAGACCAGGAATCGAGTTTTCGAACAGGTATGAGTAGTACTCGTCGATCGACAGCGGAGTTCCCGGCTTCGCAATCGATTCGAAGTGCTCGCGAATACCGAGCGATCCATCCGGGTCGATCTTCCACGACAAATCGATCCAGAATTCGTGTTCTTCCCATACTTCGCCGGGGTTGGCCTCGTACGTGCGGTTGATCGTCTTGCCCTGTTGTTCGGCGTAGACCTTCATCACCGGCTGACGGAACCCGATCCAACGACCCATGTGCGTTTCGTATGACGCGACGTCGTGACGCTCCGAGGCAACGCCCATCGGCAACACGTAGTCGGCAAACCAGGCCGTCTCGCTCCAGATCGGCGTGAGCGCAACGTGACAGCCAACCAAATCTTCATTGGTCAGTGCTTCGAGCCAAGTGAAACCATCCGGGTTCGTCCAGATCGGGTTGTACACGCGCGTGAAGTACGTGTCGAGTTTGCCTCTGCCCTCTTTCAGGAAGTGCGGGAGCAAGATCGAAAGTTCGTGGTGCGAAAGCGGGTATTCCTTCGGCCATGTGAGTTCGTTCCAATCACCATGGGGGTGCGGGTTCTTCGGCGGAACCGGAATGAACTTGTTCCAACCATTCGGGCTGGTGCCGCCCTCCGTACCCACCGAGCCGGTGAGCACGTTGAGAAAAAACAGTGTGCGCGACGTCTGCCAGCCACCTTCATTTCCAGCAGCCGACGCACGCCAGTTGTGGGTGGAAAGTCGACCAGGAACGGCGCGGCCGACGTGCTCGGCGATCTCGTGAATCTTGCGAGCCTCGATACCGCAGATGTGCTCCGCCTTCTCTGGCGTGTACTCCGCATAGAGATCGATCAACGCCTTGTCGACGTTGTCGAACGTGCACTCCAGATCGGGACGTGTCTCGCGCAGGAAGACGTCCCAGTTGACCCAACGACGTACGAACTCGCGGTCCCATGTGCCGTTCTGCAACAGCAGGCGCGCAATAGCGAGACACAGGAAAGCTTCGGTGCCCGGCCAGACGGGCAACCAGTAATCACTCATGGATGCGGTGTTCGAAAGACGAGGGTCGACGCAAATCACCTTGGCGCCACGCATCTTGCCTTCGATGATTCGCTGTGCGTGCGGGTTGAAGTAGTGACCAGCTTCGAGGTGCGACGAGATGAGGAAGATCACCTTGGCGTTCGCGTGATCACCCGAAGGACGGTCGAAACCCATCCATGCGGCGTAACCGACGCGCGCGCCAGATGAACAGATGTTGGTGTGACTGTTGTGGCCGTCCAACCCCCAGGCATGCAGCACACGCTCCATATAGCTGTCGTCACCCGGACGACCGACGTGGTACATCACTTCTTTGTGGCGACCCTCGCGGAAGGCTTTGCCGATACGTGAGCCGATCTCTTCGAGAGCTTGCGACCACTCAATGCGCTCCCATTTACCTTCGCCGCGCTTTCCCGCACGCTTGAGTGGGAACAAGATGCGATCAGCGTCATGAACCTGGTTGATCGTTGCTGGCCCCTTTGCGCAATTGCGACCGCGGCTGGCGGGGTGATGCGGATTCCCTTCGAACTTTTGGATCTCCCCCGTCTCTTTGTCGACGTAGGCGAGCAAGCCACAACATGCTTCGCAGTTGAAGCACGTCGTCGGAATCAGGCTGAAGCGTCGCTTAGTCTTCTTTCCGTGGGCCCAGTCCTTGGAGTCGAGCTCCACCCAGTCCTGCCACTTATCAACCGGGGGGTAGTTGGTGAGCGCAGAACCGGGAAGGAGTTTCGACAACTCCCCCATTCCTGCCGCAGTGATTTCCTCGCGAAGTGACATCTGGTTCCCCTCAGCTCAACGGCACCGACTGGCCGGCTCTCACAAAAGCGTCCTTGTAGGCGGCAATGCCAGCGATGGCAAGAACACTCGCTGCCACCGCGATCGTCGTTTCGCCGGTGAGCGCAGCAACCAATGCAAGGCCACCCGCAACAACCATTCCCCCGATGAGACCGAACCAGAAGCGTCCGCGGTACTTCCCACTCACCATCGCAGCAGTGGCCATCTCGACCGAGACCGACCCGTGAGACGTGACTTCGATGACGATGAACACGAGCTCAGCGATGATGCCGCCAAACAGCGTCCACAGCAGCGCATTCACTGCGGAATCTGGAACTTCGAACAACGAGATCGGGATGATCAGTGCGGCTGCTCCGGCTGCAACGGCCTGCGACACGAGTACCGGCAGGAGCAATGGCGTTTGCCATAAATCGCGCCCTTCACATTGAGCGAACAGCCACGCCGTGTAGCCGGCAGTCGCAGCACCGAGCACCATCGCGGGAACGGCCATGGCAGTGATCAACGATTCGTTGCCCAACGCGCCACCGAGCCACCACACCGAGCCCACACCTCCGAAGGCGAGGAGAATGAACGAACCCTTCACCAACCACGAACCCCATTGCGGTCGCGTGAAGATGTAGAAGAAACGCAAGGGTTGCTTGAGGTCCCAAATCAGGATCGCTCCCGTTATCGCAGCGAACACCAATGCAACCGTCGGTGCATACACGCCAACGAACGCCTGTTCATCGGCGTGACCGAGAAGTGCGAGCAAACCGGCAACCAGCAATGCACCGCCTGCGATCGCCTTGGTGACGAGATACGACGAGACCTTGCCCTTCCATGCCATCGGGTGATTCGTCGTGTACGCCGTGCGTGCCACGACGTTGGAATCGATCGACGGATTGGAGACGGGGATCGTCGGGTGATGTTCCGTGGTCTCGGCCCAGATCATCCCGTCTTCGAGGATCTTGGTACGCAATGGATCGAGCGCTGCCTCATCGGCGCCCTTGTAGAAGACGTGTGGTTTGGTGCCTTGCTCCGGCGCACGAACCTTGGTGTCGTAACGCCCCAGCATTTGGGAAATCTTCGAATTCGGGTCCTCGATGTCACCAGCGATGATCGACTGCGTCGGACACACCACGACGCAGCTCGGTTCGAGCGACAACTCGACACGGTGCGAACAGAAGTTGCACTTGTGGGCGGTTTGAGTATCGGGGTTGATGTAGAGCGCGTCATAGGGACACGCATTCATGCATGACTTGCAGCCGATGCAATTGGAGTCATTGAAGTCAACGATGCCGTCTTCTCGCTGATAGAGGGCGGTTGTCGGGCAAATCGACACACACGGGGCGTCTTCGCAGTGATTGCAGCGATTGACCGAATAGAAACGACGAGAATCCGGGAACTCGCCTTTCTCGATGTACTTCACCCAGGTGCGATTGACGCCGAGGGGAACGTCGTGCTCCGACTTGCAGGCAACGGTGCAGGCATGACACCCAATGCAGGTGTCTTGGTCGATCAAGAAGGCGTAACGAGTCATGGACGATCGCTTATCAGTGAGCCGAAGCCACTACTGCGATTTCTTCCCCAGCTTGCGACCACGCCCCAAAACCACCGAGCAAGTCTGACACATCGATGAATCCATGTTGCCGCAGGAAACTTGCAGCAATGCTCGATCGATAGCCGCCTGCGCAGTACACCACAGTTGGTGCTTTCGGATCCAACGATGTGTAGTCGTTGATGAGCGAAGGCAACTGCACATGCTTTGCCCCCGGAACCATTCCTGCCGCCACTTCACCAGGGCCACGAACATCGACCACCTGCAAACCCTTCACCTCGCTTCGGCTCGTCTTCAACTGTTCGACCGTGAGACGCGATGCCCTCCCCACCAGTTCAGGGCGATCCATGAACACCTTCTCGGGTGTACGAAGTGCGCCAACGACCCTGTCGAAACCGATCCGCGCAAGGCGAACCCGAGCCTCGGCTTCCATGCCCTCGGGACACAGCAGCACGATTGGCGTGGATGAGGCGACCACCTCGCCGGTGTATTCGGCAAAACGGCCGGACAAGCCGACATTGATCGAGCCAAGCAAATGCGCGGCGGCAAAATCCATCGGCTCGCGAGTGTCGACGACAACCGCGCCGTCCTTGTGGGCCTGAAGCACTTCGTCGATCGACATCCAGCGGATTTCTCCCGCCTCATCGAAGACTTCACGCATCTTGCGATTGGTCACCGCAGCAAACGGAAAATACAACGGAGCCGCGTTCTGCCCCTCGGTGACGACCTTCACGAATTCCTCTTCGGACATCGGTGCCAATGCATAGTTCGTTCTCTTCTGCTTACCGATCGTGCAGACGGTCTCACTTGACAGGTTCTTCCCACAAGATGAACCAGCCCCATGCGCGGGGTACACCTTCGTCTCATCTGGCAACTTGAGCAACCTGTCGTGCAGCGAGTGATAAAGCTGCCGGCCGAGATCCTCCGCAGTTGCACCGAAGGAGGACAACAAATCGGGGCGACCAACATCACCAATGAAGAGCGTGTCCCCCGTGAGAACTCCGTAAGGCTGGTCGTTCTTGTCGTAGACGACGATGCTGATCGACTCGGGCGTATGGCCGGGAGTATTCATCACTTCGAGCGTCACCTCGCCGAGCGACAAGCGCTCACCGTCCTTCATTGCAGCAACAGGAAACTCGGCGCGCTCGGCGCCGACAGTCCCATAAGAGATGACCGCGCCAGTGGCCTTCTGCAATTCGAGGTGCCCGGAGAGAAAATCGGCGTGGAAGTGCGTCTCGATGACCCGCTCGATGATGAGACCGTTTTCCTTGGCATCTTCCAAGTACTGCGCAATGTCACGCTGCGGATCGACCACCACTGCTCGACCGGTCGTGGTGTCACCAATCAAGTACGAAGCATGAGACAAACATGCGAGGTAGTACTGCCTGAAGAACATCGACTCCCCTTTCGCCTGATGCCCAACATAACAAAATGTACGGACATTTCTGGCCTGTGTTACCGTCTCGGTATCGCCAGTAGGGCGAAAGATTTGGGGGTTCCATGAACTTGTTACCTGACCGTCTTCCGTGGTTCATCGCGGGACCGCTTCTCGGGCTCTTGGTGGTGGGGTTTTTCCTCTTCACCAACCAGCCGCTTGGGGCTACCGGGGCTTACGTGGAGACTTCGAAGACTCTTCGTCGTGTACCTGGCGCCGTGGTGTGGCGAGCCTGGTACTTCGTAGGAATCGCTGTCGGCGGATTCATTGCCGTATCGCTGAAGGAGACCGGTTTCGATCCACGTTCCGGATACGAGATCCTCACCCAATCAGGGGAAGGAAACTTCGGACTCTCGACACCGGTAGCGGCACTCGTCATCTTCATCGGCGCAGTGGTGATGGGATACGGGGCGCGAATGTCGGGAGGCTGCACTTCAGGTCACGGCATTTGCGGAACGGCACAGCGCTCTCCCGCTAGTTGGGCGGCCATGATGACATTCATGGCCGCAGCAGTGGCCACCACCTTCGTGATCAACCAGTTGGCCTGAGGAGGAACCGTGAAAAATTCAACGAAATTCAACGTCATCGGGCTTCTTTTTGGAGCAGGTTTCGGTTTCGTCCTTGCAGCAGCGAACCTCCACGAGTACGCCACGATCCACAACATGTTGTCGCTCGAGGAGTTCGACGTGTTTGGCTTGATGGGTCTCGCAATTGGCGTATCGCTACCGCTCCTCGCGTACTTCGAACGGGCAAAAGTGAAGACGGTTCTTGCAGGAACGCTCTCGCTCTCTCGCTCGAAGATTCAAAAACACCATGTAGTGGGTGGCGCCATCTTTGGAATCGGCTGGGCGGTCTCCGGCACATGCCCTGCACCTGCACTGGTGATGCTGGCTTCTGGGGCCGGGCTTGCCATCGTCACCATTGCCGGCCTCTTCCTCGGACTGGGGTTGCGTGACGCGCAGTCGAACCGCGCAACCGGTGGATCGATCACCCAAGGCGATGGTGAACACCGCGCTTCGGTCGGTATCGGTAACTAGCAGCACCTAGGTCGAGATCGTGACGTCCAAATTCAAGGTTCGTCGCGACTTGGCCGCACCTTTGTGGGAGCAGATTCGCGACGACGTGCGTCGGCGTCTTGACGCAGGAGAGTTTCTCTCGGGGTTTCCGTCCGATCGTGAACTCGTGTCTCATTACCGAGTCAGTCGGCACACAGTGCGCGAGGCACTCCGCGAACTTCAAGACTCAGGGGTTTTGCAACGTCAGCGCGGTCGCGGCAGTTACGTGGAGCCGATCGCACTCGAGCAACGCATCGGGCCTCTGTACAGCCTGTTCCGCTCGATCGAGGATCAGGGTTACCGGCAAGACAGTGAGGTACTCGCTCTAGAGCGTGTGAAGAATGCTCAGGTTGCCGAACACCTCAAACTTGCCGAAAGGCAACAGTTCTTCCACCTGCGGCGACTTCGACTGGTCGACGGAACGCCCTTTGCCGTTGATGACATTTGGATGCCGGCCAACTTGGTCAAGCCTCTGTTCGAGGTGGACTTCCGACACACCGCCGTGTACGCCGAACTCGCCCGACTCGTCGACATTCAACCGATGAGCGGATGGGAACGCATTCATCCCCGACTCCCCGATACGGAAACCAGACAACTTCTTGGAATCGATGCACAGCAAGCAGTGTTCTTCGTGGAGCGTTACACCGAACACGCCGATGGCCCACTCGAATGGCGAGAGACGATCGTGCGTGGCGATGCCTACACCTTCGTGACCACTTGGGGTGGTGGGTCTAGCGCCTCAGAGTTCGCGACGCGTTAGTTGCCGAAGAAGGCAAATACTGGCCCAACCGCCACCAGCATCAACAGCAGGAGTGCCCAGCGGACAAAGCGAAAGTCTCGTTGTTTCCACCAGCGCGTTACCAGCCAGACAACGCGTATGAATGGAATTGCGACGACGAGGGCAACTGCCAACAATTCGACCGGCTCACCGAGATTGACGGGCAAGAGAACGCCGACCAGCGCCAACGCGGCGACACCGATCAGCACGGTGCGGATCATCGCCCCGAGTCGCTCTTCGGCGGTGGCCTGAGTCGGATCGACTCTCGGCTCGCTCATGCTCGCACCGCCAGAATCACTGCGACTCCGATCAGCACGACTGACAAGAATCGACGAACCGTTTGCGGAGCGAGACGCGCTTGTACTCGCGATCCGACCACTCCACCTACAAGGGAACCCAAAATCACCAGTGCCGCCAATTCGACGTCTAAATCACCATGCATTGCCTTCACCAAGAGTGCAGCGGCTGCAGTGATCCCAATGGAAAAGGTCGTCGTGCTCGATGCAACCTTCACCGGAACATGCATCAATTCGCTGTTGGCGGGAGTCTTGATGAACCCACCACCTACGCCAGAGACACCGGTGATGACGCCAGCAACGCCCATGGCCGCCATACCCATACCAATTCGCTTCGGACGATACGGAACCACTTCGCCATTGAGTGAGTAAGCGCCGCTCAAGGTGCCGATCCACTCCCCAACGTCCTCCTTCGGAGTCGCGGGGTCCGGCTTCCACCGAAGCCCTTTGCGCTTGCCACCCGCGACCGCGGCACCAAGAGCCACGACTGCCAACGCGTACGTCAATACCTGGTCAGACACCGCGCCCGCAGCGAGTGCGCCTGCCACTGCCCCCGCAGTTGCAGCAGTCTCAGTAAGAACACCTAGACGATGGTTCGTCGTATGTTCCCGTAGTTGACGTTGCGCAGCTGCAGATGATGCCGCCACAACAGAGACCAATCCAAGTGGCGCAGCCTGACTTACCGGCATTCCCGTAAGCACGAGAAATGGAACGAGCATGATCGCTCCTCCAAGTCCACCGAGTGTTCCGATTCCCGAAGTAAGCAACGCAGCTACGGCTACTCCAATTGGCGGCACGTCTCCCAAGATAGTCACGAAGAACACTCACTAACCTCTTCACCGAAGGAGTCACCAAATGACACTTGCAAACGAGAAATACCTTTCGCTCATCACCTATCGAAAGAACGGTGAGCCTGTTGCTACCGCCGTTTGGGTTGCTGGAGTAGGCGATGAATTGGGCGTGATCACCGAGGAGTCGGCTGGCAAGGTAAAGAGAATCCGCAACAACTCGCGCGTCACACTCACTCCATGCGATGTGAAGGGCAAAGAGCTTCCAGGTGCTGCGACTACCGAGGCGACAGCTCGTCTGGTGTCAGGAGAAGAAGCCGTGCGTGTGGATCGGGCGATCCGCAGGAAGTATCACTTCGCCTATTACGCCATTTCGCTCACGTGGGTTTTGCCGGCACTGTGGGGTCGGCTACGCGGACGAGGTGAATCGTCACGCGACTTTGCGATCCTGATCAAGATGTGAAGCCTGTTAGCAAATGACACAAGGGCAATCTCACGCGTGGTCCGATTCGCTCTGGGCTGAAGCAAGAGCACAATTTCACGGAGAACCGCTTACCATCTACTCCCAGGTGCTCGTCGTCGGAGCGGGTTATTCGGGGTTGTGGACGGCAATCTCCCTGAAGCAAATACAGCCCTCTGCCGACGTCATGGTTCTCGATGCCGAGGAGCCCGGGTTCGGAGCCAGTGGTCGAAATGGTGGCTGGTGCAGTGCCCTGTTCCCTCTCGGGCTCGACGACCTCGCCCAGATGCACGGTGTCGAACAAGCGCGCCGAATGCAGACCGCGATGAACCACACGGTTGTCGATGTCGAGCAATTCATCGGCGACAACAGAATTGACTGCGACTGGGCCCGCAGCGGAACGTTGACGGTGGCCACCAACCCGGCACACGAGGGACGTCTACGACAACAAGCAGAGACATCCGCTCGACATGGTTTCGACGATGTCACAATGCTCGACCCCGACTCCGTGAATGCACTTCTCCGTGTCGAGGGGGCACGTGGCGGCCTGTACTCCCCTCACTGCGCGGCGCTGCATCCTCTCAAGTTGCTGAACGGACTCGTTCGAGTGGCTCGTGAACTTGGCGTGAAAATCGTCAGCAACAGTCGGGTTCGCTCGATCGATTCTGGAGTAGTCGAACTTGTCGATGGACGACGAGTTTCATGTGAGTGGGTGGTGCGCGCAACGGAAGGATTCACTCCAGAACTGAAACGAGAGCGTCGAACGGTCTTACCGATTTGGTCGTACATGGTGGCAACTGAACCCTTGAGCGATTCCGTGTGGAGTTCGATCGGTTGGGAAAGCCGCGTGACGGTTGCTGATGGACGAAACATGGTGACGTATGCCCAGCGGACGGCCGATGGTCGAATCGCGTTCGGCGGGCGAGGCATCGGTTATCCCTTCGGAAGTCGTGTCTCGCCCAAGTTCGATGTCTCGCCTCGGGTGCACCAACAGATCATCGACACCATGCATCAGATGTTCCCTGCATCTCGTTCGGCACGAATCACTCATCGTTGGGGTGGACCACTCGCCGTGCCGCGCGACTGGCACCCATCCGTAACGATCGATCGCGAACGCCGGCTCGTCGCCATGGGTGGCTACTCGGGCGATGGAGTTGCCGCTTCTCATCTCGCAGGTCGAACTGCCGCCGCACTGATCGCCGCATCGAACGATGAGATCACGACGTTGCCGTGGGTGAACCACCGTTCGCCACTCTGGGAGCACGAACCCTTGCGTTGGGTCGGTCTCAATGCGTTGAGTCGGCTACCCGAATGGGCCGACAGGGTCGAACGGCGCACGCAGAAGCCAGCTCGCCGACTACTCGCTCTGTTCGATCGGCTCTCCTGACGACCACTCGGTAGCCTCGCCCCATGGGTCGCGAGTTACGGCGTGTGGTGGCGGGCGCCCACGCAGCAACCTTCACTTACGACTCCGACATTCCTCAACTCGTTCACCTGGGCGCCATAAGCGATGCCCCGCTCACTGACGTTCTTCTCGATCGCCTCATTCCTCCGGCAGGCCTCGACAAGCCTGCCACCGCATCCCTCGTCGCCAACCCCGCCAACGGTTGGTTCGGTGAACCGGGGATCGTGCTCACTCGAGGCGGCAAGGCACTCACCGCCAACTTTGCTTTCTCGTCCGAGAAAGCATCAGGCAATGAGCTCGCTTTTGACTTCATCGACGATGAACTTCGCGCAAGCCTCAGCATTTCGGCCTGCTTGCACGAATCAGGAGTGCTCACTCTTCAAGCAACGGTCACCAATCTGAGCGATCAGGAATTGGGAGTCCACGCGCTGGCAGTGACGCTTCCCGTGCCGCAACATCTGAACGAGCTTCTGCTCCATGGTGGACGGCACGCAATGGAGTTCGTCGACGAAAGAATTGCTTGGGGTCGCTCGGTCTTCACGTCATCGTCCCGGCGAGGCCGCACATCACACCAACAATCCCCTTCGGTGATTTGCATGGATCGTTCGACTACGGAGTCCAGGGGTGAAGCGTGGGGCATCCACCTTGCCTGGAGTGGCAACTTCCAATTGACCTGTGACGCCGTCACTGCAGACACCCGAACCATCACTACCCAGGAACTCCTCGCCCCAGGCGAAGTCATTCTTCACAGCAATGAGTCGTACAGCACCCCACCACTTTTGGTCACGAGAAGCAGAGACGGTCTGTCAGGTGTCTCGAGTGCTTTCCATCAACACCTACGAGCGCAGTCACCGCCTTCGAAGCGGCCTGTCATCGTCAATACGTGGGAAGCCGTGTACTTCCAACACGACAACGAACGTCTCTTCGATCTTGCGCGCCGCGCAGCGCGCGTCGGAGCCGAGCGTTTCGTCCTTGACGACGGATGGTTCCGTGGACGGCGCGACGACACCGCAGGTCTCGGCGACTGGGAGGTAGATCCCGACGTGTGGCCGAATGGGCTCGAGCCACTTGCCGATTTGGTGACGTCACTGGGTATGGAATTTGGCCTGTGGTTCGAACCGGAGATGATCAACCCCAACTCGAATCTCTATCGCGAACACCCCGAGTGGGTACTTGGCCAACCTCAGCAGCACGAACTCACGGGGCGACATCAATTACTACTCGACCTGTCGCAAGGTGACGTCCGCGATCACCTCTTCTCGATGATGGACCAACTGCTGGCGCGACTACCGATCTCCCACGTGAAGTGGGATCACAATCGTGATCTCGTCGCACATGGCGCCCACCACCAGACACGTGGAACATACGAACTACTTGGGCGATTGCGTGCCGCACACCCAGAGGTGGAGTTCGAATCCTGTGCTTCGGGAGGTGGACGAATCGATGCCGGTATCGGGAGTCACGTCACTCGCTTCTGGACGAGCGACTCGATCGACGCGCTCGATCGGCTCACCATCCAACGGGGTGCCTTGCGTTTCGTTCCACCCGAAATGCTCGGCGCTCACATTGGCGCACCCGTCTGCCACACCACCGGTCGACGTCATCCACTCGCATTCCGCGCACTCTCCGCCTTGCCGTTTTGGCTTGGTGTCGAATGGGATCTGCTGTCGGCGTCAGACCATGAGCTGGACAGATTGAGCGACGTGATTGCGGTACACAAAAGATTCCGCTCTCTCTTTCACACGGGAAACACTCGATTCGGAGACCACCCCGATCCCCTCATCCATCAACATGCAATCGTCTCCCACGATCGTGCCGAGGCGCTCATCGTGGTTGCCTCGCTGGGCAGTGGTCCCCGACATGAGACTGCCTCCATCCGCATCGACGGATTGGGCGCTGCAACGACCTACCGCTGTTCGCTCGTGACACTGGGCAAACAAACGTGGGCACTTCACCGAGGTCTCCCGAGCTGGTTAGAAAACGGTGCCACCGTCACCGGCTCTCAACTCGCCGACCTTGGGTTGCCCATGCCGCCACTGCTTCCTGCTTCTGGAATTCTCGTTCATGTGGAGAAAATCAAGTGAGCGAACTCCGACGTGATCGTCACCTCGACACTCGCGTGCATATCGTGGCGAACAGACAGAATCGCCCAAATCGTCCGTCATCCGAATGCCCATTTTGTGTTGGTGGACTAGAGGCCCCGAGTAGTTATGAAGTGAAGGCGATTCCCAACCGTTGGCCCGCTCTTGGTGAAGGTCGCTGCGAAGTGGTGCTGTACACACCGGAACACGACTCGAGCCTTGCCGAATTGGGAACAGAAGGTGTCCGCAAGGTTGTGGACATGTGGGCCACACGAACGACGGCACTTTTCGAGAAGCCCGACGTCCAGTTCGTCCTCGTGTTCGAGAATCGTGGCGCAAGCGTTGGGGCGACGATCGATCATCCGCACGGTCAGATTTACGCGTTCGATTATGTACCCGAGCGTCAGCATCGCCTGATCGAGGCAAAGTGGACACCTGATCCGCAACCCGGCGATCGAGCGCTACCAAAGCACGGCTCTTGGTCGGCCTGGGTGCACGACGCACCTATTCATCCCGTGTCGATCGTTCTCGCCCCAACCAAACAGGTGCCGAATCTTGCTTCACTCGACTCTGACTCACGAAACGATTTGGCCGAGGCTCTCGTGGATCTCCTCTCTCGATGTGACACGATTTTCGGGGAGCCAATGCCCTACATGATGTGGATCAACCAAGCTCCACGATCGAACGATTCGGCGTGGATGCACGTCGAAATCGTCTCCCCGTGGCGTTCGACCGGTGTGCAGCGATACATCGCAGCTGCAGAAGTAGCCACTGGCGAATACTTCAACCCGGTCGATCCGAACGATCTCGCTGCTCGCCTCAACGCTGTTCATCCATGATCACGGCGATCGCCCCAGGACGGGTGAATCTGATTGGCGACCACACTGACTACACGGGCGGATTGGTGCTCCCCTTCGCCATCGATCTCGCTGCCACGGTCGAGGGCTCTCGCGGAGGCAATGTCATCGAACTCCGTTCACGAGATCAGGACGGTGCGGTGAGCATTTCGCTTCCGACCCACCACGACGTGAGCGTCACCCCATCGTGGGGTCGTTACGTGTCGGCTGTCGCTTCATTGGTGCAACCGCGCGAGGGTTTTGTGGGCTCGATTCGAAGCGACATCCCTCTGGGCGGCGGGTTGTCATCGAGTGCAGCTCTTGAAGTTGCAGTTGCTCTCGCTCTGGGTGCGGACCCAGATCCGCTGACTCTTGCCGAGATGTGCCGCAGCGCTGAACATCTGGCAACTGGTGTTCAGACAGGAATCATGGACCAACTGTGCATCGCTTCGGCGAAAGAAGGCCACGCCACGCTCATCGATTGCCACACCAAAGACATCACTCATGTACCCATCTCTGACGAGGTGTCGGTAGTCGTGCGTTTTGTTGCGCAGCGAACCCTCGAAGGTTCCGAGTACTCCCATCGCGTCGCAGAGTGTGCTCGTGCCGAAGCCATAATCGGACCCCTACGAGATGCATCAGCTGATGATGTTGCTGAAATCTCCGACGAAGTGGCGCGCAAACGGGCTCGTCATGTGGTGACAGAAAATGCTCGCGTCGCGGCGTTTGCCGAAGCGTTACAGCGCGGAGATTGGATGAGCGCAGGCGCCGAAATGATCACTAGTCACCGCAGTCTCTCTGATGACTTCGAGGTGTCGACGCGGCAGATGGATCGGGCAGTGCAAGAGACGCTTGCGATCCCTGGAGTGTTTGGCTCAAGAATGACAGGTGGTGGATTCGGTGGCTGCATCGTCACCTTGTGTCGACCTGATGCCGACGTTCCTGGGTGGCGAGTCAGACCTTCTGCCGGCGCGCGGGTGTCGAGCGACTCGACGAAATGACGTACGCAAACTCGTAGCGACCTGGCGCCACCCGGTACCGCTCCAACGTGTCGGGTCCACAACTTGCGGTTCCAAGCCCTCGATGAGCTACGTCAATGTGCACCGTGAGCGAGTCACGTCTCGCAAGCAATCCCTGCTCGGGTGCTACAAAGAGATCTTCTGGCGTGTGGAACAACGCCGACATGTGGAGTGGCTGTCCTACGGCGGTAACCCGAATCACTTCTCCACTGGACGAACCGTTCCCGTTCGAAAACTCCATCCATCGACAGTTCGTCCGCAACCCGTGTTCTTGTGGCACTAAGTAAGGAAGTTCATCAGGGTTCGCCTCCCATACCGAGATGACCGAAGAACTCCTGCGGTCTGGGTAGCACTCGTGCGGTCCATCGCCGAACCATCGCAATCGTTCGAACCCGACCGGCAGTTCGAATCGAACACCAATCCTCGGCAAGTCCGCCAACGATCTCGGTACGGTCACGACATGTCGGTGCAACACCGAGCCATCGTCACGATGCTCCACCTCATGGCGATGCTTGACCACATCTTCCGGGTTGCGCGAATCAACACCTTGCTCCAACCAGCGCTGCAGTGACTTGCCGAACATCGGCCACAAGTGCGGCGCCAACTTCATGCCGTCGTTGTCGGTAGGTGCGCGCCACAACGTGAGTTGCGGCGCCAACTCGGCGGCAGTCGCCGAAGGATTGGCAACCTTGGCAGGCGCGGCACGCTTCGATCGACCTGGGGTGAGAGCGAGGCAGTCCCACGCCACCAGATGACCTTTGTCGCACCACGCCGTTGCATCACGGGTGCGCCATCGAACGATGAGGTGTACTTCGCCCGAAGCGGGTACGGCACATGGCAGCGGCAAGACACGTTGTCTTCCTGCGGCAACGTTGATTTTCCACGTGCCCGACTTGATGGATTTGCCTTCCACCGTCAAAGTCCACTCGCCCACCAGATCACCAAGATCCGTGAAGTGTCTTCGATTGCTCACCACCAAGCGGCGCCGTGCGCCAACACCCTTCACCGCCACTGCTACCGGGCGATGCACCCATGCAAGTTCTCGCATCGCCGGATGCGGCGTGAGATCGGCATGCATCAATCCATCAGCAACGAAGTTTGCGTCGTTGGGCACGTCGCCAAATTGTCCGCCGTACGCCAAGCGCGTCCTTCCGTCCGACAGGCGCTGATGAAGTGCGTGGTCCTTCCACTCCCAGACGAAACCACCCTGTAACCCGGGAATAGTCTCGAACGCCTTCACATAATCGGCCAACGAACCGTTCGAGTTACCCATGGCGTGACTGAATTCGCACATGATCAGGGGGCGGTCTCCGAGACCGGATTTGCCGTAGGCAACGATCGCCTCGATTGGCGAGTACATCGGGCACACCACATCCGTTGCTTGCCGGCCGCCATCCGCCCAGTTGGTGTGGAAGATGGCCGGCTCATAGTGGAGTGGACGCGATGAGTCGTTACTTCGCACCCACTCGGCAGCCGAATCGTGAATCGGTCCGTAACCGGCCTCGTTTCCGAGCGACCACATGATGACACTGGGGTGATTGCGATCCCGTTGCACCATGCGCGCGACACGGGCGATCCACGACGAATGCCAGCGCGAGTCTCGCCACAGACTGGTGTTGAACGCATGTGCTTCGGCATTCGCTTCGTCCACCACATAGAGGCCCAGTTCGTCACACAAATCGAGCAGTCGAGGATCATTGGGATAGTGGGCACATCTCACGGCATTCACGTTGTGTCGCTTCATCGCCATGAGATCTGCCCGCATTTCATCGAGCGTCACAGCCTTGCCGTTGGCCGGTGAATGATCGTGCCGGTTGACACCGCGAATGATCACTCGTTGGCCATTGATGAGAAGCGACCTGTCGCGAACCTCGACTGATCGAAAACCAAAGCGAACGGCAACGTGTTCGACCTCCTCGCCCTGAGGATCGATCAGAGTGAGGAGCATCGTGTACAGCGACGGCGATTCTGCCGACCACGTTTCCACTCGTGCCAATGACCACTCGTCGTTGGCCACGAATCCCTCGAAGAGATACGCGGAGGTTTCCACGGGAACTGCGATCGTTCGTAAGGCTCCGATCTTCTTGCCGCGCTGATCCTGCAATTGCGCGCGCACACTCCAACCGGTACTCAGTGCCGTTCCATCGGCACTACCTACATGGGCCCGAACTCGTACCGAGCCCGCAGCGATGCGATTACGAATCGTAGAAACCTTGATCGATGCATTGACGTTCACATCCGCAAGGTGAATCGCGGATCGCGCTTCGACGAACACCTCGCGATGGAGGCCCGCCATCCACCATTGGTCTTGATCCTCCAGATAACTCTGCGCGGAATAGCGAGTCACCACGATTGCGAGGTCATTGCTTCCAGACTCCACCAAGTCGGTGATGTCGTATTCACTCGCCAAGCGACTATCGCTACCCCAGCCAGCGAGCCGACCGTTGACCCACACCCCGTGGACGCTCTCCGCGCCGCCCACGTGAATGATGATTCGTCTGCCTTGCCAATCTTTCGACAGATCGAACGTTCTTCGGTAGACGAGTGTGGGAAGTTCTTCCGGGAGCGTAGGTGGTAAGCCCTTCCACGGCATCACGATGTTCGTGTAGTGAGGTTGGTCGACGAAATCCTGCATCGTCCAGTTGCCAGGCACCTGAATGGGAGACCACGTTGCCGCCGATCCGTGCACGGCTGACTGCGGCACGAGGCTTGGGTGAGACCAGCGCTTGGCCTGCCATTCACCGTTCAGCGATTTCCACCACGGGCTTCGTTCTCGATCGCCGCTGAGCGCGGCACGTGCGCTGGGATGTGCGGTGATCGGCACACGCATCGGCATGCGGCGATGCGCCACCATCTCTGGGTCGGCCCACGGAGCCCAATCTCCGAAGAGCGAGGCGGGAAGAGTCGCGTTCACGTGCCCATGTCCTACCACGCAATCTCGAACCAACGGCGAAGCACCTCACCGGGTTTCAACACTTGTGGCGTGCGCTCAAATTCGTTGGGAGGGCCAGACTGTGGCTCCACACAGATGCCGTGCTCAGTCTCCGTATACACCACCCAATGAGAACAATCTGATCTCAGCGACAAAGTCCGCCCATCAACCGTCAACGTCACTGGTGACCCATCAGACACGAAACAATCATCCACCAGCGAATCAAGGCTCGGCACCCCGACTTCCGTAGTCGTTGTTGGCATGCCTTCTAAGTCTCGGGGTATCCACGCAGAGAAGGACGAGCTGATCTTGGCTGGGCGACGAAACCACGGGTGCCACCCCACTTGTGCAGGCATCGATTCGTGGGCCGTCAACGACAATTCCATCCACAGACTCGACTCACGCAACTCGATGCGATGCGACACCTCTCCCCGAAAAGGCCATGTGGAACCAAGTTCACGGCACATCTCCGCTGACCCAACGTCATGACTCTCCACACTCCACGGCACATCATCCACCACACCATGGATTGCGTGCGGAGGCATCCGTAGAGGAAGTTGGTGCTTGACGCCGTTGTGGACGAAACGCCCGTCGCGCACCCTCCCCGCATATGGAACCATCGGGAAGATTCCCCACTCGAACGCCGACTTCTTGTGATCAACCTCGCTGGATCGATCCACAACAAGTTGCTTGCCTTCGACCTGAAGCGCAACCACTCGCCCACCAAAGGACGGATCTATGCGAACTTGCGCATTTGGGGCCACCAACTCCAGCACGACGCAAGTGTTACAGAACACCGGCGAATTCGGCGATAGTGGGCGCTGAGGGACTCGAACCCCCGACCCTCTCCTTGTAAGGCACAGAGTCACTCTCGCCACACATCAGATTCCGCGTGTTTTCGCGGTTGCTGGTCAGCGTGTCCACTCCTGTCCACTCCTGTCCGGACACATGTTGTGCCTCCCGTGTGCCACGACGGTCCTCCACCGCGGCACCGAGAAGAGGATGTTGACTACCGCGGCACTGTGTAAGCGTATGTACCGCAGTCGGGGCACGCCCACGGTGCAGTCTCACCTTTCGGCCACTGGTTGTTCGCCGGTATCCACCACATCCGAGGGATCGTCGAAGAATCCACCGGCGCCAAACGTGCCCTGAGTTGCTAGATCGCAGACTCCGAGGTCAGTCGGCTCGCGACCATCTCTTGAACGAGACGGCGAGTGTCGTCGACATCCACGAACAGCAGGCTTGCAGTCTCGGTCCACCCACCCTGCGGCATTTCGTCCCGATGAACGCTTGCCGGAGCGCCAAGAACGTCGCGCCAATAGTCGATGACCTGTGTCTCCATCTCCTCAGCAACGAACCCTGACACCACCTGCCAGGTCTGAATGAGCTCCCAGCCTCGCCGTTGGTGTGACCCGATGCGATCGGAGATTGAGGTTGTGCCGGTGATACCGATCTTGACCGAGAAGTGCGCGGGGTGGATCAGGAGATAGAGCAGCGCCGGTGAGTCGTAGTCGATTCCATGTTCGGCACAGCTCTTACAGCCACCTCCACCTTGCTGAATGGTTGAGAGGGAGGGAGTAACGACGTTCCCGCACTTCTCATGTCGACACTTCCACGGCGACCCAGACCGGCTGTATGGCTCAAGCGGCTCGTAACCAGCTGCGCGCATCACAGCCTCGGCCTGCTCGGCGGGCTTCTTGCGTTTCTCTGCAGACGACCTGTTGCCGCAGGTCAGACATCCTCGCTCTCCGCGTTGCACACTTCCGTATCTAGTGATCGTCAGCGACCCACACCGGAGGCACGTGCAGCGCCACGGCTCCGATGACCCCGGATACGGCTCGAGAGGCTGTAGTCCGGCAGCGAGCATCTCGGCCGCCACCTCCTGACTGTTGCGCAGCTGTCGTTGTCCGCGGAGGGCAGCGCCGCACTTGATGCACCCATCACCACCGTTGAAGAGGACAGTGCCCCAACGCGGTGTTACCTCGCGTCCACACTTCAAGCATCGACAACGCCATGGCTTCGACATCCCGGGGAACGCTTCTAGCGGTTCCAGGTTGCGCGCAGTCACCTGGTCGGGACGCGGCGGCTTGCGGGACTGTTCACCGCGACGTCTGTTGGTGCAGTAGATGCACGCATGACCGCGTTGGATGTTTGAGAAGCGGGGTGTCGATGTGCGGCTGCAATCAACGCAGCGAACAGTCCAGGGCCTGTTCGTGCCGGGATACGGCTCGAGAGGCTCGAAGTGAGCACCTTTCATGACTGCCGCTATGTGATCAGGAGAGAGGACCTTACCTGCGCAGTGCTTGCAGATCCCGACACGATCCGGTCGCACCAACTGCTTGTAGGTGGTCGTGACCTCGCGGTCGCATCTCGTGCATCTCGCGCGCCATGGCTTCGCTGAGCCGGGGAACGGTTCGAGTGGTGCGCCGTTCTTGGCCGCAAGAACTGACTCCGCGTCACTTGGTCGTATCCGTTTGCCGTTGCAGTAGAGACAGCCATAGCCGTATGTCGCGACCATGTGCAGGGAGATGAACTGGAGTTCGCCGCAGTGCAGGCACGTGGACTTCCACTTGTAGTGGATGTTCCTGTAGGGCTGGAGAGGCTCTAGACCCACCGCCCGAAACACAGCAACGGCCTCGTCATGCGTCCAGAAACGTCCCGCCTTCACAGATCTCATGATGTCATGCGGGTGTTCGGCTGAGGTAGGTGCAGCAACCGTCCAGGCGATGGACACGTTCTAACTCCAACGCCGAGACGGCCTCGTTCTCGATGCCCGCGCCGCCGTACCAGGAGCGCACCTCACTGACGACAACTGACTCAATAGACGCCAGTGAATCCGGCTTCACTGCGCTTCTCATCGATAGCCCACCAAGCCACTGGACTTCACAGCTTCTGTACCTCCTTCATGACCTCCTGCGCGCGGGTGAATGCTCCGAGGCAACGTCTACCCACGCTTCAGTCGCCCGGCCGGATCTTCCCCCAGCCCCGGCCGGGCAGGAGCACATCATGTCGTTCACCATGATCAGCGTCGGACTGCCTCACCCGATGTGGCAACCACAAGCCGACCCCGGAGCCACATTTGACGATGAACTCGGGCTGTTCGTCATCGGCCTGCCGGACCCGACCACAGAGGAGATCAAGGAGTTCCAGGGTCCCGGACGATTCGGGCTCATGAAACACCGACGGATCTCCGTTATCACCCTGACCCTCGGTGCGGCGATCCGTTTATCTACTCCGTATCACGCGTCGCTCATCAGCCGAGACGAGGCTCCAACTCTCGCGGACACTGGCGAGCACAGACTTCTTCAACTTTGCTTGGTGGACGCAGCCACCGGCATGACGATCTCGATGCGAGCGGCGACCCTTTCTCCGCACGTCACCGCGATGCTGCAGCACGACGTTTGCCAGCAGGTCGCAAACCC
>CAZZJH010000012.1:0-3783 GCA_964654335.1 uncultured Acidimicrobium sp.
GCAGGTTCTCGCCAAGGCCAAGGCCCTCCAGGAGAACGCATAACCATGGCCGATGCGATGAAGGTGGAGGTGGTGTCGCCAGAGCGCGTGTTGTTCTCGGGCGAAGCCACTCAAGTGATCACGCGCACGATGGAGGGCGGAGAGATCGCCTTCCTGCGCGGTCACATCCCCTTCCTCGGAGCGCTCGTGGAAGGACACACGCGGATCTATCTCGTCGACGGCAAGGTGCAAGACCTCGCCGTGCACGGTGGGTTCGTGGAAGTTGCGCCTGATCACGTGACGATCCTCTCGGACACCGCTGAGTTGGCCGAGAACATCGACATTGCTCGTGCTCGTGCGGCCAAGGAGCGTGCCGAAGAGGCACTGCGCCACGGCAATGACGCCACCGTGGAATCTGCACTGCGCAGGGCACATGCCCGCCTGGCTGCCACCGGTGGTCTGGAAACGGGCAGGGCCGGCCACTAACTCATCGTGGCGAAGTTTCCCTTCACCTGTGCCCTGATCACGGGCGCTTCCAGTGGAATCGGTGAAGAGATGGTGCACCTGCTGGGCAAAGCGAAGATTCCGATGGTGCTCGTCGCTCGTCGCGAAGATCGCTTGCGCCAACTAGCAGAAAAGTACACGCACATCGAAGTGCTTCCCGCCGACCTGCAGACACTCGAGGGAGTGGTTCGCGTGGAGGAGCGCCTGCGCGATGTCACCAAGCCGCCGATCGACCTCGTAGTGAACAACGCGGGCTTCGGAACGTCGGGCGCGATGGTGCGCCAAGACATCGATCGCTTGTCGAACGAAATTCGTCTCAACGTGCTCGCGCTCACGCGGATCAGTCATGCGGCGATCAACCACATGTCGGCGCGCGGGCGCGGCTACTTGTTGAACGTCTCGAGCGTGGCGAGCTTCCAACCGAACCCCGGACTTGCCGTGTATTCGGCAACGAAGGCGTATGTCACCTCACTCACCGAGGCACTGCATGAAGAATCGCGGGGTGGCGGGGTACGCGTGACGGCACTGTGCCCGGGGCTCACGAAGACGGAGTTCCAAAGCATCAGCAACACCACCGGGTTCGAGTCGCAGTTTCCGCGTATCGCGTGGACGCCGGCGAAGATGGTGGCGCGTGCAGGCCTGAACGGAGTGGCCAAGGGCAAGGCGATCGTGGTGCCGGGGCTTCTCTACAAGGTGTTGGTTTCGGTGTCTTCGGTGCTGCCGAGGCGCCTGCAGCGGCGATTCATTCGCGTGCTCACGCGCCGCTAGTTACCGCGCTGCTTATTGCGAGTCGTCGGTGAAGTACGCGTTGATGCGGTCGTGACGGTGATGCGTATCGATGTAACGGATGGTGCCACTGCGTGAACGCATGACCAGGCTGTGCGAGCGAGCGCCGTAGGCGTCATAACGAACGCCGCGCAGCAGTTCGCCGTCGGTAACGCCGGTGGCAGCGAAGAACACGTCGTCGCCTCGCACGAGATCATTCGTGGTGAGTACGCGCGAGCAGTCGTAGCCATTGGACTCTGCCGACTTGCGCTCGTCTTCGTTGCGCGGGTGCAGGCGGCCGATGATCTCGCCACCCATCGCCTTCAATGCTGCTGCAGCGGTGACGCCTTCGGGCGTGCCACCGATGCCGATCAACATGTCGACACCCGTATCGGGCGAGGCAGCGGCGATGGCGCCGAAGATGTCTCCATCGGAGATCAGGCGGATGCGAGCACCCGTCTTGCGTACTTCGCCGATCAGGTCGCTGTGACGATCGCGGTCGAGGATCATCACGGTCACTTCGCTCACGAGCTTCTTCATTGCTCGGGCAACTTCCTTGATGTTCTTCGTAGGTGTGACGGTGAGGTCGATGGCGCTGGCTGCCTCGGGGCCGACGGCGATCTTTTCCATGTACACGCACGGACCGGGGTTGAACATCGAGCCGCGCTCGGCAACCGCGATGACCGAAAGTGCATTGCCGCGACCGAGTGAGGTGAGTGTGGTGCCGTCGATCGGGTCGACAGCCACATCGGTGAGAGGAGTACTGCCGTTTCCTACGCTCTCGCCGTTGTAGAGCATGGGCGCTTCGTCCTTTTCGCCCTCGCCGATCACGACGATTCCGTCCATGCTGACGGTGTCGAGCACGTTGCGCATTGCGTCCACCGCGGCGCCATCGGCTGCGTTCTTGTCGCCACGACCCACCCAGCGCGAAGCGGAGAGAGCGGCCGACTCGGTGACTCGCACCAATTCCATGGCGAGGTTGCGATCGGGACGTTCGCGTGCTGTCATCGCTTACAAACTACTCGCACTTCTCGCCATGGCGGAAACGATGTATCGTGCGTGGCATGAGCGGCGACTGGGATCCTCGCGATCCGGATTCGCCCACCACCCGGTTCGATCTGAGCGATTGGACGGTGGACGATCGAGCGGATGTGACCGCCGCCCTTGCGGGGGCTGAAATTTCCCATTCATGGGACGGGGATGAACTGCTCGTTTCGCAGGACAACGAAGATGCCGCAGAACAGATTCTCGACGAGATCGAGTCGACATTCGACGATGATGACGATTCCGATGACGACGACGCCGATGAGAACGTCACGGAATACGAACTCGATGATTGGACGGAAGGGGAGCGCTCGAAGCTCTCCGAAATGCTCGACACCCTCGACATTGGTTATCGCTGGGAGGGCCCGATCCTCGTCGTGCCCGTCGGCGTGGAAGACGTGGTCGATTCGTGCCTGGACTCGATCGACGGTCGCGGCACGGAGATCGTCGAGGATTGACGAATCACGACTGAGCGGGGAATACATCGCTCGTCTCGCAGGTGACTGAAGGGCTCGGATAGACAGAAGGGCGCCATGTCACAAAGCACCGTGCTCGCCGAACTCGAGATTTGGAACTCTCGCCCGTTCACGCCCACGCGTCGCGTGTCACTCGGCAATGTGATGTTGCCGGTCGACCCCGCACCGGGTCTTGGAGGCATCTTGCTCGGCGGCATCATCGCCGCGCACATTCCCGAGGTGGATGAAGACCTGCACCCAGACATCGCGAGGCTCGTTCACCAAGTGGATCGTGGTGATCGTGTGTCGCAGCCGCGATTGCGTCATCGCTTCCAAGTGGATCGTCACGGACTGGCGCGCAGCACTCACCAGTTGCTCGGCAACGGTGAACAGATCGAGTTCAAGTTCGAAAACTCCGGTTCTGCGCTGCAACAAGTGCTCGGCGCGGTGTACGTGCTGGAGCGTCTCGACAAGCCCGTACGTCAACGTCTTGCTCCGTTGTTGGCCAAGTCGATGACATGGCGTGGGCCTCTCGAGGGCTCGTTCATTTCGTATCTCGCCGGTGCGGGCTCATCTGCGCTCAGCGCGATTGCCGACCCGCGCGCGTGGGCACTCGAGATCCTCGGTTTTCCTGCGGGCACGGTGAAGCCCTCCAAGAAAGAGATTCAGGCCAAGTTCCGCGAAGGTCTGCGCAACGTGCACCCCGACCATGGTGGTGATTCACGTGATGCAAGCAAGCTGATCGACGAACTCGGTGAGGCTCGTCGCGTGCTCCTCGGTTCGTGAGCCCGCGCGGAGTGGTGCTGTTCCCCGGTGCGGGGAGCTCGAGTGAACATCCCGCTTTATTGGCGATCGAACATGCACTGCACCCGTTGCCCGTTGGCCGCTTCGACTTTCCCTACCGCAAGGCAGGTAAGAAGTTTCCCGACAAGACCGAAGTGTTGGTGGCGTGTGTGGTGGAAGAAGTGCATTCGTTTGCTCGCAAGGTGGGCTGTGCCACAACGGATCTCGTGATCGGTGGCCGCTCGATGGGTGG
>CAZZJH010000012.1:3883-27603 GCA_964654335.1 uncultured Acidimicrobium sp.
GGGGTTGAGCTCTTCCAGCGAGACGTTCGCCGTCTCGGGATACTTGAACCACACGAGCATCGCGACGATCAGGGGAAACACGGCGAGCGTGGTGATCACTGCGCCGTAGGAATAGCCGTTGTCGATGGCGATGCCCGCGCCAATCAACCCGACACTGCCACCGAGAAGTGACGCGGTGGTGATCAATGCAGACGCAAGATTGCGCTTGGCGGTGGGAAAGAGTTCACTGCGAAATACCGACATGGCGGGATAGGCGAGCGCGATACAAAAACCGCCGACGAGTGCCGCGAGCCACATCGCGGGGCCGGAAACGGAATACGACACTGCGACGAGCGTGGCGCCGATGGGAATGGTGATGACGGCCACTTGGCGGCGTCCTGTCGAGTCGGCAAGCCGTCCGCCGATGACGAGAGCGATCGATGAGGGCAGCACCGTGAAGATGGTGAATGCCGAGGCCATTGCCGCGCCATAACCGCGCACTTCGGTGAGGTAACGCACCTGGAAAATCGAGACCGTGGCAATGAACACGTTGGCGAGCACGGCAACGATGATCTGCAGCGTGAGTCGACCACGGTCGATCTTCGTCTTTGGTGCTGTGACTGCTGGCTCGTGATCTTTGAGTGCGAGGAATCGACTCGTTTCAGGAAGTGATCGAGTGATGATCACCGCGCATGCGAGCCAGGCGAGACCAACGAGATACACCCAACGCCACGACGACTCCGAGATGCCGGCAAGCGGCAAGGCGCCGACGGCAGAACCCGCACCAACGCCACTCGCAATCGCGAGCACGCTTAGCGCCCACGCGCGTGCATCTGATCCCATCTCTTCGGTGGCGAACACCATGATGAACACACTCAGGGCGAGCCCGAGTGGTCGACCAATGGTTTGCGTGGCGACGAGGAACTCGAAGCTTGGGGCAATGGCACCGAGCGAGGTGACGAGTGGAGCGAGCCACGCGGTGATGATGATCATCCTGCGGCGCCCCAGACGATCGGCTGACAGCGCGAAGGGGAGCGCGATCACCACGGCCCAACGCACCACGGCTGCGGCGAAGCCCTGGCCCTTGGCGGACACATCGAATTCTTCGGCCGCGAAGGCAACGGTCTGCGTGAACACCGTGTTCACGAATGCGGCGGGAAGTGTGGCCAAGAACAACAGCACGATCACGTGCCGGCGATGCGCATCGAGGCTGCTCGGCACCGTGAAGCCCAACATCGAGCGCACTTGGCGGGCGTCTCGAGCGGCTGTCACCACTGCGCGAGCATACTGATGACCTGATGCAGATCGTCGTCGAGCGCTCCGAGAATCTCTCGGGAGAAGTGCAAGTACCGGGAGCGAAGAACTCGGTACTCAAGTTGATGGCTGTGACGGTGCTCGCGGAGGGCACGTATCGGATCGGCAATGTGCCCGACATCGCCGATGTGGCAACGATGTGCGAGCTGCTCGAGGCAATCGGACTGCGCTGTCATCGGCCGAGCCCCCACCAGTTGGAAATCGTCAACTCGGGAGACGTTCGTCCCGTTGCTCCCTTCGAGATCGTCGATCGCATTCGTGCCTCGATCAACCTGCTTGGCCCGCTGCTTTCACGGTATGGCTCGGTGGCGCTGGGGTTGCCTGGTGGGGACGACTTCGGTGATCGACCGATCGACCTGCATGTGGCCGGTCTCACCGCGATGGGCGCGACGTTCGACCTGACTCCCACCGAGGTGCGTGCAACGACGAAAGGATTGCGGGGCACCGAGATCGTGCTGCGCTTCCCGAGTGTTGGTGCCACCGAGAACTTGTTGACGGCCGCCGTGCTCGCAGATGGCGAGACGATCATCGACAACGCCGCGCGCGAACCCGAGATCACCGATCTCTGCTCGATGTTGATCGACATGGGAGCCGACATCCGTGGCGTGGGTACCGATCGCCTGACGATCGTCGGCGTGAAGTCATCAGACCTGCGTGCGGTCGATCACGACGTGATCAACGATCGGGTGCAAGCTGCTACGTACATCGCGGCAGTAGGCGTTGCCAAGGGCGAAGTATTTGTGCGCGGTGGGCGTGCCGAGCACATGGAGATGTTGCTCAATCGTTACGCCGAGATGGGCATCAGCATCATTCCGCAGAGTGACGGACTACGAGTTTCGTGCGACAAACGACTGCGGGCGATCGATTTTGCAACGCTGCCGTATCCCGGCATTGCTACTGACTACAAGCCGTTGCTCGTGGGCATGCTCGCCGTTGCCGAAGGAACGGGTGTGGCCACGGAGAACCTCTATCCCGGCCGCTTCCGCTACGTGGATGAGTTGATGAAGATGGGTGCCGATGTGCGCATCGACGGCCACCACGCCGTGATCCGCGGGGTGGAGAAGTTGGTGGGAACCGACGTCGTTGCCCCCGACATCCGTGCCGGTGCCGCCCTCGTGGTGGCGGGTTTGGCGGCAACGGGCACCACGACGATCTCCCAGGTGCACCACATCGATCGTGGTTATGACGATCTGGTTGGCCGGCTGGCCGCGCTCGGCGCCCGCGTTTCTCGACGCTCGTAAGGCGCGGGCTCAGGCGTCTGGCTGTTGCTGATTGCGCTCCGCGTTGCGAGTAGCACGCCAGAGCATGAGCACGATTACGACGATTGGCCCTGCAACGAGCAGGATCTCATCCCAACCACCTTGGTGTGCGAGCACCCCCGTATCGTAGAGGCGTCACGAGGAACCGGAACTTCACATGAGCATGCAACAACAGGTCGAAGAGACCATCGAAGTGATTCGGCCGGCACTGCAAGCCGACGGTGGAGACATCGTGTTGCAGCAGGTGGATGAGTCGACCGGCATCGTCACGGTGACCCTGGTTGGCGCATGTGGCACGTGCCCCGCATCGGATCAGACGTTGAAGGCGGGAATCGAACGAATCATGAAGGATCGTGTGGACGGCGTCACCGAGGTCGTGGCGGTTTAGTCCTTGTCCAAGAACGTCCTCGATATCGACACGCTGTTCGCTTTGGCGACGAGCGGTGATCGAGGTGCATTGGCGAAGTTGTTGTCGCTGATCGAGCGTGGCGGCACCCCAGCTCGAGACATTGCTCGTCTTGCGCATCGCGCAACGGGCAAGGGGTACGTGGTGGGAATCACGGGTGCTCCCGGCGCCGGCAAGAGCAGTTTGACGAGTGCGTTGATTGGCAAGTTGCGCAAAGCGGGCGAACGAGTCGCAGTGTTGGCGATCGATCCGTCGTCACCGTTCACCGGTGGTGCGATTCTCGGTGATCGCGTGCGCATGCAAGATCACGCGCTCGACTCTGGTGTGTTCATTCGCAGCATGGCCACACGTGGACACCAAGGCGGTTTGTCGGTGGCAACGAGTGAATCGGTTCGCTTGCTCGATGCGCTCGGCTTTCCGTGGATCTTGGTTGAGACGGTGGGCGTTGGTCAGGTGGAAGTGGAGATCGTCGGCAAGGCCGACACCACCGTGGTGGTGGTGAACCCGGGTTGGGGCGATTCGGTGCAGGCGAACAAAGCAGGTTTGATGGAGATCGCTGACGTGTTCGCGATCAACAAGAGCGATCGCGCGGGTGCGAGTGAGACGAAACGAGATCTCGAGAACATGCTCGAGTTGTCCGAGTTCAGTGAAGGCGAGTGGCGGCCGACGATCACGTTGACGGTGGCAACCACGAGTGAAGGTGTGGACGATTTGTGGTCGGCCATCCGCGGGCATCGCGAACATTTGGAGAAGGCCGGCGAGTTGGGCGCGCGTCGTAGTGCGCGCCTGCGCGAGGAATTACGCGAGATCGTGGAGCGCAGGCTGGAAGAGCGGGCCCGTGAGTTGTGCCAGGGCGATCGGTGGGAAGCGTTGCAGCGCGACGTGGAGACTTCGTCGATCGATCCATGGAGTGCCGCAGACGAAATGCTCAAGGGTGTCGGCGCCTGACGTCCGCAGGGTCGTCACCGCCAGCCTCACACTGAGCGGTGCGGTGGGGGTGTTCGCCCTTTCTTTTGGTGTGCTCGCGGTGAGCGCGGGAGCAAGCGTCGCCCAGACGTGTGCGCTCAGCTTGCTCACCTTCACGGGAGCATCTCAGCTGTCGGCGATGGCCGTGATCGGCAGTGGGGGAACGGTGGGTGCAGCGCTCGGTGGATCGTTGCTGTTGGCAGCGCGCAACGGTGTGTATGGCCTCGCGCTCGCACCCTATTTCGGTGACTCGATCGGCAAGCGTCTCGTCACTGCGCAATTCATCATCGACGAAACGACGGCGATGCACATGGCGGAGACCGATCCGCGGTTGCGCAAGATTGCGTTCTGGACGACGGCCATCGCGTTGTACTCCTGTTGGAACCTGGGCACGTTGCTTGGCGCACTCGCGGGAAGCGCGATCGACCCGCAGCAGTTCGGCTTGGACGTCGCCTTCACCGCTGCGTTCGTGGCGATGCTCTATCCGCACCTCGTGCGTCGCCGCGCGCGTTTGGCTGCCGCCATTGGTGGCGCCATCTGTTTGATCGCCATTCCGTTCTCGCCCGTGGGCCTTCCCGTGTTGCTTTCTGGCGTGGCGATCTTCGTCGGCGTGCCGGCGTCGGGAGACGAGTCGTGAACGTGTCGACCGAGATGTCCTGGTGGCTCGTGGTGTGGTTGTCGCTCGGCGCTTATGCGTTCAAGGCAATCGGGTTCGTGGTGATTGGTGGCCGCACGTTGCCGGGTTGGTTGGAACGTTCGTTGCTGTTGATTCCCGCTGCGCTGCTCACCGCGCTCGTGTTGAAGGACACGTTCTCCACTGGCACCGAGTTGGTGTTCGACGAACGAGTGATTGGACTTGGTGTTGCCGCGTTCTCGGCATGGCGCAAGATGCCGCTGATCGTGACGGTGGTGTTGGCCGCTGCGGCGACCGCGCTCGTTCGCGCGCTCTAGCGCGCTTCGACGATCTTCTTCAGCTCACGCAGGTTGCGTCGCCAGATGGCTTTCATTACCACTTGACCACCCACGATGCCGGCGAGCGGGCCGCCCATCCACCATGGGAAAATGAGGTCTTCGATCCACTCGAAGCGCGTTCCCGAAGAAATGGGAGTGATGGTGAACCTGCCCGTGCCGGTGACGATGCCCACATGACGCACGCCCATCACTTTGGCGGGCTCCCACTCGGTGATCTCCATGCGATCGGTGAGGCGAAGTGGGCCCACCTTGGTGTCACAGAGGAAAGCCGTACCGACACCGCGCGTTTGTTGGCCGACGAATCGAATCGCCACCGCGTCGGCCATCCAGTCCACGTGACGCTCGACGGGCTCCACCACTTCCCACACTTGCTCGGGTGTTGCGTTGAGATCGATCGATACTTGGATGCGGGCCATGACTCGACCGTACTAAGCCCCTCGTTCGGGCGCGCGACCGTAGACGGAAATATGTCGCGAACTCGTCTCGGTGAAGGGCTCACGCGCATACGACGAGTATCGAGATTCGCGGATGAGGCCTGCTGCATTGGCCATCTCGTCGATCTCTTCAGGTGTGGCGTACCGCACTTGCCAGGTGCGATCGTTGCCGAGTTCATCGACGAACGATCCGCCCATCAACTGCTTTGACGTATCTACCCACGAGCGGGATTCGACGAGCAGATCGCCACGGACGACTTGGGTGCTCTGCTCGGTCACGTTGGTGAGCACGTCGTCAGGCACGAAGGCGTCGATGATCACGTGTCCGCCGACCATCAGGCGTTTCTCGGCTTCGGCAAGGCATGCGCGCTGCTCCTCGGCAGAGAGCAGATTGAACAGCGTGTTGTAGGCAATGAGCACCACGGCATAGGGCCCACGTGGCATGTCGCGAACCATGTGCCCGACGCTGATCGTGAGACGCGGATCGACGTCGGGACGCGCGAGCAGACGCGTCACCATCGACGGAGAGTTGTCCACGCCGGTGACGGGCACATGTCGAGAAAGTGGGATCGCGAGTCGGCCCGTGCCGACGCCGAGTTCGAGAACTGGTTGGGAGTCTGCGAGATCGACGACGAAGCGAACGACGCTGTCGACGTCGTCGAGATCTTCGTACCACTCGTCGTAGACGTCGGCGAACTGTTCGCCATAGTCATTGTTGGAATAGTCGTTATGCGAGAACTCCACGCTCTCAGTGTGGCGGGTAGTGTGACGAACAATGCCCGTCTACCTCGATCACGCTGCAAGTACGCCGATGCGCGAAGTGGCGATCGATGCGATGCGGCCTTTCCTCGATACCACGTACGCCAATCCGGCTGGTGCGCATCGCTTCGCGCGACGCGCGCGCAAGGCGGTGGATGAGGCTCGCGACGACATCGCCCAGGTGATCGGCTGTGATCCGGGCGAGGTGATCTTCACGGGCGGAGGCACGGAAGCCGACAACGCCACCATCTTGGGCGCGGTACGCATGCATGGTGGCGTGGCGGTGTGTTCCGCAGCCGAGCATCATGCGGTGTTGCATTGCGTGGAGCACACCCGTGGCCCGATCGTCGGTACTACGGCAACTGGCTCGATAGATCTCGAGCATCTCGAGCGAGTATTGCGCGACCAGTCGATCGAGATCTCCGTGGTGTCGGTGATGGCGGTAAACAACGAGGTGGGCACCATCACTCCGATGCGCAAGGTGGCTGCACTCGTACGTGAACATCGGCCCGACGCGATCCTGCATTGCGATGCGGTGCAAGCAGCGTGTTGGTTGGACTTGCGCGAGGTGTCACCACTCGTCGATTCGATTGCGCTCTCCGCGCACAAGTTTGGCGGGCCGAAGGGCGTGGGAGTCATGACGCTGCGAGCGGGAAAGCGTGTAGAGCCACTGATTCTTGGTGGCGGTCAGGAGCGCGATCGCCGCAGTGGTACACACAACGTGCCGGGCATCGTGGCTGCAGCAGCCGCATTGCGTGCCACCGACACCGAGCGCGCGAACGAGATCGCGCGGTTGGGCGGGCTGTCACGCCAACTGGAGCAGGGGATCGTCGAACGAGTGGGCGAAGCAACGATGACGGTTCCGGCCGAGCACCGTGTTCCTGGCGTGGTGCACATGTGCTTCTCGGGTGTGGAGAGCGAAGCGTTGCTCTTCTTGTTGGACGAGGCCGACGTGTGCGCCTCGGCTGCATCTGCATGCGCAAGTGGCGCGATGTCACCGTCGCACGTGCTCGCGGCGATGGGAGTGTCGGATTCGCTCATTCGTGGAGCGTTGCGCATGAGCATCGGCCACACCACCACGCAAGACGACATCGACCGTGCGATCGACGTGGTGTCGAGTGCGGTGTTGCGCCTGCGCGCTCGCTGAGTCACCCGCCCCCGCTGCTGCACCCGTAGCCTTGAACGTATGAAGGTGCTGGTTGCGATGTCGGGTGGAGTGGATTCCTCCGTGGCGGCCGCCGAATTGATCGCCCAGGGACACGAGGTGGTGGGCGTGACCATGCGCCTGTGGGGTGGCGAGAGCGACACGGGGTGTTGCTCCGTTTCCGACGTGGATGACGCCCGTCGAGTGGCCCAGCAACTGGGAATCGACCACCTGGTGTTCAACTTCTCCGACGACTTCGACGCCAAGGTGGTGAATCCGTACGTGTCGGCACATGTGGATGGCTTCACGCCAAACCCTTGCATCGAATGCAACCGTCATCTCAAGTTCGATCGTCTGAGCGAGCGAGCGCGCTTGCTCGGTTTCGACGCGGTGGCCACCGGTCATCACGCGCGGATCGAAGCAGACGACGATGGTTTGCTACGTGTGACGCGCGGTGCAGATGCGGCGAAGGATCAGAGCTACGTGGTCCACATGTTGGACGAACAGGAACTCGGCTACACGTTGTTTCCCGTGGGTGGCATGACCAAGGCCGATGTGCGCGAGCGTGCGAGTCGTCTCGGATTGCGCACCGCAGCGAAGCCAGACAGCCAGGACGTGTGTTTCATCAGCCGCACGGGAGGTCGTGAGTCGTTCCTCGGCAAGCGCATCGAGTTCCGTAGTGCACCAGTGGTCGATGCGGACGGCAACGAAACTGGTCGAGTAGAGGCAGTCGAGTTGGTGACCATCGGCCAACGCAAAGGACTCGGACTCGCGGGCGGTTCACCGAAGAAGTACGTCGTCGACGTGGATCACCGCGTGCCGCTCGTGCGCATAGGTGACGAACACGAGTTGTTGTGCGACTCACTCGAGATCGCCGACGTGGTGTGGGCGCATCAGTCCGACGTCGAACGACTGTCTCGCGTGGGCGACGTACTCGTTCAGTCGAGTGCGCACGGCGAAGCCAAGCCAGCCGTTGCGGAACCGCTAGCCAATGGTCGTGTTGCGGTGCGTTGGATCGAAGCACAGCGTCGTATTGCTCCCGGCCAGTCGGTGGTGTTGTACGACGTCACCAACAACTGGGTAATCGCCGGGGGAATCGCCTGCGCCGGCTGATCGCGGCGTGTCTCGTCGTACTTGTCGCTACTGCGGCGGCCGACGATCGGGGTGTCAACGTTCGGCGAGAGGTGATTGGCACCTCGATTCAAGGTCGCCCGATTGAAGCGATTCGCATCGGCTCGGGCATTCCCGTGCTGATCGTCGGGGTGATCCACGGACGTGAAGAAGCAGGGCTTGCGATCACCGATCTCTTGGAGGGAATGTCGCCACCAAGTGGCGTGGAGTGGTGGATCGTCCCGAACATGAACCCCGATGGTGTGGCGATGAACGTGCGCGGCAACGCCAATCGAGTGGACCTGAATCGCAACTTCCCGTACCTCTGGGCGCCACTCGGGCGCAGGGGTTACTGGCAATACGCCGGGCCATCACGAGCATCGGAACCTGAGACGAAGGCGATGGTCGCGCTCGTTCAACGCGTGAAACCGGTGTTCGGCATTTGGTATCACCAGGATCTCAACGTCATCTCGCCATCGACCGGGCTCGAAGGCAGGTTGCGTCGCATGTACGCATCGCTGACAGGAATGCCGATGAAACGAATCACTGGCGGCACCTACACCGGGGTAGCGGGCACTTGGCAACGCCGAGCGCACCCGCGCGGGATGACGATGATCGTGGAACTCGGACCGACTCTCGACGCGACACAGGCACAGACTCACGCTGACGCAGTGGTCGAGGTTTCCGAACTGCTGCTCGACGAGTGGAAGTAGCAACATGACTCGTAGTCGGTGGACCTTGATGGTGTTGCTCGGCATGACGACCGGGTTCATGTCTGGTCTGTTCGGAATTGGTGGCGGCATCTTGATGGTGCCTGGCCTGTTGTTTCTCGCGAAGTTCGACAGTCGTCGAGCGCATGCAACATCGCTCGCAGCGATGATGCCGATGGCCGTTTCCGGCCTCGTCACTTATGTGGTGAATGGCAATGTGGACTGGCCCGTGGTCGGATTGCTCTCGCTCGGCTCCGTATTCGGCGCGTTCGTGGGCACGTCGCTACTCACCAAGTTGTCGCGGCGCGCATTGGCCATCGCCTTCTCCGTGCCGCTCGTGATTGCCGCTGTTCGGTTGCTCTTCGAGATCTCGGGCGAAGGGAGAAGCGAGATCACCTGGTTGACCGCGCTGTTGATCACGGGGATTGGTCTCGTCACGGCATCGGTTTCCACGTTGCTCGGTATCGGTGGGGGAATCATGCTCGTTCCCATCCTGACTGTGGGCTTCGGTATCCCACCGGTGATCTCGAAGGGGACTGCACTCGCGGTGATCTTGCCGACATCAGGCGTTGGCACCATGCGGAACCGCTCGAACTCACTCGTCGATTTTCGTGCGGCACTGACGCTTGGCCTCACGGGTGTGGTGATGGCCCCCGTGGGAGCAACCGTGTCGAACTCGATCTCGTCTCAAACGTCGAACTCGCTGTTCGCGATCCTCGTGTTCATCGTGACTGCCCGCATGTTGTGGCAGGCCGCCACCGTCAAGAATTGAGCGACTTCTACTTGGTGGGCTTGATCGCTTCGCCGAACTTCTGGAAAATCGGAATGAACTTCACCTGATCGGGTTCGGGCAATCCGGCGAGCGTCAACAGCGTGAGGCCCACTGGCAACGCCAGCATCATGCGGGCGAGCAACTTCGGATCGATGTCCGCACTGACCTGACCGGACTTCACGGCAGCGTCGACCACTGCTTCGTACTGTCCGAGAAACCCGGCAATCTGCGGGAGGATCGCGTCGTGCGCTTCCTCATCGCGCCATGATGCTTTGAGTGCTTCGAGCACCATGCGCTGGGCCTCGCTCGGCCCGGAGGCATCGTCGAGTCTGCGCGGGAGGAGCGAGGCGATGACGACGAGCCAGTTGGCTGTCTGCACGGGAGAAATGTTCTTGAATCCATCGGTGTCGATCAGCGACGAATTGAGACTTTGGGTTTCGGCGATGGCGAATTCGAGCGCCGCATTGAACAATTCGGTCTTGTCTTCGAACCAGGTGTAGATGCTGCCGACGGTGAGATCAGCGCGCTTGGCGATGTCCACCAGACGTGCCTTCTCGTAACCGCGATCGGCAATTTCGGCGATCGCTGCTCGGAGCAACTTCTCTTTCGAGACGAGAGCCCACGGACGACGGTCGCGCCCGTCGATCGTGACGATTCGGCTGTCGTTGACGGGCCTTTGTCGTGCAGTCTTCTTCTGAGCCCGCTTCTTTGCTGGCTGTGCGCTCATGCGCCAATCATTTCACAAACCGCCTGTACCACTCCCGAGGCGTCCAGCCCGAGTTTGGCAAGGATTGCATCGGGCTTGGCCTGGGGGATGAACTTCGTGGGGATGCCGAGCACACGGGTGGGAACGGTGAGTACGTCGGCGATCGACATGCCGATACCACCGTCGCGGATGCCGTCCTCGATGGTGAGCACGGCGCGGTGGCGGTTCGCGCTTTCGAGCATCGCGGGGTCGAGTGGCGAACAGGAGCGCACGTCCCACACCGTGGTGGGGATGCCGCGCTCGTCGAGGACCTTTGCCGCTTCTTCGGCGGCACGGACCATCTTGCCGACGGCGAGGATGCACATGCCGTTGGACGGATCTTGGCGCAGCTGCAGCGCGCTGGTGCCGGTGGCGAGTTGCTGGTTGGGCACTGAACGGGCGACGCCCTTCGGGTAACGAATCACGACGGGGCCGGAGTCGGCAAGCGAGAGCGCATCCTGCAGCATCTGCTGAAGGTCTTCGGTGCTGGATGGTGTGAGCACACGCATGCCCGGAACTTTCGACAACAACGCCATGTCGTAGATGCCGTGGTGGCTCGGGCCGTCATCTCCCGTGATGCCGGCGCGATCGAGACAGAAGATCACCGGTAGGCGATGGAGTGCCACGTCGAACACCACTTGATCCCACGCGCGGTTGAGGAAGGTGGAGTAGAGCGCGACGATCGGACGCATACCGCCCATAGCCATGCCGGCTGCCGCGGTGACCGCGTGTTGCTCGGCAATGCCGACGTCGAAGAAGCGATCGGGGAACTGTTCCTGGAACGGAATCAATCCGGTTGGACCAGGCATTGCAGCGGTGATGGCGACCACGCGATTGTCGAGTTGGGCCAACTTGATCATCGCATCGGAGAACGCCTGCGTGTAACCGGTAGGCACCGACTTCGGTGGACCGTTCTGCGGATCGAACATTGGCGCGTCGTGCAGATGCTTCTCGTCGTCGTCCTCGGCAGGGCTGTAACCGCGACCCTTTTGCGTGATCACGTGGATCACGATCGGGCCTTCTTCGACGCGTTGCTCTGCCGAGTTGAAGGCATGTTCGAGTGCTTCGATGTCGTGACCATTGATTGGGCCGACATAGTGCACGCCGAGTGCTTCGAAGAACGCCGTCGGCTGGAGGAATTCGCGAACGCCCTTCTTGAACGCCTCGAGTCCACGCTCTACTTGCGGACCGACGAGTGGCAGCTCATGCAAGAAGCGCTCGAGTTTGCGTTGGCGACGCACGTACACCGGGTTGAGGCGAATGTCGGTGAGCTTGCTCGACAGCGTGTCGGTGAGTCGTTCGACGGGCCGACGCGTGCCAGTGGTTTCGTCTTCTTGTACTCCACCTTGAATGAGGTTCGACACGGTGGGGGCATAGCTGCGGCCGTTGTCGTTGAGCACGATGATCACGCGACGCTTGCTGTGACCGAGATTGTTCAACGCTTCGTACGCCATGCCGCCCGTCATCGAGCCGTCACCGATCACTGCGACGATATGGCGGCGGTCGGGGGTGTGGCCCGAGTCGCGGGCAACGGCCAGCCCGTGCGCGTAACTGAGCACCGTGCTGGCGTGGCTGTTTTCGATGAAATCGTGCTTGCTCTCTTCGCGGCTGGGGTAGCCGGAAATACCGCCCGCCTGACGCAGGCCCGTGAAGCCTTCGGCGCGACCGGTGAGGATCTTGTGTACGTAGGCCTGGTGACCGGTGTCCCAGAGGATCGCGTCACGTGGCGATTCGAAGACGCGATGCAAGGCGATCGACAACTCGACGGCGCCGAGGTTGGAGCCGAGGTGACCACCCGTTTCGGCGACAGCATCCACCACGAACTGGCGAATCTCGCTCGCCAGATCGTTCAGTTGGGGGTAGGTGAGAGCCCGCAAATCAGCGGGCTGGCGAATATCGCGCAGCGCCATGACGCCACGCTACCCCCGTTAGGCGGAAGGGTGAGAAGCCATCCTCTGATCGAGGCGCTCATGATTCCAGCGATGCAGTTGGGTGCCGATGGCATAACCCAACACGAACACGGTGATTCCACCGACACCGTCGAACCAGAAGTGATTACCCGTGACCACGATGCAAAACAGAGTGGTGGCCGGATACGCGAACAATCCGATGCGCATCCATCTGCGTTTCGCGAGCGGCCACATCGCGAACACGCACCATGTCGCCCAACCGATGTGTAGCGATGGCATTGCGGCGTACTGGTTGGACACCGCTGCAGCGGGCCCTTCACTGAAATCCCACGGACCACCGAAGACGTCGATCGTGTCGATGAAGCCGAAATTGTCGGCGCCGTTGTAGTTGCGCAGTTCGTGCTCGATACATGCGCCACCGTGATTGACGGGCGGGCACGGTTTGTCGAGCAGTCGCGGCGGCATCAACGGGAACAGCATGAATCCGACGATGGCAAGCGCGGTCATTGCCGCGAGTGCATTGCGCCACTGGGCGAACACGTCGGGACGCTTCTTGAACAACAACACGAACACGGTGAGCGTGACGATGAAGTGCGCAGTGCCGTAATACGTGTTCATCGTCTTCATGAACCAGCCGTAGGGCAGGAACCATTCCTGGATCGATTCTTCGTGGAATAGACCCATCGCGCGCTCGACACGGATCACCGCCATCGCATTTTCGAATGCGTGCAGAGGGATTTCCTTGCCCCTGATCAGCGCAGACCCGAATTGATTGCGGATCAACGTGTAGACGGAATAGAAGGCGAGAACGATCAATGCCTCTTTCCACCACAAGGTCTTGTGATGACGAGGCGCGACGACCGGAGCAGGTACGGGCAACGTCACGAAACGAGCGTAGGCGTGGAGGAGCACGACCAGCCGCCGCGAATCGCCCCTCAGTAGGATTTCGGACATGTCACTTGTCACCGACGCCCCACTCGTCGATCCCGCAGTCATTACCAAGGTGTTGGCCATGGGCCGTAGCACGGGGGCGGAGTTCGCCGAAATCTATATAGAGGACAAGCGCAGCACGTCGGCCGGCTTGGACGACGGCAAGGTCGAGCAGGTGACGAGCGGCCGCGATCGTGGCGCTGGCATCCGAGTAGTGGCGGGCGACACGACCGGCTTCGCGCACACGTCCGATCTTTCCGAGCGCGGACTTCTCGCCGCGGCCGAGGCAGCAGCAGCGGCAGCGCGTCAAGGTGACGGGGGTGTGCACACGGTTGCACTGCAGCCACTGCTTCGTCATCCGGTGAACAACGTGCGCGTTGCCCCGTCTTCGGTGGCCAAGTCGACGAAGGTGGAGTTGTTGAAGCGTGCGAATGATGCAGCACGTTCGATCGACGGTGCGATCGTGCAGGTGTCGGCTGGTTACGGCGACTCGATGCGCAGGATCTTGGTGGCAAATTCCGACGGCGTGTTCGCCGCGGACGATCAGGTGCGCACGTTGTTCCGTGTGAGCGTGGTGGCCAACGGTGATGCCGGCATGCAGACGGGTTACGACTCGCTCGGTCACACCATCGGGTTCGAGTTGTTCGACGAGAACGACGTGGAGGAGTTGGCCGAGCGCGCAGCTCGACAGGCGCTCGTGAAGTTGAAGGCGCGTCCCGCACCGTCGGGTGCGTTGCCTGTCGTGATCAAGCAGGGCACTGGTGGTGTGCTGTTCCACGAGGCATGCGGTCACGGACTCGAGGCCGACCTCGTCGGTAAGGGAGCAAGTGTGTACCGCGGGAAGATGGGCGAGCTCGTCGCATCACCGCTCGTCACGTTGATCGACGACGGCACCATGAGTGGCGAGTGGGGTGCCATCGGCATCGACGACGAAGGTCATCCCTCGCAGCGCAACACGCTGATCGAAAACGGTGTGCTCACCGATTACATGTGGGACTTCCTCCGTGCACGCAAGGAAGGTCGTCGCCAAAGCGGCAATGGTCGTCGTCAGAGTTACGCCGATCTTCCGATGGTGCGCATGACCAACACGTTCGTGACGAACGGCACCGATCAACCAGAAGACATCATTCGCGATACGGAGCACGGCGTGTACGTGGCCAAGCTCGGCGGCGGCCAAGTGGATACCGCGAGCGGCGACTTCGTGTTCGGCATGGTCGAGGCGTACCTCATCGAGAACGGCGAGATCACCGAGCCACTGCGTGAGGGCAACCTGATCGGTAACGGCCCACAGGTACTGCGCGACATCGACATGTTGGGCAACGACTTCGCGATGGGCAATCCGGGCACGTGTGGCAAGGATGGTCAGGGCGTTCCCGTGGGCGATGGACAGCCCACCTTGCGCGTGAAGTCGATGACCATCGGCGGCACTGCAGCGTGAGCAACGAGGTTCCCGAACTTCAAGCCATCGCCGACCGCGTAGTGGCGCAAGCCGCAAGCTCGGAGCAGATCGAGGCCTATGTCAGTCGTGGCGGCGAGACGGCCGTGCGTGTCTATGAGGGTGAAGTGGAACACTTCGTCTCGGCGCAGAGCGAAGGAATCGGAATTCGCGTCATCCGCGATGGTCGAACGGGTTTTGCCTATGCGGCCAGCCTGACGGCCGAATCTATTGCCGAGGTGTTGGCCGACGCGCGTGACAACGTGCAGTTCGGTACCCCGGATGAGTTCGCTGGCTTGGCGATTCCCGATGGCGTGCCGCAGGTGCCACAAAAATTCTGGGACGAAGATCTCGCAGCATTCGTCACTGCAGACAAGATCGAGATCGCCAAAGAGTTGGAGCGCCTCACGCTCGCCGTCGATGGCCGTGTGCGAGTGGAAGAGTCGAACTACGACGACGGTTGGGGCGAGGTAGCAGTGGCCACCACCACCGGTATTCGCGAGAGCGGCCGGGGCAACTCGTGTTACACCTCGGTGAGCACGTTGGCCGACGATGGCGATGAAACGCAGACCGGCTTCGGCTTCTCCGTTGGTGACTCGCCCAAGGAATTCGACCTGCAGCGCGCCGCCAAGGAAGCAGCCGATCGCGCCACACGTCTACTTGGTGCAGTGAAGCCACCGAGCAAGCGACTCACCGTCGTGCTCGATCCGTTCGTCACTTCGCAGTTCCTCTCGGTGCTCTCGAGCACGTTGAACGGTGAGAACGTGGCCAAGGGTCGCAGCTTGTTCGCTGGTCGCCTGGGTGAAGTGGTGGCCAATCCGTTGATCACGCTCGTCGACGACCCCACCAATCCGCTCGCATACACGTCCACCGACATCGACGGTGAAGGCCTAGCCGCGCGGCGCAACGTGTTGATCGAGAACGGTGTGCTCAAGATGTTCGTGCATTCGTCGTACAGCGCTCGGCGTATGGACACCCGCAGCACGGGTAACGCCACGCGCGGAGGTTTCGCCGGAACGCCCGGCACCGGCTGTTTGGCGATGCATCTCGTTCCGGGAACGCAGAACCAGCAGCAAATGATCGCCGGCGTGCAAGACGGCGTGCTCGTGCAAATGGTGTCGGGTTTGCATTCGGGTGTGAACCCCATCTCGGGTGACTTCTCCACGGGCGCATCGGGAATGTTGATTCGCAATGGCGCGATCGCCGAACCAGTGCGTGAGTTCACCATTGCAAGCACTCTGCAGCGCATGTTGCAAGATGTGGCGAGCGTGGGCAACGACGTTGATTGGTTGCCGATGCGGGCCGCCGGTGTGTCGCTCGTGATCCACGACGTCACCATGAGCGGCGCCTGATTTCAGTGGACATCCTGCATGCGATCGTTCTCGGGATCGTCCAGGGTCTCACCGAGTTCTTGCCCATTTCCTCCAGCGGCCACCTGGAAATCGTGCCGTGGCTCTTCGGCTGGGAGGACTTCGCTGACCCGCAGGTGGGCTTGGCATTCGACACAGCCCTGCACCTCGGCACGCTCGTCGGAGTAATTGCATACCTGCGACGCGAGTTGGTTCCCTACGTACGAAACGGCGTGCTGACCGTGGTGTCACCGAAGCGTGCAGACAAGCGCGTGGGACTGCAGGCCTGGTTGTTCGTGGCCTCTGCAGTACCCGCAGGGCTCGTTGGTGTGATTTTCGAGGACGACATCGCCGTGCTCGGTGAGCCCGCATGGATTGCAGTGTCGTTGATTGGCTTTGGTCTCGTGTTGTGGTGGGCGGATCGGCTGCGCGGATCGCGACCGAGCACAGAGTTCACCTTTGTCGACTCGATGTTGATCGGTCTTGCCCAAGTTCTCGCACTCAACCCCGGCACGTCACGTTCCGGGATCACGATCACCATGGCGCGGATGCGCGGGTTCGGCCGTGATGCCGCTGCTCGCGTGAGCTTCTTGATGAGCATTCCCGTGATTGGTGGCGCAGTGGTGTTTCAGATTGCGTCGCTGGTGTCTGACGGCATTCCTGACGGACTGTTGGCGCCGATGATCGTTGGCATCATCGCTGCGGCGATCTCGGGGTGGTGCGCCATCTGGGGAATGATGCGACTGTTGCGGTTCAGGTCGTTCGGACCGTTCGTGACATATCGAGTGCTCGTTGGTGTTGCGGTACTCGGGCTCGTTGCAGCCGGGTTTCGCGGCTAACTCGAGATCAGGCTGACCTCGCCGGTGACGGCAAGTGTGGCCACTAGTGCGGCGTGCTCTGCCGGCACCGCCACCAACACCTGACTGCCGTTGTCGATCGTTTCGGCGACGAGCACACGTGCCACGATCACGTTTGCATCGGCCACGATGTCGACCTTCGAGCCGGGAGCGAGGTTGGGCATGGCGATGGCCGGCACCACCATCACGAGTCGCCAACCGGCAGGCACATGGGTGTGTTCGTCGAAGCTGACGTTGGTGCTGTTGAACACGTCACCTTTCGCCACATGTTGACGAGTGACGAACGAGACGGGTGACTCGCTGAGTGTGGATGGCGAGAGCGCAATGCTTGGCACTCGTCGAGCGATCACCGAAGCTGGATCGATTGGTTCGCCGGGCGCAAAGTCGCGTAACGCGAAGTATGCGGTGACGCGATTGCCGAGGCGAGCCTCGGCCCGGTTCATGCCGTGGAGTGTCAGCGCAAAAGTGAGTGCGCTGATGCCGGCAAGGGTGAGGATGGCGACGGTTTGGTGACGCGAGTCGCGCTGCAAGATGACGAGTTCATGGGCGATGAACCGGCGAGTGCGGGCGAGGAGCCGTGCAGCCACGTGCACGAAGGGTGGCAGTTTGTCGAACATGGGTGAGGCCACCCATGTGTGCGTTCAATCCGACGAGGTGGTGCTGGTGGTGCTCGGTGCAGGGGCGGGCGTGGATGCCGAACTCGAATCCGTCGATGACGTCGAGGTGCTCGTCGAAGTGGTGCTGCTGGACGAACTGCTGGACGAACCCGATCGACTGTCGGTCTTGTAGAAGCCGCCACCCTTGAACGTGACGCCCACCGGTGTGAACACCTTCTTCACCTTGCGCACCACACCATCCTTCGGGTGGGCGAGTTCGGTGAAAGGGTCGTCGGTGAAGGCTTGCTGCACCTCGATCGTCTCTCCGGACTCGATGAATTTGTAGACATACGTGGGCATCGCGCGCCCAATCCTAGGATGCATGCGTGGCGATACGCACTGCCGTGATCCCGGCTGCCGGGATGGGAACGCGATTTCTCCCCGCGACGAAGGCGGTGCCGAAGGAACTGATGCCCATCTTCGACACGCCAGCGATTCAGTTGGTGATGGACGAGGCGATCGGTGCGGGTGCCACGCGAATCGTGATCATCACGAGCCCGAACAAGCCGGCGATCGAGCAGTACGTGCAACCCTCACCAGATGTGGTGAAGCGAGTTCGCGACACCGGCCGTGGTGAGTTGGCTGATCGACTCGAGCGCATCGGCAAGGACGTGGAAGTGGTGTTCGCGTTGCAAAGCGAGCCTCGCGGGCTTGGCCACGCGGTGTCATGTGCACGCGAACAGGTGGGCGACGAACCGTTCACGCTGCTGTTGCCCGACGAGTTGATGGGCGGGCCCGCTTTGCTCCGCGAGATGGTGGAGATGTGCGAGCGAGAGCAGAAGTCGGTCGTCGGATTGAAGCAAGTGCCGATGAGCGAAGTGTCGAGCTATGGGGTGGTGACGACGACGGCCGCACCGACATCGAGTGGCGAAGTGACGGTGACCGGCGTGGTGGAGAAGCCACGACCAGATGAGTCGCCGAGTGATCTCATCTTGATCGGCCGTTACGTGTTGATGCCCGAGATGTTCGACCTGCTTGCCGGATTGGTGCCCGCAGCGAGTGGCGAGATTCAACTGACCGACGCGCTATTGCTCGGCGCGAACGAACGCAAGGTGCTCGGTGTGGTGAGCGACATCGCCCGCTTCGACACGGGAACGCCACTCGGCTGGCTGAAGGCCGTGATCGAGTTTGCCCGTCAGCGCGAGGACGTGGCCCCTGCGCTCGATGCGTGGCTCCTTTCGTTGCTCAAGTAGCGCGGTCGTAGGATTTCGGCGGAGGTAGTCATGACCGAGATCACCCGCGATATCGACCCGCAAGAAGTGGGACTCGACAGCAAGCGCCTCGAGCGCATCGACGGGCACTTCCGTCGTTACGTGGATGACGGCAGACTTCCGGGTTACACGGTTGCAGTGGCGCGATACGGACGCATCGCGCACCTCTCCACCTATGGCCACCGCGACGTGGAGGCGAACAAGCCCACCACCACGGACACGATCTATCGCATCTATTCGATGACCAAGCCGATCACCTCGATCGCTCTGATGATGTTGGTGGAGGATGGCTTGCTCCAGATCACCGATCCGGTGTCTGCCTACATTCCGTCGTTCGCCAACATGCGCGTGTTCACCGGTGGGTCCTCCTTGAAGCCGATCACCGAGCCATCGCGCGAGCCGATGCGGGTGTGGCACTTGCTCACCCACACGTCGGGTATGACGTACGGCTTCAACTACTTCGACGCGGTGGATGACATCTATCGCCGCGCGGGATTCGAGTTCGGTATCGGTGGTCGGACGTCGTTGGAAGAAGCGTGTGATTCGTTCGCCGAGCTTCCGCTGTGCTTCGAGCCGGGAAGTTCATGGAACTACAGCGTGTCCACCGACATCGTCGGGCGGCTCATCGAAGTGGTGTCGGGCATGCCGCTCGAGGAGTTCTTCGATAAGCGCATCCTCAAGCCACTGAAGATGAACGACACCTCGTTTTGGATGGACGAATCGAAGGCCGATCGTTTGGCTGCGCTGTACCAATACGACGCAGCCACGGGCGGCAAGTCGCTGATCGAAGCCGCTGCCAAGATGGCGTTCAAGAAGCCGCGGGCGCTCTCTGGCGGTGGCGGTTTGTATTCCACCGCGCACGACTACTGGCGTTTCTTGCAGATGCTCGAGAACGGTGGCGAGTTGGATGGCGTTCGCATCGTCTCGCCGACGACGATCGACATGATGACGATGAATCACCTACCGGGCAACACCGACATCACGTCGTTTGGTCGCACGCTCGGCGAGGAAGTGTTCTATGACGGCCTCGGCTTCGGTCTTGGTTTCTCCGTGGTGATCGATCAGGCCAAGACGCGCGTGGGATGCCCGAACGGCACCTACGGCTGGGGTGGCATGGCGAGCACCGCGTTCTGGGTGGACCCGGTGGAGGAGATCTCTGCGATGTTCTTCACGCAGTTGATTCCGTCCACGACGCACCCGATTCGTCCGTACCTGCGCAGTCTCGTCTACCAATCGATCGTCGAGTAACGACGAATAGCTAGTCGACGCGCTCGAATATCGAGTCGTCGATGACGATGCCGTACTGATCAACCGTCGCTTCGACTTCTTCGCCCGTCAACATGCTGCGATACAGCCAGGTTCTCTCACCGAGCATCGAATAGGTCTGTGTGACGGGCACTACCGACAGCGTGTCGGTATCGATACGGATGACGTTTTGCTGGGCACTGTGACCGAGGTGCAGTGGCAACCGTCGAATCGGGATCGAATTCGTGAACGGTGTGCCAGCGAGATCGACATCGACACAGCCATCCAGATCGGTTCTGTGTGCGCCGTTCACTTCGCCCCAACGCCCGCGCTGATCGGTGGCCAACCAGAGGTCGGGTTCGTCGAGGTCGCGAAACAGGAGGAACTGCTGCACCTGCCACATCGGTGAAATACGCAACACGAACTGCACGTCGTTCGACTCGATTCGTCCGTCACCCGTCCACCCTTCGTTTTCCCATCGCAACGACACGGTGGTGAGGCTGCTGTCGCTGCGGTTGCGCCATGCGACGGAGATTCCGCTGGCGGGGAGGGGCGTGTAGTTCGACATCTCGGTGCGCGCGAAGCGCCTTAACGAAGGTACCGTCGGGCGCGATGATTCCGTTGTCCGATGCACAACGACAGGTGTGGGAGGCGATGCGTCGCCTTGAAGTCGTGGCGGTGGACCACCGCGAAGCCGCAGGACTGGTGCTTGCTGAGGACGTGATTGCGGGTGAGGACGTGCCGCCCTTCGACAACTCGGCCGTGGACGGGTACGCCGTGCGTGCGCAGGACGTGACGAGTGCACCGATCGAAATGTCGGTGATCGACACGGTGGCAGCGGGCAGGGCCTCGACGAAAGAACTCGGCGCCGGTCAGGCGATTCGGATCATGACGGGTGCACCGATTCCCCGAGGTGCCACCGCGGTGGTGATGGTGGAGGATTCGGAACGGATCGGCGACGACCGCGTGCGCCTGACCGCAACTGCGCAATCTGGTGCGGCCATTCGCGAAGCAGGAAGTGATGTGAAGACGGGCGACACCGTGTTCCGTGCGGGATCGGTGCTGAACGCCGCATCGATCGGTGTGCTGGCCAGTATCAACGCGCAACGCGTGCACGTGGTGCGCAAGGCGCGTGTGGCGCTGCTCTCGACTGGTGACGAGCTCGTCACCGACGGTTCGAACCTCGCACCAGGACAAATTCGTGAGAGCAACCTGACGATGCTGGACGCGATCATTCGTGCGACGGGTTGCGACGTGGTGAACCTCGGCATCGTTTCGGATGACGAGAGCGAACTGGAGCGTGTGTTTCTCGAGACCGCGAACGATGTCGATGCCTTCGTGACGAGTGGTGGCGTGAGCATGGGTGACTACGACGTGGTGAAGGCCGTGCTCGGCAAGATCGCCGAGATGAATTGGATGCAGATGGCGATCAAGCCGGCCAAGCCGTTCGCATTCGGCATGTTGCGGGCGAAGGATGGTCGAGGAGTCCCCGTGTTCGGCCTACCTGGCAATCCGGTTTCGAGCATGATCAGTTACGAACTGCTCGCCCGGCCTGCATTGCGCATGATGATGGGACACGCAGAGCCCGAGCGCACGAAGATTCGCGCAATTGCCGACGTGCCGCTGAAGCGCAAACGTGACGGTAAGGAGCATTTCATGCGCGTAGTGGGACACTTTGGCGACGATGGTCGCCTACACGTGCGCGACTCTGGCCCGCAGGGGAGTCACCAACTAGCCGCCACTGCACTCGCCAACGGCGTTGCACGCGTGCCCGATGGAGATGGTCTGCCGGTGGGCGCTGATGTCGAGGTATTTCTCCTCGACTGAATAAAGGTCGACTAACCGGCACCTATGTGGCGACCATAGGCTTGTCCCGTGGAGTTGATCGATCCGTACGGCCGCACGGTGCGGGATCTGCGCATTTCGGTCACTGACCGCTGCAACTTTCGCTGCACATACTGCATGCCGGCCGAGGGCCTGAAGTGGCTGCCTCGAGAAGAGGTGCTCACGTATGAGGAGCTGCACCGCCTGGCGCGGATCTGTGTGGAGGCCTTCGAGGTGGACGGCATTCGCCTCACCGGTGGCGAGCCCACCATGCGCGCCAATTTGGCCTCGCTGATCGAGGGCCTGTCCACTCTCGTGGTGCCCGCGAACTCCTCATCGCCACGTGCGGGGAAGCCGATCGACTTGGCGATCACCACGAACGGTGCCACCCTGCGCTTGATCGCGCCCGAACTGAAGCGTGCCGGTCTGCAGCGCATCAATATCAGTCTCGACACCTTGTCCGCCGAGCGCTTCAAGGAAATGACTCGCCGTGACGAATTGCAGCACGTGTTGGATGGCATCGATGCGGCACTTGAAGCCGGTTTCGACCCGGTGAAGATCAATGCGGTGGTGCAACGCGGAGTGAATGACGACGAGATCGTCGACCTCGCCACCTTTGGTCGCGAGAAAGGTGTGGAGGTTCGGTTTATCGAGTTCATGCCGCTCGATGCACAAGGTTCGTGGCAGGAATCGGGTGTGTTCAGCCAGGACGAGATCGTCGCGGCAATTAACGCCGTGTATCCGCTGGAACAAATGCCCGCACGAGGTGCGGCCCCTGCGGATCGCTGGCGTTACCTCGATGGCAATGGCACGATCGGCGTGATTCCCACCGTGACCAAACCGTTCTGTGGCGACTGCGATCGTGTGCGTCTCACCGCTGATGGACAATTTCGTACTTGCTTGTTTGCCACCGATGAGTTCGACTTGCGCGCGATGTTGCGCGGTGGTTCTACCGATGCCCAGATTGCCGACGAAATTCGTCGCGCAGTCGGCACAAAGTGGGCCGGTCACAACATCGGCAACGTCACGTTCGTGCGACCACGCCGTTCGATGAGTCAGATCGGCGGCTGATGATGACCGAACCACAGTTCTCGCATCTCGACGAACAAGGCAAAGCACGCATGGTGGACGTTGGTGGCAAGGACGTTTCTCACCGCACGGCCACTGCTCGCTGCCGGGTGAGGATGAACACGGAGACTTTGCAGGCGATCACTGCTGGCGCGATGCCGAAAGGCGATGTGTTGGCTGTGGCGCGAGTGGCAGGGATTCAGGCCGCCAAGCGCACGAGTGACGCAATCCCGATGTGCCACCCTCTGCCGTTGTCCTCGGCGCGCATCGACTTCGCTGCCACCGAGGGTGGGCTCACCGTGGAAGCCCACGTCGAGACGACAGATCGCACCGGGGTAGAGATGGAAGCTCTGCATGCATGTGCGGTGGCGGCGCTGACGATTTATGACATGTGCAAGAGCGCTGATCGTGCAATGACGATCGAGGATCTCGCCCTGTGGGAAAAGACGGGTGGCCGCTCCGGCCATTACCGCCGTTCCAGCCACACATAGACACCACCGAGAAAGGGGTACTACGGTGTCGGTAACGGAAGCTCGACGATTCGAACTACATCAGGAACTGCAGAAGATCTTGGGGGTTGACGTGGCACATACTTTGATGGATTACCTCCCACCGGTCGGGTGGAACGACCTGGCGCGCAAACGCGACGTGGAAGTGGTGGAGCG
>CAZZJH010000013.1:0-19667 GCA_964654335.1 uncultured Acidimicrobium sp.
ACCTGCAACTCGTTGTCGAGTACGGCGTAGAACGAGCCGATGTGTTCAGGGTGTTCGGAACGAATCCATTGTGAGTAGTGCAACGGACCAGCGGCACCGTGCGTCGCGAATTCGAGGTGATCGAACCCACGATGAGTGGTGGTTGGTTCGGTGACGCGTTCGAAGCCGAGACGGTTCTCGCGGAAACGAAGGAACGGATCGAGTAGCGGCTCGAAATGAGCCTTACCAATGAGCGCCGTGGCGTACCCGGCATCATGCAGCGTTTCAGCAATGCTCGGTGCGTCCTCGGGAAGGGGAACTCCGTTCATCCACACACCGTGGGATGTCACGTGTTGGCCGGTGATGATGGTGCTGCGTGACGGCATGCAGACGACATTTTGTGGACGAGCGCGGTCGTAGTTGATGCCGCGGGCAGCCAGCGCATCGATCGTCGGGGTGCGGGCAATCGTGCCACCGTTGCATCGCAACGAGTCGTAACGCTGCTGGTCGGTGGTGATGAAGAGAATCTTGCGACCCACTACTCGTTCCTTTCGAATTTCTCGATCAATCTGGCTATTCCGTCCCCGGCTGCACCACCGATCGGCAATGCCAATACCTCAGGATCCATGTCGGTCGAGTACACGATGATGCAGCGCGAATCACCGTCGGGGATCACGTCCACGGTTGCAAGGTGGCTCTTGATGATTGCGTTCGGCACGATCGAGTACTGATAGCGACGCAGGTCGTGATCGACGAGGAGAATGTCCTCCTCGAACGTGATTCCTGAAGCCAAGGTGATCCAGCGCTTCGAGCCCTCAACCTTCGTCGACACGACGGGAAACCACTCGTGCAGATTGTCCATCTTCGAGATGAATCGCCACACGGTGTCGGCGTCACACTCGATGAACGCGTGTCGACGTACGGAACTCATCGTCACAAACTAACGGAAGTGCGCTATTCGACGGGGAGCGACCATTCGATCGGCGTTGAACCGAATTTCGTCAGCGCCTCGTTGATCTTCGAGAAGGGCCGCGAACGAAAGAAGCCATTGTGTGCCGACAGAGGGGAAGGATGAGCAGATTCGATCACCGTGTGGCGCGAGTCGATGAGCCGCTTTTTGCTGCGTGCGTAGGCGCCCCACAGCACGAAGACGAGTGGCTCCTCGCGTTCGCCGAGTATCTCGATGATTCGATCGGTGAAGGTTTCCCAGCCGCGCTTCTGGTGTGAGCCGGCCTCTCCTGCGCGAACCGTGAGCGTCGCATTGAGCAGTAGAACTCCTTGCTTCGCCCAGTGCTCGAGATTGCCGTGTTGGGGGAATGCAATGCCGAGGTCGTCTCGAAGTTCCTGAAAGATATTGCGTAGCGAAGGTGGCAGAGACACTCCGCGTTGCACCGAAAAACAGAGGCCGTGGGCTTGGCGTGGACCGTGATAGGGATCCTGACCGAGAATCACTACTCGTACGTGCTCGAGCGGCGTGAGTTTCAGCGCCGCATAGACGTCGGACTCGGCTGGGTACACGACGCCGCGAGTGCGTTCCTCGCTGACGAATGCGGAGAGTTCCGCGAAATATGGCTTGGCCATTTCATCGCGAAGTACCGACATCCACGCGCTCGCCACGTCACCCTCCGATGAGTCGATAGACGCGTTCGATCGGCCCCATGCCGAAGTAGTGCGACCACCACTCAGCAAGTGCCATGGCACATGCGTAGAAGATCATCGCGAGACCAAATGCGACGGCGAGACCACCTTCACGGCCCAAGCCGAGCCAATCGACGATGAGATCGAAGAAGAGCACGTGCAGCACGTAGGTGGTGAGCGAAAACCGACCAACGCGAGCGAGGAATGCGACGACGGGAGACCCTGCGCGCGAATCGACGAGATAGGAGATGGCGACGAAGGCGATGATCGAGGTGGCGAGCGCACTCACGACATAGAGAATCGATCGGTCGTACGGATCGGTGGAGACGAGTACACGCGTGATGACGTCACTGCGATCGATCAACGAGTTCGGCCAAAGAGCAGCGCGGGTGAGGTGTGCGCCAACGAGAGAAATGATGCCAATCAGAAAGAGGCGATTTCGGAAAACAGCGAGTTGGTCGAGGTGACGTCCAAGGAGCATGCCTGCGAGGAGAAATGTAAACCAGGGAAACACGGGATGGGTGTAGTCAACGAACACCCGAATGAGGAGATTGCGCGGAGAATCAAGTTCGGGTGAGAGCCACGAGGTGCTCTCGCCGAGTCTTCCTCTGTCGAATCGCCAACCAGCCAGCACCGCAGCCGATGTAGATGTGGCGGCGATCAAACCGATCAGTGTTCGCGTACGCCATGTTGCAATCACCGTTGCGAGCATGAAATAAGCGCCATAGAAGAAGATGATCGTTCCGGGCCAGATCCACTCGAGCAGTAAGCCGAGTCCGAACAGGAATGCGCCGCGTCGGAACAGCACCAGGCGGCGCATGGCCAGCATCGAGCGATCGTGTTTCGCAGAATCGAGAAATAACGAGATGCCGATACCCGCGACGAAGACGAATGTCGTGGCGAAGCGTGTGGTGAAGATGCCCGTGAGCGGGCTGAACAGTTCTTCCCAGATCGATTGATCGAACGGCTGAGTCCATTGTCGTGGATTGAGATAACCGTGGTAGTTGAGTGCGACTACACCAAACATGGCCACCGCACGGGTGACATCCAGACTCGGGAGGCGTTCGCTCACACCCAGTCGATCGTGTCCACGGCAACCCGTGTCATCGGCTGTTGCACGTCCACGAAGTCACCAACGTGTGGCGCACTTTCACCGCGCGGCACGATCACCATGGACGAATGCATGTGCGGCGCCTCGAGAAGAGTGAGCCGGCGGCGCTGAAAATGGAACGGACTCTGCTCATTGCCCAAGACGTTCACGCCATGAGCGGTGCCCGCTCCGATGATCACGATCGATCCGCCATCTGGCAGTGGGTTCAGTCGATACCCGGCCGAACCTGAGACGCCCTCGTGTACGTCGAGAACATCGGCCGAAAGGCTGACCATCGACTTGTCGCCGAGCCACAGGTGGGTTCCTGATCGCATCATGATCTTGCGACCGGGGTGTGCCGACCGCAATTGTGCGAGTGAGTGAGAAGCCAGATGACTGACATATATCGGAAGCGAATCGCTGAGATGTGAAATTGCCGAGCCCAATTCGGGCGCATGATCGAGACTTTCCTGGGGCAGTGGTGGATGGATCGACCAGCCAATGTGATCAAGTCCGGCGTCACGAACCTTTTTCACGAGGGCAGGAAGCTCTTCACGTGTGGCACCGAATCGCATCATCGATGAGCGCAGTTTGATCAGCACGCGGCCGGAGAAACCGGAGGCCACGAGTGCATTGACATGTGCTGCAGACCCCACGCTGAGGATGGCGTTCATTGGAATTGGCGAATGTGGCGTGATGATCGGTGTGAGCACTATCGCGTCGTGGGAATCGGGCACGTCGTTCGCTTCGAACACCGTGCCGACGGCGATCTGACGAGACATGCCAAGTGCGTGTTTCACCAGAACCTGGCGCGAGAACCCATAACCGTTGCCTTTGATGACAGGAACGAGATCACCGAATTGGATGGCTGTGTCGCTCACGTGACGCAACCAGTCGTCTCGCCGAACGCTCAGTCGCAATGTCATTGCTTCTCACGATATCGGGAAGCACGACCGAGCGCGATCGACAAAGGCTTTGGCTGGCGGGTACGGATGGCATTGCGCCACACGCCGATCCCGTAACTCGTATCGTCCAGGAGTCGAAGTGCCGTGAAACGGGCCGGATCAAGCGCGGGTTTCTTCTTGGACCATTCGACTGCGGCGGGAACGAGCGAAGCGAGGCCAAGCACAGTTCGCACCCGTTTGGAGAATATGGCGAGCACCACGACTATCGGCCACCAGACTCGGGTGATCGCACGCGCGATCAATTGCGAAGAGTGGGCAAGATTGCGACCGGCAAGACGAGCGAACGCCTTTCTTTCTTCATGAGTTTGCGCAAGTGAGCGAGTGAGACGCACTGCATCGATGATGAAGATCACTGCGCCAAGCACCGGTGAGAACAATGCAATAAGCCAGGCACCGAGCATCAGCGGACTAAGTCGGACAGGAGCGAGTGCATCACCGTGCTTCGTTGCGAGTGGCGCAGCAGATTCGCCGTAGCCGATTCGCTGGGCGATGAATTCGCGGAGATTGGTTCGCGAGGTATGACGAACGACGATGCTCGGCTCGTAGCGCACGCTCCATCCTTCGGCGGCCATTCGCCACACGGCGTCCACGTCTTCGCCCGTTCGCAACGACTCATCGAAACCGTCGATCGACTTTAGGGCGGCAGCGCGGCACAGCCATGCTGCACTCGGTACGTACGAGACTCGGGTCCCCTTTCGCACGTTGGCTTCTATTTCGCCCATGTCGAGCGGGGAGTGCACTGCTTCGAATCGCGAGAGAACGTCGTCGTCATCAGTCCCACGTACGCGAGGAGCGACGACACCGATGTCGTCGCTCACGAAACAGTCGAGTAGACGCTGAATCGAATCGTGATCGATCTCCACGTCGATGTCGACGAAGAGCACATATTCGGTTGTGACGAGACGGAGGCCAAGGTTCCTCGCGCCGCCCGGCCCGAGCGGGGAAGCAGTACGAATCATCTCGGCCCCCGGCAACTCTGCTGGTGAAAGTGGGGAGCAGTCGTCGATCACGATCACACGGGCGACACCTTGCAGCGACTCGACGGTTCGGAGCAGATGTTCACGACTTGCGTCGTCTTTCACCAACGCCGGAACGACGGCCGTCACGTGGTCGAGGCGACGGACATCTGGGATGGGAAGAGGGTGGATGGCACCGACTGCAAGGAGCCTGCGCACGAGCTCATCGTCGTCAACCGTTTCGCCGCTCTCAATTGCAAGGACAACTTCTTGACCGCGGTGGGTGAGCGTGAACTTGGTGATGGGTGACCCCGCAAACACGACCGATTCACAGCGCATCCAACTTGGATCGATGGCGAAACGTCTCATCGCCACTCGTCCAGTCGTCCCGCAATGAAGGAGCGAAGATCTTCGACCAAATCCGCAAGCAATCGTTCGCCCTCTTCGTGGGATGCACCACGAGGGTCACCGAGGACGCCGTTTGGACTGACTCCCTGTACTCCTTTTGCGCGGATCTCTCCGATGATTTCTTTGAGAGGAGCGACGTTGCCTACTTCTGCACGGCTCATGTCGACAAGATGAGGCGCGATCGCGAGCATCATTGATGTTTCCACGAGTCCTGCATGAGCATCGCCGTCTACTCGTGGCGCCCACATCGCGACGTTTCGAGACTCTGTCTGCAGTGCGCTCGTGGCGAGCGAGACTGCTCGAGTATTACCGCCGTGTCCATTGACGAAGACGATGCCCGTGCTCCAATCGGCACTCCTGCCCAGTTCGATCAGCATTCGCGTGAGTGCTTCATTACCGATCGACAACGTGCCGGGGAAGCCGGCGTGTTCGCCGCTTGCAGCGATTCCGATCGATGGCGCCACCATCACTCCCTCGACACGTGAACAGAGATGTTCAGCGATGATCGTGTCGGTTGACAATGGAAGGTGCGCACCATGTTGTTCACACGAACCAACGGGAACGACGAGAAGTGGCTTGTCGATGGCCGTAAATGGTCGATCGCCGAGGGGCGTCATCGCCTGCAGGCTACGAGCGGTTCGGCTTGCGCAAATTCAGGAGCCAGCGCACCACCTCGATCAACACGGTGACCGAGAGGGCGGTTCCAAACGCCACGAGGAAGGCGAGGGTGTGGCTTTCTTCGAACGTCTTGCCTCCGAAGTACCCGAGCAGCGAGGCATAACTCGACCAGATCACCGCGGCAATTGCGGTCCACTTGGCGAACCATTTACGCGGTTGGCCTGTGATGCCGCAAGCGAGAGTGAGCAAAGTACGCCCACCGGGGATGAATCGTGCGGTAATCAGGAACAGGCCTCCACGTTCATGGATCTGACGGATCACTGCTTCCAGGCGTTGTTGGCCCTTTTCGGTACGTGCATAGCGCCGGGTCAGCCAGCCACTCAATCGTTTGCCGATGAGATACGACATGTTGTCGCCGACGAACGCTCCCAGGGCACCGAGGATGATGACGAGCGGCAAGATGAGATCGCCGAGACCCGCGCTCACTCCACCGATGATCACCGATGTTTCGCTGGGGACGATCGGAAATACCGAGTCCAACACGGAAATCGCGAAGATGATCACATAGAACACTGGTTCCGAAGCGAAGTCCTTCAGCCAGTCGAAGGACTGCGAGATGAAATCGACCACGAGTTAGGCGGCGAGTTCGTCGTTGGAGCGCAGACGACGAATGTTGGGGAGATGGCGCAAGATGACGACGGTTACGAGACCGAGTGTGGCAGCCAACTCCCAGCGATCTTCACGGAAGAAACCCACATAGATCGGAACGGCGATGGTGATGATGAGCGAGGCAACCGAGGACTTACCGGTGACCTTGCGCAACACGAACCATGAAATGCACAGAACGAGACTCATCAGTGGGTACAGCACGTACATCGAGCCACCACCAGTGGCCACACCCTTGCCGCCCTTCAACCCACGAGTGATGGGGTACGTGTGACCGATGACTGCCGCATACGCGCAGCCGAAACCGAGCATGGTCACGCGGTCTCCAGTTATCCACCAGGCAAGTGCGACCGACGCAGATCCCTTGAGCACGTCGGCGAGGAACACCACAGCGCCGTACTTCCAGCCGAGTAGCCGCACCACGTTCGATGTTCCGGGATTACCCGAACCTTCTTTGGTGACGTCGATGCCTCCGCGTTTGGCGACGATCAGCGCACTCGGAAAGGTGCCGAGAAAATACGACACCACGACAGCCGCAATCGCGAGTACTGCATCCATCGACTCCATTGTTGCCGATTCCTATGCCCGCACGAGGCGACGCGAGTGGTCCATTGCCGGCTTCGGCTTGATCTGGACGGGCACTGCACCGAGAGCTGATTCACCGTGCCCCTTCACGCATTCCGGATCGGGGCCATCGAGGGGTAAACCGGTGAAGAACTTTGCCGCCATGCACCCTCCTTGACATGCATCGAAGCTCCCGCACGATGCGCATGCCCCTGCCGATTCGGGTTCACGTAGCGAGGTGAACAGTTCACTGGAACGCCACACTGCAGTGAATCCACTCTCGAGAATGTTGCCAGCCTTGAACTCTTCGTGAATGACGAATGGACACGCATACACGTCACCAATCGGGTCGATCAAACACACCACACGTCCCGCGCCACACAAGTTGAGACCAGGGATCGAATCGCCGAGGGCATTCAAGTGGAAGAAGGAGTCTCCGGTGAGGACGTTTTCGCCGTGCTCGATCAACCAGCGGTGGATTTCGCGCTGCTGCTCCTGAGTGGGATGCAACTGATCCCATGTGTCCGCACCTCGTCCCGACGGGCGCAAGCGAGTGATCCGCAGCTGAGCGCCGTAGTCATCGGCGAGCTTCTTGAACGCATCCAACTGCGAGACGTTCTGTCGTGTGACGACCACGGAAATCTTGAACTTGCCGAAGTTGGCATCGCGAAGAAGATCCATCGCGGCAATCGCCTTGGCGAACGAGCCCTCTCCTCGCACGTGATCGTTCGTGGCGGCATCCGCACCATCGATCGATATCTGAATGTCGAGATAGTTCATTTTGGCAAGCCGACGGGCGTTCTCGGCATCGATGAACGCTCCATTCGTGGAGAACTTCACACCGATGCCGTTCGCCTCGGCGCGCTCGAGAATTTCGAAGAAGTCCCGTCGAATCATCGGCTCGCCACCACCGATGTTGATGTAGAACACCTGCAGTTCGCGCAATTCGTCCAAGACTGCGAAGGCTTGCTCCGTGGTGAGTTCACGCGGGTCGCGCACGCCACTACTGGAAAGACAGTGGATGCATTGCAGATTGCACGAGTAGGTGAGCTCCCACGTGAGGCAGATCGGGGAAGCAAGACCTTGCTTCATGTGTTGAACGAGATCGCTAGCGGGCACGAACGATCTCCGAAGTCTCGAGTTGATTCAGTGCGGCGAGAAAGCTCGGCCAGCGTTTCGTTTCGATTCCCTGAGCGGTGAGAGCGCTTGCGAGCGAGTCGTGTTCACCGAGTGTCTTGACCACCGCGACGACGTCGGGATGCTTGAGAAAGATCAGTCGGCGGTTGCCGTAGTGATAGGCGAGCGCACCGAATTCCTCCGGCCTCAGGGCCACCTGTGGGTGCAGCTCACACGCCGACTCGAGCGTGATCGACATGGAACGACGCGGGTCTAGTAGACGCCGCACATGCCATCGATGGAAATTTCCTCGATGAGCAGCTCTTCGGTGTGACCTGCCGTTTCGGCGGCTGGATGTTCGTCGCGGACTTCCTCGGAGGCGTCAACGGGCGTGTTTTCCATGGGCAAACAGTAGCCCGAGCCATCGGGGTGGCGGCCGACGGCACCGCTCGGCAACAATGGGCGACAGCACGACGTGTGCGTGGCAGGGGGGTCGTATGAAGACGAAAGCCGCAGTGTTGTGGGAGTTGAATGCGCCATGGAGCATCGAAGACATCGAGCTCGACGCACCGGGCCCGAACGAAGTGCTCGTGAAGTTGGCAGCATCCGGCATGTGCCATTCGGATGAGCACCTAGTCACTGGAGACTTGCCATTCGAGTTGCCGATCATCGGCGGCCACGAAGGAGCGGGTGTGGTGCAGGCTGTCGGTCCAGGAGTGAGCTGGGTGCAGCCGGGTGACCATGTCGTGTTCGGGTTCATTCCGTCGTGTGGACGCTGTCCGAGTTGCAGCACCGGTCACCAGAACTTGTGTGATCTCGGACAATTCCTTGCCACTGGCAAGCAGATCTCCGATCAGACGTCGCGTCATCATTCCAACGGCAAGGACGTCGGCATCATGTGTCTGCTCGGCACGTTCGCGCAGCACACCGTGGTGAACGAAGCGAGTTGTATCAAGATCGACAAGGACGTTCCGCTTGATCGCGCGTGTCTGCTCGGTTGTGGAGTGGTGACGGGCTGGGGTTCCAGCGTCTATGCGGCAGAGGTTGCTCCAGGCGACACCGTCGTCGTGGTGGGTATTGGCGGTATCGGCGCGAATGCCGTGCAAGGCGCGCGTCTCGCTGGTGCGAAGCAAATCGTGGCGATCGACCCGATCGAGTTCAAGCGTGAGAAGGCGATGGAGTTCGGAGCGACGCACACCGCCAACTCGATGACCGAGGCAGTGCCCCTGTTGCAGGAGCTCACACGCGGAACGATGGCCAACAAAGTGATCATGACGATGGGCGTCGGCAGCGGCCAGTTGATCGGTGAGGCGATGGCGCTCACGGCAAAGCGTGGTCGTGTGGTGGTGACCAACATCCATCCGGCACTCGAGTACGGCGCATCGATGAGCATGCTCGACCTCACGTTGATGGAGAAGCAGCTGGTTGGCTCACTCTTCGGATCGGGCAACCCTCGCGCCGACATCCCGAAACTGCTCGACCTCTATCGCGAAGGTCAGCTCGATCTGGATGGTCTCGTCACTCGTACTTATGCATTGAAGGATGTGAACGAGGGATACCGCGCGATGCGTGATGGTGAGAACATCCGCGGCGTGATCACCTTCGACTGATGTCCTTGACTGATCTCGTGGCGCGCGTCGCCCCACTGGTCGTGGGTCGGACGCGTGAGTGCGAGTTGGTGGTCGCCGCATTGATGGCCGATCGGCACGTGCTGCTCGAAGGTCCACCGGGGACGGGCAAGTCCACACTTCTGCGTTCCGTTGCAGGTGCGCTCGGAGTGGGGTTCGTATTCGTGGAAGGAAATGCCGAACTCACTCCGGCACGGCTGGTTGGTGCATTCGATCCGTCTCGCGTGCTCGAAGAGGGTTATTCGCCCGATGTTTTCGTGGATGGACCGCTCATGCAGGCGATGCGCTCGGGTTCGCTCCTCTATGTCGAGGAGATCAATCGCGTTCCGGAGGAGACGTTGAACGTGTTGATCACGGTGATGAGCGAAGGCGAAGTTGCCGTGCCGCGCCTCGGCATGGTGCGGGCTGCGAAAGGTTTCGGCCTCGTTGCGGCGATGAACCCGTTCGACGCGGTTGGAACCGCGCGGATCTCGGGAGCCGTGTATGACCGAGTGTGTCGAGTGGCGATGTCGTACCAGAGTGCCGACGACGAGCGGGACATCGTGTTGCGCGCGATCAAGGATGTCGATGGCGCACCATCCGTCGAGTGGGTGACGAAAGCCGTGCAGGCCGTACGGACGACACGGCAACATCATGATTTGCGGATCGGATCTTCGGTTCGCGGCGCCATCGATGCGGCACTCGTCGCCGCAAGTTTGGCCAAGGTGCGGTCGGCTTCCGTCGTTGATGGTCGTGTCGGTTTGGATGCTGCGCTCGTGGCGTTGAGCGGACGAGTTCGCGTGCGCGAAGGTTCGACCCGAACGAGCGATGAGGTGATCGAAGAGATCTGGTCGTCGGTGTTCGCCGAAGGAGACGCAAAAAAAGCGACAGCCCCCGCGGGGGCCAAGGCCTAACGAAAGAAGGCGCCGCGGCCGAGCAGGCCGTGGCGAGGGCAAGCAAGCGCACCATCTCGCGCGACGCGCTTTCCAATCACGATCACTTCGAGCAGATTTCGCCCGAGGTTGGTGAACTCGACGAAGCCGCCTTCGACGAAGCGTTGCGTGAAGATGCGGACGAAGCTCTTTCCTTGCTCGCAGAGATGACGTCGGCCACCGATCCGACGCTGCGCGAACTTGCCCGACGACTCGCGGGTCGACTCTCGGTCGACCTCTCTCGACGAGCAGGCTCATCTCGCCGCGGAGTAGGACGCTTGAAGACGCGCAGGATGCGGGACGAGATCGCCGACATCGACATCGACGCCAGCCTCGATGCGATCATCGGTCGAGAATCTGGTTTCGGCTTGGACACCGACGAAGTTCGTGTGCGCGACTGGGCGAAGCCCACGTCAGCGATTTGTCTCGTGGTTGATCGCAGTGGGTCGATGGGTGGCAAGCCGCTTGCCACGGCCGCGTTGTTTGCCGCAAGTGTCGCCATGCGTCAACCCGATGATTACAGCGTGGTGATGTTTTCGAGTGACGCCGTCACCGTGAAATCACAGGATGTTGTCGCTTCGACCGAGCACGTGGTCGGCTCGGTGCTTTCACTACGAGGACACGGCACCACGGATCTCAAAGGTGCTTTACGCGCTGCGAACGAACAGTTGACGCGTTCGAATGCGACGCGAAAGGTGACGATCCTGTTGTCCGACTGCCGGAGCTCGTCACCGAACGGAATAATCGAGATGGCGGCTGCCCTCGATGAATTGTTCGTGGTGGCGCCTGCTGACGACCATGACGAGGCTCGCCGGTTTGCCGAAGAAGTCGGAGCGAGGTTCGCCATTATCGACGGACCGAGCGACGTGCCGCGCGTCTTCGCGCACTTGATCGACTAGCGACAGGAGGGATCGTTCGGCGGTACAACGCCGAGCGTGTTTTGTTCCGGCGCAACCACCGGAACCGTCGAGTCGGTTGTCGTATCGGTTCCCGCAGCAGCCACACGCACGTAGCCAATGCCCGCGTGACGCGGGGCAGCTCCTTCGTCACTTGCTTGTTGCGGAGTACCGAAGCTGGCCTTGCCCTGGAAGAGTGCGAGAACTTCACGCATCGTGTCGTTCTGCAGACGCGGAACGAGCACGGCCTGATCGCCGATCATTTGGCCGGATGCCTCGATCGTGTACGACGGAATACCACTCGTGTTGAGACCACGCATTGCCTGTGCCAACTGCAGCATGCGGATTGGCGTGAGGTCCTCGTCGGTGATCACGTTCTTCAATCCGGCATTCAGCAGATCGTTGGCAACGCGTGGGCTGCCTGAACCTTTGTCGAGTGCGCGCTGCATGGTTCGACGAATGAAGTCCTGTTGGCGAGAGATGCGCCCGAGGTCGCCTGTGCCATCGGTTTGCCATTCACCCTTCTCGGGGTCGAAGTATTGGTAACCCGATCGAGAGCGCACGTAGGCCAGGGCATGTTCACCGGAGAACTCGAAGCACGAGGCGCCGGGCACATAGAGCCCCGTCTTCTTGTCACGCGTCTCGAAGGAGAACGGAATCTTGACGCCGCCCACTGCTTCTACGATGTCCTTGAAGGCACAGAAGTCGATGTTGACGTAGTGGTCGACATCGATCCCGAAGTTTTGGTAGATCGTGTCGACGAGTCGATTCGGGTTCTTGCGTTCGAATGCCGTGTTGATGCGATTCTCTCGAGTCGAGCCGGCAATCTTCACCCATAGGTCACGCGGAAAGGAAAGGAATGCCGCTTGATTCTCCTTCGGGTTGACCCGAATGATCATGATCGTGTCGCTGCGTTCGCCGAATGCTGAGCGATCTCCGAACGCACCCGCGTAGGGGGAGTCGGGGTCGAGGCAGCCGCCATTGTCCGAGCCGGTGATGAGGAAGTTCTTGGCTTCGAGGTCACCCTCGGTGAAATTCCATTCCTCGGCAGGATCGATTTGCGCTTCTTCGACCGCGCTCACCGATTCGTCTCGGTTGAGGGAAACCACTTGCCGAGTGCCGAGCCGTTGCCCGGCCCACAACAAGCCGACTCCGACTACGAGCAGTGCCACCACGATGACGATGTTGAAGACGAGAACCGCATAATGCGAGCGCGGTCTGTCGTAACGGGGCATGCGGAAAGGGTACTCGCGCTGTTTCAGGCCGATTGTTCGGGTGGCGCCAATCGGACGGTCGTCACGGGACGTTCGCCTTGCGCCGAACTGAATTCGAGTGCGGCGATGACGCCTGCATTGAGCAAATCGTCCATCACGGATTCGATCAGTACGCGGTGTTCGTCAGTGGCGTTGACGAGTACGTGTTCCACTGCCGCGCGTTGGGAGACTTTCGCTTCCGTCTTGGTGCGACGAACGGTAGCGAGCACTTCGCAGACGACGTCGAGGAGTGACTCTGCGCCCACCATCGGAGCGACACGGTCGAGAGTCGATTCGTTGGTTGGCCACTTTGCGCGATGGATACTGGCTTCCTGCCACCATCCCCACACCTCTTCGGTGGCGAACGGGATGTGTGGAGCAAAGAGTCGTTGCATGACCGACAGTGCCCGGGCTAGTGCAGCCTTGGCCGACGTTGCGTCTTCGCCATACGCACGTGTCTTCACTATTTCGACATAGTCGTCACAGAACCACCAGAAGAACGACTCGGTTCGCTCGAGTGCGCGCGCGTAGTCGAACGACTCGAATGCGGTGGTGCAGTCGCGGACTACCACAGCGAGTCGATGCAACATCGCCACGTCGAGAGGATGTGTTGGGACGCCTTCGTCGGTGCCGATACCAAGTACGAACTTGCTGACGTTCAGCAACTTCGTAGCGAGCTTGCGACCGACCTTCATCTGGTCTTCGCTGAAAGCGGTGTCGACACCCGGTCGTGCGTTGGCTGCCCAATAACGCACGGCGTCGCTTCCGTACTGATCGAACAAGTCGATCGGCGTGACGACGTTGCCCTTCGACTTCGACATCTTCTTTCGATCAGGATCGAGAATCCAACCGGAAAGCGCAGCGTTGCGCCATGGAGTTACACCGTGTTCGAAGTGCGAGCGAACGACCGTCGAAAACAGCCAAGTGCGGATGATGTCGTGGCCCTGCGGACGCAAGTCCATCGGAAACACGTTGGCGAACATCGGATCGTTCTCCACCCATTTTGAAGCGATTTGCGGTGTGAGCGACGACGTGGCCCACGTGTCCATCACATCCGGGTCACCGATGAAGCCGTTGGGCTTGCCGCGTTGTGACTCGTCCATTCCCTCGGGTACGTCGCTCGAGGGATCGATCGGCAGCAACGTTTCACTCGGGACGAGTGGTGAGTCGTAGTCGGGTTGACCAGTGGCGTCGAGTCGATACCAGAGTGGAATCGGCACACCGAAGTAACGCTGACGGCTGATCAGCCAGTCACCATTCAGACCACCGACCCAGTTGGTGTAGCGATGTTGCATGAAGTCGGGATGCCAAGCCATCTCGTCGCCACGCTTCGTGAGCGCGGTTCGCAAGTCGGCATCGCGGCCGCCGTTTCGGATGTACCACTGTCTGCTCGTCACGATCTCGAGTGGACGATCGCCCTTTTCGAAGAACTTCACCGGGTGGGTGATCGCGCGTGGCTCGGCCTGCAAGTCGCCGCTCTCGCGGAGCATGTCGACGATCGCTGCCTGTGCTTGCTTCACCGTCTTGCCGGCAAGCTTCGAGTAGTTCTCCTTGCCCCGTGGTGAATCGATTCCCTCGGGCGCATCCTCGAGGATGCGCCCATTACGGCCGATGATTGCGCGCGTCGGGAGATTCAACTCGCGCCACCACACCACGTCGGTGAGATCACCGAACGTACAGATCATGGCGATGCCGGTGCCCTTGTCGATCTGAGCAAGCTCGTGCGCGCGAATCGGCACTTCGACGTCGAACAACGGAGTGCGAACGGTGGTGCCGAAGAGTGGCTTGTAGCGATCGTCGTCGGGATGTGCGACGAGTGCCACGCACGCAGGAATCAATTCAGGTCGGGTGGTGGAGATGACGATGTTGCCGTTGCCATCTGCTCGCGAAAACGCGACATCGTGATACGCGCCAGGTCGTTCTCTGTCCTCTAGTTCAGCTTGAGCGACTGCCGTTCCGAAGTCGACGTCCCACAGTGTCGGTGCTTCCTGCGCATAAGCCTCTCCACGAGAGAGGTTGCGGAGGAACGCGGCTTGCGACGTCTTGCGCGCGTGGTCACTGATGGTGGTGTAGAGCAAACTCCAGTCGACCGACAGTCCGAGTCGACGGAACAAGTTTTCGAACACCTTCTCGTCTTCGTGCGTGAGTTCCTCACACAAGGCGATGAAGTTCGGTCGCGAAATTGCCACCGCGCGGTGATCCTTCGGAACATCGCCGCGGAATGGCGGCTTGAATCCGGCATCAAAGGGCACGGACGGGTCACAGGTGACGCCGTAGTAGTTCTGCACACGCCTCTCAGTGGGAAGACCGTTGTCGTCCCATCCCATTGGATAGAAAACGGCCTTGCCCTGCATGCGCCAGAAGCGAGCAAGTGTGTCGGTGTGGGTATAGGAGAAGACGTGACCCATGTGCAACGAGCCGCTCACGGTGGGCGGAGGAGTGTCGATAGCGAACACGTTGTCGCGCGGCACGGAGCGATCGAACGAATAGATCGCATCGCGATCCCATGCTTCGATGAATCGGGTCTCGAGTCCTTCGAGTGTGGGCTTCTCGGGCGCGTTCATCGTCGCTCAACGGTAGTGGGGTGCGCTCGGGATGCCATGTAGATCGGGCTCTAGGCTTGCTGCGTGCTGAACCTGTACGACACCGCAACGCGACAGGTTCGTGAAGTGCAATTGCGCGAGCCGGGCAAGATCGGCATCTACCTCTGTGGCCCAACCGTGTATGGCCCTCCGCATCTTGGTCACGGCAGAGCCACACTCGTCTACGACATCCTTCGCCGTTACCTCTCCTATAGGGGAATCGAAGTGCGCCTGGTGTCGAACATCACCGATATCGACGACAAGATCATCGATAGAGCCGCACGCGAAAATCGTCCCTGGACCGACATCACCCACAAGTGCGAATCGGTGTGGTTCGAGGCGATGGGAAAGATTGGGGTGGAGCGCCCGACGGATGTGCCGCACGCCACCGAGTACGTGGAGCAAATGGTTTCGATGGTGGGCGAATTGATCACCCGTAATGCCGCGTATGTCACCGATGACGGCGTGTATCTGGATGTGTCGTCCGTACCCGACTACGGGCTACTTGCACATCAGAGCCTCGAGGAGATGCAGAGCGGCGGGGGTGACCGCGAAGTATTTGGAGCAGCGAACAAGCGCAATGCAGCCGACTTCGCGCTGTGGAAGTTCTCCAAGCCTGGTGAACCGTCGTGGCCCTCACCGTGGGGTGAAGGTCGCCCAGGTTGGCACAGCGAGTGCGTGGTGATGAGCCTCGAGTTGCTTGGCGAAGGTTTCGACCTGCATTGCGGTGGAGCCGACTTGCGATTTCCGCACCACGAGAACGAACGCGCTCAAGCGGTGGCACTCGGCAAGAAGTTCGCTGGTCATTGGATGCACAACGGCTTCGTCGTGGATCTCGAAGGCGAAAAGATGTCGAAGAGTCTCGGCAATGTCTTGAACCTGTTGGATCTGATCGAGCAGTACGACCCACGCGCGTATCGGATGTTGTTGTTGCAGACGCACTACCGCTCGCCGGTTCGCGTCGGTCAGGACAACATCGATGCCGCCGTGAAGTCGATCGCCGGACTCGACGGTTTCGCCGCCCGCGCAATCGCGCTCGGTGATGGTGCGAGCGACAGCGAGGTGATCGCCAGATTCATCGCGTTGATGGACGACGACCTGGACACGCCGCAGGCGATTGCGCTCGTGTTCGACACCGTGCGACGAGCAAACACGGCGATGGACAAGGGCGATCATGCGTCGGCCGCCGCACTTGCAAGTGCGGTATTCGAGATGTGCACCGCGATGGGCCTCGAGTTGAAGTCGTCCACCGAGGTGGACTCGGATACCGTCGATCTGGCAAGACAACTCGATGCTGCTCGTGCATCGAAGAACTTTCCCGAGGCAGATCGATTGCGTGGTGAATTGCAGTCACGCGGTTACGTGGTGGAAACGACGAAGGACGGCACGCGAGTTCGTCGTGCTTGATCGATGAGCACTGAGGAAAAGGGCACCAAAGAACCGTTGCCGCGCGGGTTTTGGATCGTGTGGTCCACCGTCGCCCTCGACATGGTGGGCTTCGGAATCGTGGTACCCATCCTCGGCCGCTACGCGGATCGATTCGGCGCAAGCGGTCTGGAGGTGGGTTTGTTGTTCGCCTCGTTTTCGATCGCTCAACTGATCTTCTCGCCGATCCTCGGTAGGTGGTCCGATCGAGTCGGTCGTAAACCGGTCCTCGTCATTTCACTGTTCGGGAGTGCATTCGGCAGTTTGATCCTGGCGTTCGCCGGTTCGTTGCCCATGCTGTTCCTTGGGCGAATCATCGATGGTGCCTCTGGCGCGAGTGTGGTGGTGGCGCAAGGCGCAGTGACCGACATGGCGCCTCCACATCAGCGTGCGCGAGTGATCGGGCTGCTCAGCATGGCCTTCGGAGTCGGCTTCATCGTGGGACCAGCAATCGGTGGACTCGCAGCTCTTGGTGGGCCTCATGTGCCGTTCCTACTCGCAGGCATGCTCGCGCTTTCGAATGCGATTGCCGCGATCATCCGTTTGCCGGAGACTCGTAAGGAAGGTTCTGCGCCCGCTACTCGTGTTCGCTTGAAGGGAAAGTGGACCTCAAAGTTCGTCCTGGTGGCGTTCCTCACCACGTTGCCGTGGGCGGGGTTCGAGTCGACGTTCTCCATCTTCGGCAAGGCGCGCTTCGACCTCACCGAAGCGTCAACGGCCGGAGTGTTCCTCTTCGTCGGCGTGCTGACGGCCATCATGCACGGCGCACTCATCGGTCCACTGACCGCACGTTTCGGGTCGGCTCGGTTGCTGCACGGTGGTCTCGTCTCGATTGCGTGCGGTTTGTTGTTGATGGCATCAGCGATCACGTGGCCCGTGCTGTTTCTTTCGCTTGCGTTCTTGGTTTTCGGATCGGGACTCGTCAATCCTTCGCTCACTGCACTCGTCACCAATTCCGCCGATGATTCGCGTCGTGGTGAAGTGCTGGGTGTGCAGCAGTCGGCCAACGCCTTGGCGCGCACCATCGGGCCACCACTTGCGGGTCTCACATTCGACGTGATTGGTGTCGGTTCGCAGTTTGCACTCGGTGCGCTCGTGGTCTTGATTGCTGCGTTCGTGGCGATGACGCGGATCAATGAGCGCTGAGGTTCGCAACGGCGAACTGAAGATGGGCTATCAGCCCGCGCTCGACGGCCTAAGGGCGATCAGTGTGATTGCCGTGATTTTGTATCACGCAAACGTCTCATGGATGCCCGGAGGATTCCTCGGTGTGGAGGTGTTCTTCGTGGTCAGCGGCTTCTTGATCACTTCACTGATGATCGAAGAGCGAGCTGCACAAGGTCGGGTCGACCTCCGGATGTTTTGGATCCGTCGGGCACGTCGATTGTTGCCGGCACTGTTCGTGATGTTGCTTGCCGTGGCAATTGCGGTGGCCACGTTTGCCACGGATTCGGCCCCCGACTTTCGGCGAGACGTCATTCCGTCACTTCTCTACGTGTCCAACTGGTGGCAGATCTGGTTCGTGGAAACGCCGTACTTTGCGGTGAGCGATCTCCCTGTGTTGCGCCACCTCTGGTCACTTGCGGTGGAGGAGCAGTGGTACCTCGTCTGGCCGGTTGTTTTCGTTCTGTTGGCGAAGTTGCCCCGTCGCGCTTCAGCCACGATTACGGCCTTGCTTGGTGCGGTGTCGATGGTGGCAACGGGGCTGTTGTGGCTGCCCGATTCTGAATCGCGCACCAATCACCTGTACCTGAGTACGCCCACTCGTGCGAGTGGGTTGTTGCTTGGCGCTGCGCTTGCCCTCTGGTGGCGCAGATCCGATTCGGTTCGCCGATGGTTGACGGTGATGCTCGACGTCAGCGGTGTCGTCCTACTCGGGTCGCTCGCGGTAGCGACGTCGACGATTCACGTCGACGATCGATCGCTATACAGAGGATGGCTCGCGGCTACCTCGATGATCAGCGTGATACTCATCGTGGTCGCGGTGCGACCTTCGGCGAGCTTGTTGAAGAAGGTGCTCGGCTCTGCCCCATTGGCTGCAATCGGCCGCCGCTCCTATGGGCTCTACTTGTGGCATTGGCCGGTGTTCGTCATCGGTGATGCGCGGGGAAGCACGGCGAACTTGCTTGTTTGTGCATTGATCACCGTTGCAGTGAACGAAGTGTGCTTCCGTCTGATCGAGCAGCCGGCGCGTAAGGGCGTGATTGGCACATGGTGGCGTGCGCGACAAGACTGGTCCCTCGTGCGCAAAGTAGGTCAGATAGCCGTCGGAATGGGTTTGATTGCCGGTGTATCCGTTCTTGGTGTGCGGGTGAATGCCATCGAAGCACGTGATCTCTCCGTGGATGTCTCGAACGAAGAAGTGGTATTCGAATTGACCTCGCCATCGACGACGAAGCCTGCGACAACTCAGACGACCGTTGCCACCACGCGAACCACGTTGCCCAAGTTGCCGCGACGAGTGGTGATCGTCGGCGACTCGCAAGCGCACTCGCTGTACGTGAATCGACCGTCGGGAATTGAGAAGACCTTCCTGTTGTCGAATGGTGCATTGGATGGCTGCGGCGTGTTCGAACGCGGCGTGGGTATCGGTGGCAAGACGGGAGGTTTCCGTCGCGACTTCGGCAACTGTGAAGGTTTCGACAAGAAGTGGTCTGCATCGGCGACCAAGGCCAAGGCAGAAGTGGCCCTCGTCGTTCTCGGTGCTTGGGAAGTGCTCGATTTGAGGATGGGCAACGTGGTGTACAACCTTGGCTCCGACTCGACGGACGCACTTTTCGCTCGACAGTTGGGCAAGGGTGTGCAGGCCTTGCGTAAGACGGGTGCGACCGTGGCGTTGTTGGAGGTGCCGTGTATGCGACCGATCGAATCCTCTGGCGGACCTGTGCCACCGTTGCCGCAACGACGTGACGACGCGAGAACCGGTCATCTGAACGAGTTGTTACGTGAGTTTGCCGCACCGGAAAACGATG
>CAZZJH010000013.1:19767-25848 GCA_964654335.1 uncultured Acidimicrobium sp.
GGACGCACGACGGGTGTCGGCGCCAATCGTGATGTGAAGGCCAACAACGAAGATGGCGATCACGGGATGCGCCTCGTTCGTTCGCATACCGCGGGTGCGGGAGAAGATCTCGGCGAAGAAGTGGCGCGCGCGATGATGCTCGTACGTGCGAACCAACTCGTACGGCCCGGTTCCGGTATCTCTCCCGAAATCGTGGAGTCGCACGTGCGTGCACTGAACGACTGGCGCACGCCGATCGTGCGTATGCATGGAGCAGTGGGAACCGGTGAAATCACGGTGCTCGGCGAATTGGCCCTGTGCTTGGCGGGAGAGCAACCGTGGCGAGACGGCACGAAGCACGACTATGGAGTTCGATTCGGTGCGAACGATGCGCTGGCATTCATGTCATCGAGTGCCGTCACGGTGGCAAATGCAGCACTTGCGTTGCGCGATGTGGAGAAGTTGGCGAAAGCATCGCTCGTCGTCGCAGCGCTCACGGCTTTGCCTGTTCGAGCCAACAAGCAGCAGTGGTCCGAGGTGGCATCAGGCACTCGTCCTTCTCCAGGTGTGGCAATCGCCGGTGAAGTGATGCGTTCATTGATCGATGATTCGCAATACGAAAGCGCCAGAACCCAAGATCCATTCGGTTGGCGTCCCATTCCGTACATCTTTGGTCCGCTGCTCGACGCGATCGCCGTATTGCGCAAGGAGGTGAACACGTGCATCAACTACCCGGTCGAGAACCCTCGTTTCGTCAATGGCGGCGTGTGGCATCACGGCGGATTCCATCTCACGAGCTTGGCTTTACGACTCGATCATCTGCGTCTTGCGCTCACGCAGTGGATCACCACTTCGCTAGCGCGCGTGGTGAAGTTGAACGATCCCGCATACACGGGTCAGCAACGATTCCTCGCCAACGGTCCCGCTGGCTCGTCTGGCGCGATGGTGCTCGAGTACACCGCGGCGTCGGCGCTCGAGTCGCTTCGCCTGAAAGCGGACCCGGTGACTCGTCACACCACGGTGCTGTCGATTGGCACCGAGGACCATGCGCCCTTTGCCACGCAGTCGGTGTTCCAAACTCGAGAAGCCGTGGAGGCGGCCCAAATCGTGGTGGCCTGCGAACTGGTGACCGCAGTGCGCGCGGCGCGACACGCGGTGGCCGCCAGCCCTGGGGTGGGTTTGCAAGCCGTCCTCGGTGCGTGTCGGGAATTGCCGACTGCGACCGAGGACCGCATCTTGGTTGAAGACATCCAAATCGCCCAGTCCTTATTGGATTCGCTGGTCCAGTTCTTTGACGCCCGATTCTGAGGCGAGGTTGACGCCCCAGTAACTTCGGCGCATGGCCGAATTCTCACTCCAGCTTTCCGACGACCAAATTCAGATTCGCGACTGGATCCACCAGTTCGCGGCAGACGTGGTGCGACCCGCCGCTCATGAATGGGACGAAAAAGAAGAGTTCCCGTGGCCGATCGTGCAAGAGGCGGCGAAGATCGGTCTGTACGGCCTCGACTTCATGATGAATGCGATGGGTGACAACTCGGGACTCACGCTTCCCGTAGCGATCGAAGAATTGTTCTGGGGTGATGCCGGTATCGGCCTTGCGATCATGGGTTCGGGTTTGGCTGCCGCGGGAATCGTCGGTAACGGAACACCCGAGCAAATCATGGAGTGGGTGCCGCAGTGTTACGGCACGGCCGATGACGTGAAGATTGGTGCATTCTGCGTGAGCGAGCCCGATGCAGGCTCGGACGTTTCCAGTTTGCGCACGCGTGCCGTGTACGACGAAGCGAATGATGAGTGGGTGCTCAATGGAACGAAGGCGTGGATCACCAACGGTGGTATCGCCAACGTTCACGTCGTAGTGGCTGCAGTCGATCCCGAGTTGAAGGGGCGTGGACAAGCGTCGTTCGTCATTCCGCCTGGCACGAAGGGTCTGAGCCAAGGTCAGAAGTACATGAAGCACGGCATTCGTGCGAGTCACACCGCAGAAGTGGTGTTGGAGGATGTGCGAATTCCTGGTCGCTGTCTGCTCGGCGGCAAAGAGAAACTGGACGCGAAGTTGGCACGTGCCCGTGAAATGGGTTCGTCGGGACAGAAGCAGCCAGCCATGGCTACCTTCGAAGCCACTCGCCCTGCCGTCGGAGCACAGGCACTCGGTGTCGCTCGGGCTGCGTACGAATACGCACTCGACTATGCGAAGGAGCGCAAGGCGTTTGGTAAGCCGATCATCATGCACCAGGCGATCGCGTTCAAGCTCGCCAACATGGTCACGCAGATCGACGCGGCACGACTACTGATCTGGCGTGCAGCGTGGCTGGCAAAGAATGGCGGTTACAAGAACGCCGAAGGTTCACAGAGCAAGTACTACGCGTCCGAGATGTCGGTGAAGGTCACCGAAGAGGCAATCCAAATCCTCGGTGGTTACGGCTACACGCGCGAGTACCCGGTGGAGCGCTGGCATCGTGACGCGAAGATTCACACGATCTTCGAGGGCACGAGTGAGATTCAACAACTGGTGATTGCCCGCGCCATCTCTGGCCTGCGCGTGGAGTAGCCCGTAACTCAAGGGTTCTGAGGGTGTGTCGGGTACGGCTACCGTTGGCCCATGACACGTCGACTTATCCCATTTCTGATACTTCTTGCATCCATTGGCGGTGTTTCGACTGGTGTCGAAGCTTCGTCGACAACGTGTAAACAGATCCTTGCCAAGTATCCAACTGGTGTTGTCAAGACAAAGGTTCATGCGAGTCGAGTTGCACGGGCAGGTCTTGCTAGGCCGATTGTCAACCCGAAGATCTATGCAACTGCGCGGAAATTGGACAGAGCGAATAGTGGCGCCGTGTGTGTCATCGAAGCAAACAAGAAGTTTTTCGCCACAGGATTGCCAGCTCCTGCTTCCACCAGTGTCACTGATGCTCTCGTTTCGGGCAACACCGCAATTTCAGCAAGTGCAGCCAGCACAATCGAGGCGGCAAAAGGGACCTGCTTAGTCGCAATGCGCGATGGCAAGATCATCGGCGAGTGGTATTGGGGAGGCAGAACTCCCTCGACACGGACTATCGGCTACTCGACATCGAAGCCATTGACATCTGCTGTCATCGGCGTTGCGGAAAAGATGGGACTACTGAAATTGGATCAATCAGTGGCCGACTTCATTCCTGAGTGGCGAGGTACGCCGAAGGCGGCAATCACCATTCGACATCTGATGACACACACCTCGGGGCTCTCCACTACTGGTTTGAATCTCGCACAGGTTCTCTCAACTGCCGCCGGGCACTCCACTTCTGTGGCTATCGGATTGCCAATGGGAACTGCACCTGGGTCCACGTTCAATTACGAACCCTCGTCGTTCATCATGCAGATCCTGAATCGGGTGGTTGAAGTGGCGACAGGAGAGAAGTTCGTGACATTTGCAGAGAAGTTCGTCCTTCGTCCGGTGGGTATGGCAAGCAGTTCCTACTTGGGTGATGATCCGACGACGGGAAACCAAACGGGTGATCCATGGCTTGCAGGGGGACTGCAGACGACATGTCGAGATCTCGCTCGCTTGGGTCAGCTCTTCCACCTGCAAGGGAATTGGGAGGGCAAACAGATTTTCACTCCTGAATACGCGGCACAGGCAAATGCGGCTCAGGTACTTACCCCAGGTTATCCGCACTCTGCATACGGATTACTGATCTCACACTTACAGGGCGGGTTGGGACACGGTGGCTTCTGCGGTCAGTGGATGCAAACTTTGGCATCAGGTGTCACGATCGCAGCGATGAGCACCACCACGTCACTGCTTGAGGCCACGACGCCACTGTGTTCTGCCCAGCGCACAGGAGCAATGGTTACAGCAGTAATTGCTGCAACCCATCGCAGTTTTTAGACACGTGATCTAGGCCATGCCTTGATCCCGTGAGGAAATGAACGCCGCGACGCACTTGTCAATGTCCTCAATCGAATGCGTTGCGCAGATTTGTACGCGAATGCGCGCCTTGCCCATCGGCACCACCGGGTACGAGAAGGCCACCACGTAGATGCCGAGGTCGTACATGGCACTCGCCATGCGTACCGCCTCGTGCTCATCAGAAAACATCACCGGGACGATGGGGTGCTCACCGGGGAGCAGTGTGAAACCAGCGGTCGTCATCTTTTCGCGGAAGTATTTGGCGTTGTTCTGCAGTGTCTTGCGAGCCTCGCCGCCCTTAGCCACCAGATCCAAAGCCACCAGTGAGCCGGCGACGACGGTGGGCGGGATGGAGTTGGAGAAGAGATACGGACGTGCCCGCTGGCGCAGCAGGTCGACGATCTCTTGATGACCGCTGATGTAGCCCCCTGAGGCACCACCAAGGGCTTTGCCGAGCGTTCCGGAGATGATGTCGACGCGATCACGCACACCGAACATCTCTGGAGTGCCTGCTCCCGTTTCGCCAATGAATCCAATGGCGTGCGAGTCGTCCACCATCACGAGAGCTCCATAACCCTCGGCAAGCTCGCAAATGTCCTTCAGTGGCGCAAACGAGCCATCCATCGAGAACACACCGTCAGTGACGACGAGGATGCGCCGGGCTCCCTTTGCTGCCTCGAGCTGCACCTTGAGGTCGTTCATGTCGCGATTCTTGTAGCGATAACGAGTGGCCTTGCACAAGCGAATTCCGTCGATGATCGACGCATGGTTCAATTCGTCGGAGATGACTGCGTCGTTCTCGCCGAGGAGTACCTCGAAGACACCTCCGTTGGCATCGAAGCACGATGGGAACAGGATCGTCGCATCTGTTCCGAGTAGTTCGGAAATTCGTGTCTCGAGAAAGTCATGTTGCGATTGCGTTCCGCAAATGAAGCGCACACTCGCCATACCGAAACCGTTCTCGTCGAGAGATTCCTTGGCAGCGGCAATGACGGCCGGGTGATTGGCTAGCCCCAAATAGTTGTTGGAACAGAAATTGAGAAGCTCGCGATGGTTGCTCTCCACATGAGGTGCCTGAGGTGAATCGAGTAGTCGCTCCTGTTTGTATAGCCCAGCAGCCTTGATCTCATCGAGGGTCTTGCGCAGATCTTCACGAACCTTGGTGTACATGGATCTTCCTTACGACCAATCCATGATGACTTTGCCCGAGTTCGACGAACGTGCGGCGGCGAACGCGGACTGCCATTCAGCGGCAGGAAAACGATCGGTGATCACATCACGGATATCAAGACCGGTTTGAATGAGCGAATTCATGGCGTACCAGGTTTCGTACATTTCTCGACCGTAAATACCTTTGATCGTGATCATGTGGGTGACGAGCTTTGCCCAATTGATGGAGATCTCTTTGCTTGGCAGACCGAGAACGGCGACACGACCACCGTGTGCGAGGTTGTCGAGGATGTCTGGCAGGGCAGTGGGTGCGCCGCTCATTTCGAGAGCGACATCGAAACCTTCTTTCATGCCGAGCATCTTCTGTGTTTCGGCGATGCTCGAGGTGAGGGGATTGACGGCAATGTCCACACCCATAGTGCGGGCAAGAGCAAGGCGTGATTCGTTGATGTCGCTCACCACGATGTATCGCGCACCAACATGACGAGCCACCTTGGCCGCCATCAGACCGATGGGACCGGCGCCGGTAATGAGCACGTCTTCTCCTGCAACAGGGAAGGTGAGTGCCGTGTGCACTGCGTTGCCGAAGGGATCGAAGATGGCGCCAAGTTCCGCATCGACCGCATCGGAGTGCACCCACACGTTGCTTGCGGGAATCACCACATAATTGGCAAAGGCTCCGTTGCGGTTGACGCCTACACCGGAAGTGTTCTTGCACATGTGCCGACGACCTGCACGACAATTTCGGCATGTGCCGCAGATGATGTGGCCCTCGCCGGAGACGAGAGCACCTACTTCAAGCGTCTTCACATCTGAGCCAAGTTCGACGATGCGGCCCGAGAATTCGTGCCCGATGATGAGAGGAGCGTTGACAGCGGAGGCTGCCCAAGCATCCCACGACTCGATATGCAGGTCAGTGCCGCAGATCCCCGTTCGCTCGACGCGAATCTTGACGTCGTTCGGGCCGGGTGTGGGCTCGGGGCACTCGATCATTTCCAAGCCGGGTGCCCCGGCTGGCTTGAACAATGCGCGCACTGAGC
>CAZZJH010000013.1:25948-27563 GCA_964654335.1 uncultured Acidimicrobium sp.
GAAGCGGCCGTCTGCTCCGTGTGGAAACTGTCGGTTGCTTGTCGCACTACAACGAGGAACGCGTACAAAGTGAGTGGTGAGCACAGCACCACTTTCTTGTTCAGCGCGTAGTCGATGAGCGTGGGGTCGGCTTCGTGGACGAAACCGCTGATGCTCTCGTTGGGCAGGAACATCAACACATAGTCGAGGGCTTCTTCTTTGGCATTGTTGATGTAGTCGCGCTTGGCAAGAGCATCGACATGCCCCTTGACGGCCTTGACGAACTCGTTCTTTGCTTGGGTTCGTAGTTGATCGTTGGTTGCCTGGAAGTGCAGCGCGTACTGATCAAGCGGAAACTTGACGTCCATCAGCAGCACCCGATTGGGCGGCATCATCAACTTGTAGTCCGGCTTCTTCTTTTCCTCGTCGCGATCTTGCTTGGAGTAGTTGATGTTTTCGATGAACCCTGCAGCACGGAGCATGTCTTCGACTACACGCTCGCCCCACTGCCCACGCTTTTGTGAGTTGGAGAGCACTTCATTGAGATTTTCAGTGCGCTGATTCAGCGCCTCGACAGCCTTCTCGACATTCGTGTACTGGGTGTTGTTGGTTTCGCGAAGGCGATTGAGCTCGATCGAGAGATCGTCGAGCCTCTTCGACATCTGATCGGCGACGTTCTTCAACGTGGTGTCGATGACTTGGGCGCGAGTGCCCAGCTGCTCACCACCAGACTTCGCAATGTTGTCGGCGGCGATGCGAATGGACTCTTCCCGATCGTGCCTCGCTTGCTCCGTGATCTTGGTGAGCGCATCGTTCAACGACTGCTGGGTGGCAAGCTGAACCTGAGCGGTGATCTCGTTGATCGAAGGAGCTCCAGGGACCGAAATGTGCTGTTGCGACTCGAGTTTCTTGACCAGGCGCATGACTTGTGCGAACAACAAGCCGACGATGACGATCAGTGCGATGGGCAGAATCAGATCCATCGTCCGAGACTACAAATAGGGGATAGCAGAGTTCCTGAGTCGCGGGAGCCAGTCCCTGTCTGGGTTCCCGAGAACTAGGGTGCCTTCATGACCAAGTACACACCAGCGCAGTATCTCGCTCCCGTCGCCGGAACGGAGACAGTGATCGAGCGACCAGATGGCACGCGAATCTTGTCGACAGTTTCTGGCTCGGGGACGAAGGGCGATGTGGTACTTGCCCATGGCTACGCCGTCGATCGTCACTGTTGGAACGTCATCGCCAGCGAATTGGCGGGCCAGGGGCACCGAGTGATTTGCTTCGATCAGCGAGGTCACGGCAAGACCAACATTGGTCACGACGGCATTGGCTCTTCGCAAATGGCGGGAGACTATGTCGCAGTACTCGAACGCCACGATGTTCGAAACGGTGTGATGGTGGGTCACAGCATGGGCGGTTTCGTGTTGATCAATGCGTTGATCGATCACTCCGAGGAGATGTCGAGGCACCTCAAAGGTGCGGTGTTGATGGCCACCTTCGCCGGTGACGTCAATCGCAAGAATCCGCAGAACAAACTGCAGATCCCACTGATTCGGTCTGGTCTGATGAGTCGACTCATCAACAACGACAAATTCGCTACGACCATGGCGAAGACATTGCTGGGCGATGAGAAGCC
>CAZZJH010000014.1:0-8226 GCA_964654335.1 uncultured Acidimicrobium sp.
CTACATCGTCGAAGTGCGCAAGACCCCGAAGGGTCCGCAAATCGTCGTCAGCCGTACGCACCCGGGTCTGATCAAGCGTCTCTTCGAACTCGAAGTTCCCGAGATCGCCGACGGCGTGGTCGAGATCAAGGCGTGCTCGCGCGAGCCCGGACAGCGCACCAAGATCGCCGTGTGGTCGAACGACAACAACGTCGATCCCGTGGGCGCCTGCGTAGGTGCTCGTGGTGGTCGTGTGCGCATGGTCGTCACCGAATTGCGTGGCGAAAAGGTCGACATCATTCCGTTCTCGGAAGACCTGCGCGACTTCATCGCCAAGGCGATGTCGCCGGCCAAGGTCACCGACGTTCGCTTGAGCCCCGACGGCACTCAAGCCGACGTGATCGTTCCCGACTTCCAGTTGTCGTTGGCAATCGGCAAGATGGGCGTCAACGCCAACCTTGCTGCACGTCTCACCGGTGTGCGCCTCGACGTGAAGAGCGAAACGCAGGCTTCGGAAGAGTCGTCGGGTTACGTCAGCCAAGCGGCTGAAGAGCCGAGCGAGTCGTACGCCGAAGGAGAGTGGCGCACCAACCCAGAGACGGGTGCCATGGAATGGCATGCGGCCGATGGTTCGGTGGTCAGCCAAGAGCAATGGGCTGCTGCGAGCGAGCAAAACCCCGGACAGAGCACGGAGTAACACCACCACTTGGCCAAGATCTATCGCGTTCATGAGCTCGCCAAAGAGCTCGGCATGACCAATCAGGAAATGCTCGACCTCTGTGGCAAGTTGGGCGTCGCCGTCAAGACCCAGTCTTCGACGGTCATCGAGCAACAAGCCGACCGTGTGCGTCTGCGCGCAGAGCGCGATGGCTTGGTTCGCGACGTGCAGCCAGAAGAGCCGAAGCCCGTGAAGAAGGCAGCCAAGAAAGCTGTGGCGAAGAAGGCGGCTCCGTCTGCCGAAGGTGACGACGCCGAGAAGCCGGTGAAGAAGGCTGCCAAGAAGGCGCCAGCAAAGAAAGCGGCTGCCAAGAAATCCGCAATGACAGAGTCGATCGAAGAAACATCGCCCGTTGTCGAGACGCCTGTCATCGAATCCGCTGCTACTAAGGTCGCGGAAGAACCGCGGGCTCCGAAGTCCGGCAAACCGGCTGCTGTGATTTCATCTGCGCGACCAGTGACGAGCACGCCGCCTCCGGCTGCTCCACGTCCGGCCGCTGCAACTCCTACTGCAACTCCGACTGCACCGCAACAGCCGCGTCCGCCGCAGCCAACGCCGTCTCCGCAGCAGCGTCCGCCACAGCCGCCACCGCGTATGGCGCCAAGTGGCCGACCAATTCCGCCGCCGCCCGGCAACGGTCGTCCGATTCCGCCTCCTCCCGGTGGCTTCCGTCGCCCGGGTGGTGCCCCACCGCCGCGCACTGGTGGCCCCGGTCGCCCAAGTGGCCCGCGTCCCACGGGTGGTACTGGCGCGCGCATGGGTCGATTGCCTGCCAACACCATCGGACGTGGTCCGGTGGGCACTGGTGGTCCTGGTCGTCCGAGTGGCCCGCGTCCTGCTGGCGGTCCAGGTGGCCCCGGTCGTCCCGGTGCTCCTGGTCGCAGTTTCGGTGGTCCTGGTGGTGGTCCCGGCCGCGGTCCTGGTCGCGGACCAGGCGCAGGTCCTGGTGGTCCCGGTCGTCCCGGTGGTGGTGGTCGCCCAGGCGGTCAGCGCAGAGGTCCAAAGAAGAAGTCACGGGCACGTAGGCGTCAGGAGCTCGACGAGCTTCAGCCACTCACGCCAACGGCGTACACACCCAGTTCAGCGCCGGTACCTGAGGGCATCATCGTGGTCGAACGCGGTTGCTCGGCGCAGGAGTTCGCACCCAAGTTGAACCGTACCGCGGCAGATGTGGTTCGCTTCCTACTCGAACACGGCGAGATGGTCACCGCAACGATGACGCTCGCCGATGAACAGATGGAGCTCTTCGCACTCGAGGTTGGTGCAGAGATCCTGCTCGTCGATCCGGGTCAGCAAGAAGAGATGGAGTTGCAGGCGCTCTTCGACGACTCCGACGATGACGACGAAGAGGCACAGCAGTTGCGCCCACCGGTGATCACCGTCATGGGTCACGTCGACCACGGTAAGACGACCCTTCTCGACCGCATTCGCAAGGCAAACGTGGTCAGTGGTGAAGCGGGTGGCATCACCCAGCACATCGGCGCCTATCAAGTCGAGCGCAACGGACGACTCATCACTTTCATCGATACGCCGGGTCACGCAGCATTCACCAAGATGCGCGCTCGCGGTGCCCAGGTCACCGACATCGTCGTGTTGATGGTGGCGGCAGACGACGGTGTCATGCCGCAGACGATCGAGGCAATCAGCCATGCCCGTGCTGCTGAAGTGCCGATCGTGGTGGCCATCAACAAGATCGACAAGGAAAACGCCGATGTCGCTCGTGTGATGTCGCAGTTGGCAGAGCAGGAACTCACGCCCGAAGCGTGGGGTGGCGACACAATCGTCGTCGAAATGGCTGCTCAAAGTGGTCTCGGCGTCGATGAGATGCTCGATCAGTTGCAGGTCGTCGCCGAAGTGGAAGAACTCACCGCTAATCCGACGGGGCGCGCCAAGGGCATCGTGCTCGAAGCGAAGCTCGACATCGGTCGTGGCCCGGTGGCAACCGTGCTCGTCGACAAGGGCACGCTCAAGGTTGGCGATCCGATGGTGGCAGGTGCTGCATGGGGTCGTGTTCGCGCGTTGATCAACGATCGCGGAGAGCAAATCAAGGAAGCGGGTCCGTCTTCGCCGGTGCAGGTGCTCGGTCTTTCGGCCGTGCCGAATGCAGGTGACGAATTCCGCTCTGCACCCGATGAAAAGACGGCTCGTACGGTCGCCGAAGCTCGTGAGTCTCGCTTCCGCGCACTTGCGCAACGTGGTGATGCTCGCGTTCAGCGCGGCGTGAAACTCGAGGACATTTTCAGCCAGATCCAGTCCGGTGAAGTGGCCACGTTGAATTTGATCGTCAAGGCCGACGTACACGGTTCGCTGGAAGCGGTCACCGAGAGCCTCCGCAAGTTGGCGCGCGAAGAAGTACGTGCCGCCTTCGTGCACCGTGCGGTCGGTGCCATCACGGAAAACGACATTGCTCTCGCAGCTGCAACCAACGCCACGATCATCGGTTTCAACGTGCGACCGGATCGCAAGGTTCGCGAAGCCGCCGAAGCCGAAGGCGTGGAGATTCGTACCTACGAAATCATCTACAAGTTGATCGAGGACATCGAAAAGGCGATGAAGGGCATGCTCGCGCCCGAGTTTGAGGAAGTGGTCACTGGCGAAGCCGAGGTCCGCGAGATTTTCCGTGCGCCGAAGGTGGGAGCCATTGCTGGTTGTGCCGTTCGCTCTGGTGTCATCACGCGTGGCTCCAAGGTGCGCTTCCTGCGCGACGGCACGATCATCTGGAAGGGTGCCATCGCCTCGCTGCGTAGGTTCAAGGACGACGTCAAGGAAGTCCGCGAAGGATTCGAGTGCGGTATCGGACTCACCGACTTCCAGGATCTCAAGCAGGGCGACATCATCGAGACGTACGACCTCCGCGAAATCGCGAGGGACTAGTCATGCGCGAGGCAGACCTCGACTTCTTCTTCGATCCAGTCTGTCCGTTCGCCTGGATCACGTCACGCTGGGTGAATGAAGTACAACGTCAGCGCGACTACGCAGTGGCGTGGAAGTTCATCTCCTTGAAGATGGTCAACGAGGATCGCGGCTACGGCGAGATGCCTGAGCAATACAAGGTTCTGCACGACATCGGACTGATGGGCTTGCGGATCGCCAGCGCGGGACGCGCAGCTGCCGGTAACGACGCTGTCTCATCGGTGTACACGGCGATCGGTCAGGCCGCACACGTTCAAGGCCGACGCGAGGAAGCCGTCGCGGATCCTCGCGCGTTCTATGCCAAGGTCCTGGCTGAAGCGTCCTTGCCCAGCGAATGGGCGGATGCGTCTGATGATGCAGCCCACGATGAAGTGATTCGGTTCGAGACGTTCCAGGCGCTCGAGCGCACCGGTAAAGATGTCGGCACACCGATCCTCACGTTCAACCCGCGTGGGCCGAAGCCGGCGAGCCTCTTTGGCCCGGTCATCTCTCGCGCGCCGAAGAGCGAAGAAGCGCTGCGTCTGTGGGATGCCACCATCGTGTTGGCTGAATCGGGTGTCGCCGAGATCAAGCGCTCATTGCGCGACTCTCTCGTTTTCGACTGAACTGACGATCGTGAAAGTCGTCCACTCGTCGGCACATCTCGGACACAATCCGCAGGAAGAGATTGCCGAGTCGGGGGCGCACTCTCCCCACGAACACACTGGTCGCGGTGAGATCATTCGGGAGACTCTCGCTGCCGATCCGGCGATGGAGATGCTCACGCCTCGCGAGTGGGGGATCGATCCGATCCTCAAGGTGCATGACCGCGGTCTGCACGATTTTCTCGTCGACGCATGGTCGCGTTATCAACACGACGTGCGTCCTGCGCGCGAGGTAGTGCCAGATTTCTTCTATCGCCCGTCGATGCGCGAGGCGATGGGTGCGCTGGGCGAACCAAGTCATGTGAACGCGCAACTTGGCTGGTGGTGTTTCGAGACGACCACGCCAATCACCAAAGGTTCGTATCTGGCCGCGCGCGGTTCGGTGGACGTGGCGATGACGGCATGCTCACTCGTTCTGGGTGGCGAACGGTTCGCCTACGGCAACTGCCGACCTCCCGGTCATCACGCGACGCACGATCTCTACGGCGGCTACTGCTTCTTCAACAACGCTGCAATCGTCGCTCACCATGTTGCATCGACCACAGGGGTGAAGGTGACGGTGCTCGATCCCGATTACCACCACGGCAATGGCACCCAACAGATCTTCTACGAACGCGATGACGTGCAATACGTCTCTCTTCATGCCGATCCGGTGCGGGCGTATCCCTATGTCACCGGATTTGCCGACGAACGAGGCTCGGGCAGGGGGCGGGGAGCGAACGCCAACTTTCCCTTGGCGCGGGGAACGGGGGACGCGGAATTTCTTGAAGTGCTGCAGAGAGCGATCGAAGAGATCGATCGCTTCAAGCCGGAACTTCTCGTGGTGTCGCTCGGTGTCGACACCTTCGACGGCGACCCCATCTGCGACTTGCGACTGAGTCGCAAGGGATTCTTCGATTGCGGAGCGCTCGTGGCAGGTTTGGGTCTGCCCACCGTGGTGTTGCAAGAAGGTGGCTATGCGCTCACTGAACTGGGCAACAACGTTCGCGCGTGGCTGCGTGGGCTCGAAGGCCTCAGTTTCGCCTGATCACGAATCCGAACGGTGCTCGCGAAGGAACTGCTCCAGCTCCGCCGCCAACTGATCACCACTCGGCAAAGGGCCGTCGACGAGAGGTGTTTCCTCGGGCGAGTTGGCCGTATCAAAGGCGTGCTCCAGTTGTTTGAGCATGGTTTCGTGCTCAGGATTCTCTTTCATCAAGCGATCGAGACGATCACGTAGGACCGATGCCATGTCGCGGAGGTCGCCAGAGTCGAGTTCGACGCTGCCCACTTCGCTCGCCGCGTTGAGTAGAGCCAACGACGCACTGGGATACGACATCGACGAGACGTAATGCGGAACCTGAGCCCATAGTCCGATCGCATCGATGTCGACGAGCGCCATCGCTCGTTCGAGTACTGCCTCGATGCCGGCGGGTACGTCCAGCGAGTTCTTCAGGTAGGGAAGTGATTCAGCGAGTTCGTTGGTGTTGCAGGTGCACGAGATTTTCACGTCACGTGTATGCGGTGTGGCCACGGGATAGGCCCCGAGACCGAGCATCCGCCGCACGCCGAGCGTTCGGGCCAAGTTGGCTACTTCGGCGGCAAAGAACTGCCACTTCGAGTCCGGCTCTGGGCCAGTGAGCAGTAGCACATCGCGCAGGTCGCGATCTCGGCCAAGCATCAACTTTGGAGTCGCCCAGTCGATCCGCGTGTTCACTCCGTTTCGCAGCTCCATCGTTGGCCGACGAGCCCGATAATCGACGAACTGGTCGGGATCGAACTCGTACAGCGTGGTGGCATTGGTGCGCGACACCAGAGTCTCCATCGCGGTGGCTGCCGCGTTACTTGCGTCGATCCATCCGGTCATCATCACGACCAACAGCGGCCGCTCGATTGGCGGAATCTTGTCGGCGTATTGGGGGGCGATTCGATACGAACCGGTCACGAAATCAGCCTAGGCGGGCAAGTGTTTCGTGGGCTTGTCGAGCCGACATCTCGACTTGCTCGCTGAACAATCGCAGCGACTCGGCATCAGTCGCTCCCATGGCGCCAGCTTGGTAACGCGCAAACACGCCTTCCATGATGCATGCGAGTTTCCAGTAGGCGAATGCCACATAGAAGTCGAGTTTCGAAATATCCCTGCCAGATGTCTGTGCATATCGTGCAGCGATGTCGCGGCGGTCGAGAAAGCCTGGTGCTTGCGTTCCGGAGAACGGGCGAACGTTGGTGTCGTCGTTGGGGCCGGTCCAATAGACCATCAACAAACCCACGTCGGCGAGTGGGTCGCCCAGTGTGCATAACTCCCAGTCGAGCACCGCGCGAACGGCGCCGTCGTCACCGATGATGCAGTTGTCGAGTCGAAAGTCTCCATGCACGATCGTGGCCGCGCCCTGTTCGGGAATTCGTCGCGAAAGCTCCTCGTGTACGACGTCAATCTCGGCCAACTCCCTCGTCTTGGAGGCGTTCCATTGGCCGTACCAGCGCTTCAACTGTCGAGCGATGTAACCCTCATGACGACCTAGTTCGCCGAGTCCGACAGCCGATGGATCGACGCGGTGGATTTCGGCCAGCGTGTCCACCAGAGCAATGCTCACAGAAGTTCGTGCTGACTTGGACAACAACTGCAGTGCAGTCACCTCATCGCGGATGATGTGTCCATCGACGAACTCCATCATGTAGAACGGCGTACCGTTCACTGCTTCGTCGGTGCACAGCCCCAGTGCCTCGGGCACGGGAACACGAGTCGATCGAAGCGCGTCGATGATTCGATGCTCTCGTCCCATGTCGTGCGCACTCGCCAACGCATGACTGAGTGGCGGTCTGCGCAGGACGAGTCGTCTCCCATTTGAGTCAGTGACGCCGTAGGTGAGGTTCGATCGCCCGCCGGCAATCAAGGAGAACTCGTATGGCGATTGCGCACCGAGGACGTGCTCGTCGATCCAACGAGATACGCGCTCGTCGTCGATGCCCTGAGGTGTTTCGTTCGCCGTCACGCCGTAGCAACCTACTCACCTTCGCGCTGGCTGGGGACAGAAGGGTTTGGCGACCAGTAGGGTTTGGCGCCGTGTCGATAGACGTCACCGATCTCACGTTCCAGGCCGAGGTGCTGGACAAGTCGATGTCCGTGGCCGTCGTGGTGGACCTATGGGCGCCTTGGTGTGGGCCGTGCAAGACACTCGGCCCCGTGCTTGAAAAGGTGTGTGCGGCGACGAACGGGCAAGTGGTGTTGGCCAAGGTGAACGTGGACGAGAATCCGTCGATCGCGCAGGCATTTCGTGTGCAGTCGATCCCGGCCGTGTACGCGATGCGCGAAGGAAAGATCGTCAACGGTTTCATGGGAGCTCTTCCTGAGCACGAGGTGGAGAGTTTCGTCAACGCGTTGTTGCCTGATCAGTCGGCCTTGCTGGTCGACGAGCAACCAGTCGAAGAGAACCAGACGATCCAGATACCGCAGGACGGCAGGGACGAAGTGCTCGATGCACTGCTGCCACTCGTGAAGAACGACGAAGACGCTCGCAAGAAGTTCCTCGACTTGCTCGAGGAAATGGGCGCAGCAGACCCGCGCGTTGCGGTTTATCGCAAGCGCTTTACCGCTCAAATCTTCTAGAACACCCGTACACATTGGCGCGTGTCTCTCACGCGCATCATCGAACTCGTGCAGTGGTGGGGCTGGAAACGGGCGGTGGGTGGTGTGGTCAGTGCGGTCGGAGTGGCGGTCGTCGTATATTTCGCCGTGCGAGTCGAACCTCCACCCGTCGAGGAACTCATTCCTATGCCGACGATCATCTCGTCCGCCGTCGAGTCAGTCGTCCTGACGGTGCATGTCGGCGGCGAGGTATTACGACCAGGTGTCTACTCCTTGCCACGTGGTTCTCGGGTTGTCGATGCGGTCAGTGCCGCGGGTGGTCTCACCGCAAAGGCACATGCTGACGGCATCAATCTCGCTGCACCACTCGTCGATGCAGTTCAGGTGATCGTTCCGCGCAAAGGAGC
>CAZZJH010000014.1:8326-27464 GCA_964654335.1 uncultured Acidimicrobium sp.
CCGTTGATCACGTGGTGATCACGGTTGGCGACGTTGCTACAGGGCTCCGAGAACGAGACCACCGATGATCAAGGCGAGTACGCCACCAAGCAGCAAACCGAGAGCGAGAGGAACGAACTCTCGTCGCCAATCCGACCAACCCACCACGGCACGCTTCGAGGCCCGCAACGCGGCCAGATGACCGATCGCCGACCACGCGCCGAGACTGGTGAGCACGCCGAGGAGATAGATGGTGCCGCCTGCAACCGCCGGAACACCGAACATCGGCAGGGTCGGCAAGGACGCCATCAGCAACAGGAATCCGACGATTCCGGTGAGCGAGCCGGGCAGTGCGAGCAGGGCTCCTCCGACGAGCGCGATCGACGCAGCGAGTCCTGCCGCGGTCACCGCTCCGCGCTGGCGCACGAGTGTGCGGTTGGCGATGATGCCGTCTGGAACCACGCGCGGCGTGGCTCGTCGGGTTTCGATGTCTTCTGACGGCACCCCTCAAGCGTACGACGCCGATCGAGAGGCGAGTGGACACGACACCCGAATCGCGTGGATGGCGTTGGTGTTCATCGTCGTTGCTCGACTTGGTAGTGGCCTCGATGTTCCGCGGCTTGGCAGAACGCTCACGTTCGCTTTGTCGGTGCTGTTCGTCGTGTCCGCTCTTCGCATGTCGCGATGGAAAGGACTCGTGTTGGTCGCTCTTTCGGCGCTGATGTCCGTCACCAGTTCGCTCGTCAGCCATGATGCGGCATTCACCAAGCCGTTCGCGGGCTTCGCAGTACTCCGTGCCGACTCGCAATGGAAGTCGGGCACCGTACGCACCACGATCGAGATCGAAGGCAAACGTTTCGCGGTAGTCGCCGGGGGCGAGCCAGGCCGCCGACTGATGGCTGCAGGGTTCGGTCAAACGGTGTGGGTGGAGGGGCGTCGCTCCCCGCGGCCCATCACGTCGTTCGACCTCGGGCGGCACGTAGTGGGTTCGTTCGATCCAGCGTTCGCGTCTACGCAGGTTGGCGAAGCATCGCCTCTCCATCGCAGTACGAATCGAGCCCGGTCACTGCTCGCGCGGGCGAGTGATCACACGATGTGGTCTACGGGTGGGCTCTATCTCGGACTCGTCGTGGGGGATGATTCTCGGCAAGGCGACGAGCTCATCTCGGCTTTTCGCGACGCCGGTTTGTCGCACCTCACCGCCGTCTCCGGACAAAACATTGCCCTCGTTCTCGCGCTTTTGCAGCCCTTGCTCAAGCGTCTTGGGGCAACGTCACGGACATTGGCAGCGGTGTTTCTCGTCGGGTGGTTCGTCGTCGTCACCCGGGCAGAACCCTCCGTCGTACGAGCTGCAGCGACGGCAGTCATCACCTTGGTTGCAGCATGGAGGGGGAGATCGGCGAGCGCCCTTCGTATCTTGAGTGTGGTGACGTTGGGATTGTTGCTCATCGATCCGTTGCTCGTGTGGTCGGTGGGATTCCTCCTTTCTGTATCTGCGACGTGGGGCATGATCGTGCTTGCTCCACGATTCGAAGCGATGCTTCCTGGGCCGCGCTGGTTGTGCACGGCACTTGCCACCACCGCTGGCGCACAACTCGCAGTGATTCCCGTCTCGCTCGGGGTGTTCGGGCGGTTCTCGCTCATTGGTCTCATCACGAACGTGCCCACAGTGCCACTCGCGGGTTTTGTCATGGTTGTCGGTTTGCCACTCGGATTGGCAGTGGGGTGCGCCGATTCGGTTTCCGAAGCAGTGCTGGGGTTTGGCCTCGACGGACTTTGGCAGGCGCTGATGCTGCCCATCTCACTCGCCATCGTCGCATTGCGGGAGATCGCGTTGGTGGCGAGTCTGCGAAACTAGGGAGATGTCGGTATTCCTCGTGGTCGGGTCGGATCCACGTCTCGTTTCGGCGCGGCTCACCGACCTCGTGGATGAGTTGGTGGGCGAGCGAGACCGCACCACCACATACGAGAGTTTCGATCTCGAAGGTGTCTCAGCCGATGACCGAACCGCAGTCGTCGCCAATGCGGTATCGGCGGCACAAACTCAGTCGTTGTTTCAAGACGTGAAGGTGGTGGTGCTACGCGAACTCGGCGAGGCCACGGTGGATCAGATGTCACCGCTACTCGCGTATCTCCCCGTTGCGGAAGACTCCACGCAACTCGTACTGACATCCACGTCGAAGTTGGCCAAGTCGGTCACGGACGCATTGAAGAATGCGGGGGCGACGGTATTCGACACCAATCCTCCGAGTCGCAAGAACGAGGTCTACGACTGGTTCGACGAAACGTTGAAGGAAGCTGGCCTCACCATCGAGGCGAGCGCGGTGGCCAAGATGGTCGACTGGTTGGGCGAGGATCGGGCGCGCCTGCCTTCGTTGATTGAAGTCTTGTCATCCACCTACGGAACGTCGAAGAAACTGTCGATGGCCGATGTCGAGCCGTTCCTTGGCGAAAAGGGCAGCGTGCTGCCGTGGGATCTCACTGATGCCATCGACAAGGGAGATGCGGCCGTGGCGCTCGCAATGTTGCGACGAATGGTGCGTAGTGGGGAGTATCACCCGTTGCAGGTGATGTCGTTGTTGCACAATCACTACGCCAAGTTGCTACGCCTCGATGGTCCGGTCATCGGTTCGGTGGCTGACGCAAAAACCTTGATTGGCTCGAAGAGCGATTTTCAGGCCCGCAAGTACATGGACGTGTCTCGCCGAATGGGTTCGCGGAACGTCTCTGCAGCAGTTCAGTTGTTGGCGAGAGCCGATGTGGATTTGCGCGGAGGGCGCGATCTCGAAGAGGAGTTGACGATGGAGATCTTGGTTGCCCGCCTGTGCAGGCTGAGCGGGATTACTTCTTCGCGGCGGCGTTGATCTTCTTCATCAAGCGGCTCTTCTTGCGAGCAGCCTGATTCGGATGGATCACGCGCTTTGCGGCCGCCATGTCGAGGCGCTTCACCGCGAGGCGAAGAGCCTCAGCATTGTCTTCCGTGCCGATCGTCTCGCTGGCCGTCTTCAGACGGGTGCGAACCTCGCTCTTGGTTGCGCGGTTGCGCGCAGTGGCCTTGGCGTTGGTGAGAATTCGCTTCTTTTGGCTCTTGATATTTGCCACTGATTGGTTCCTTCGTGACGACCGTTTACGGGAACTTGCAGGCTAACAGCGACCCTGAGGGCGCCCAACAGTAGAATTTGGGCGTCTTCTCGACGACTCTGTGCCCCGCAGAACCGAGCGGGAACGACGGAAACGGCCCATGGACCTCGCCAAGATTCGCAACTTCTCGATCATTGCCCACATCGATCACGGGAAGTCCACGTTGTCCGACCGCATCCTCGAGATGACCGGGGCCGTACAGGCGCGTGAAATGCGCGCGCAGTACCTCGATTCGATGGATCTCGAGCGTGAGCGTGGCATCACGATCAAGGCACAGAACGTTCGTGTGGGATGGAAGGGCAATTGGCTGCACCTCATCGATACGCCGGGGCACGTGGACTTCGGTTACGAGGTGAGCCGCTCTCTCGCCGCATGTGAAGGAGTGGTGCTCGTCGTCGACGCGGCCCAGGGAATCGAGGCCCAGACGTTGGCCAACTGTTACTTGGCGCTAGAGAACGATCTCGAGATCGTTGCGGTGCTGAACAAGATCGACTTGCCGGCCGCCGACCCCGATCGTTACGCGATGGAGATCGAAAAGGTGCTCGGAATTCCAGCGGAGGACATCCTGCGGATCTCCGCGAAGACGGGCGAAGGTGTGCCGGAATTGCTCGATGCGATCGTGGAACGAATTCCGCCACCGAAGGGCGATGTCGATGCACCGCTACAGGCACTCATCTTCGACTCGCAATACGACACGTATCGCGGTGTGGTCTCGAGCATTCGTGTGATGAATGGTTCGATCACCAACGGATCGAAGTTGCTGTTCATGCAGGCTGGCGCAACACACGAGGTGATCGAGATCGGTGCGCGAATGCCCACGCCGACGCCGGTCGAACGTCTCGGTCCTGGCGAGGTGGGCTACCTCATCGCCGGAATCAAAGACGTTGGTGAGGCGCGTTCTGGTGAAACCGTCACCATCGCCGCGGCTGCCGCCAATGAGCCATTGGCCGGTTATCGCGATCCGAAGCCGATGGTGTTCTGCGGTTTGTTCCCGATCGATGGTGACGACTTCGAGAACCTTCGCGAGAGCCTGCAGAAACTGAAGTTGAACGATGCATCGGTCACCTACGAGCCGGAGTCTTCCGGCGCGCTCGGCTTCGGGTTCCGGTGTGGCTTCCTCGGGCTGTTGCACATGGAGATCGTGAAGGAGCGTCTCGAGCGCGAGTTCAATCTTGCGCTCATCGCCACGGCTCCTTCGGTGGAGTACCGCGTAGTGAAGACCGACGGCGAAATGCTGAAGGTGGACAATCCCTCGGATCTGCCGCTTACGAACTACATCGAGCACATCGAGGAGCCGTTCTTCAAAGTGAGCATCATCACGCCGAAGGAGTACACCGGTGCGCTGATGGAACTTTGTCAGGAGCGCCGCGGCGAACTACTGAAGCTCGAATACCTTTCGCCCGAACGCGTGGACATGCAGTACAACATGCCGCTCGCTGAAGTGGTGGTGGACTTCTTCGACCAATTGAAGAGCAAGTCTCAGGGGTATGCGAGCCTCGACTACGAGTTGGCCGGCTATCGACCAAGCGATCTCGTGCGTGTGGACATCCTGCTCAATGCGCAACCTGCAGATGCCTTCAGCACGATCGTCCACCGTGACAAGGCCTACGACTACGGCAAGCGGATGTGCGACAAGTTGAAGGAGTTGATCCCTCGGCAGATGTTCGATGTGCCGATTCAGGCAGCCATCGGTGGGCGCATCATCGCGCGAGAGACGGTGAAGGCCAAGCGTAAGGACGTGCTCGCCAAGTGTTATGGCGGCGACATCTCCCGTAAGCGCAAATTGCTCGAGAAGCAGAAGGAAGGCAAGAAGAAGATGAAGTCGATCGGCCGTGTAGAGGTGCCTGGCGACGTCTTCATCTCCGCCCTCAAGCTCGATGGCTGAGGCCGCCAACGGCGGCATGTTCCGCTCGTTGAGGCATCGCAACGCGAGGATCTATTTCGTCGGACTCCTGTTGTCCAACATCGGCACGTGGATTCAATTCACGGCTACCTCGATGTTCCTTTACGAGCTCGAGGGAAACGCCACTGCACTGGGCATCAACGCGGCACTGCAGTTCCTGCCGATGTTGATCCTCGGCGCGTGGTCTGGCGCAGTGGCGGATCGCCACAATCGACTGCGCATCACCAAGATCACTCAGGTGCTGCAGGCGCTCCAAGCTCTCGTGTTGGGTGCGTGTGTGCTTGCGGGAGTTCGCAGTGTGGTGCTGGTGTTCGTGCTGACGGCATTCCTCGGCGTGGTGGGGGCAATCGACAACCCTGCACGACGTGGGCTGATCACCGAACTCGTCCCCACTTCGGATCTCTCCAACGGCATGTCGTTGAACACCGCAACGATGACCGGTTCACGAATTTTTGGCCCCACCATTGCAGCTGCTCTCATCGGGCCACTCGGTGTCGGTTGGTTGTTCATCATCAACGGCATCTCGTATGCGGCGATGCTCGGAGGACTGTTCGCCGTTCGTCAACGAGAGATGTATCCGGTCTCGGTTGCACCTGCGGGTGGCACGCCGGTACGCGACGGGCTCCGCTTCGTGCGTAACCACGAGAAGTTGCGGAGTCTCTTCGTGGTGTTCACGCTCGTCAGCACCTTTGCATTCAATTACGGCGTCAGCCTTCCGAAGCTCGCCGACCTTCGATGGGACATGCCGAATGCATTCGGATGGGTGATCGGCACCACCTCGGTCGGAAGTTTGATCGGTGCGTTGCTCACTGCGCGACTTGCGCATGCCACGTATCGCTGGGTGGCGTGGAACGTGCTCGTATTGGCGGTGTCGAACATCGGGATGGCATTTTCACCGAACGTGTGGGTTGCCTTCGTCTGGGCGATTCCGCTCGGTCTCGGGGGTGCGGCGATGATGGCCGGCATCACGTCGCTCACTCAGCAGGAGTCGCCACCCGAGATGCGCGGTCGCATGCTTGCGCTCACTGCGGTGGCGTTCTTGGGGAGTACTCCCGTTGGAGGACCAGTGACCGGACTCATCGCTGACACCGTCAGCGCCGAATGGTCGCTGGCATACGGAGGGTCGATTGCTCTTGTCTGTGGGGTGTGGATGCTGTGGTGGACGGCCAAGTTGAAGCACCGTGATGGCCGAGCCCCCATGGTCGGCGATACTGCGTAGGGATGACAACGACACCGGTAGTGATGTGGTTCCGACGCGACTTGCGTCTGGCTGACAACGAAGCGTTGAGTCGGGCAGCAGCAAGCGGGGAAGTGCTTCCCGTATTCGTGCTCGACCCCACGTTCTCGGTTTCAGGTGCTCCGCGTATGGCATTCATGTTGCGAGCGCTGCGCAAACTCGACGAGGAGATGGGCGGGGCGCTCGTCATTTTGCACGGTGATCCGCGACAGGTGATCCCTCGCGTGGCGAAGTCAGTTGGTGCTCGTGAAGTGTTCGTCGCTCGAGATTTCGCTCCTTACGGAATGAAGCGTGATGCCGAGGTGGCCAAGGCCCTGCAAGCCGATGGATCGAGCCTCGTGCAGTGTGGCTCGGCGTATGCGGTGGAGCCGGGCACGGTGCGCAAAGGTGACGGCACGCCCTACGCAGTGTTCACTCCCTTCTACAAGGTGTGGCAGACCATTGGTTGGCCGAAGCCTTTCGACATTCCGAAGGCAACGTGGGCGCAGTCTCCCAAAGTGCAATGCGAGGGTTTGCCGAACGAACCGGAGTGTTCGGCGACGCTTCCCGAGGCGAGTGCCGATGCGGCGATGAAACGTTGGGATGAGTTCTCCGAGAAGGCTCTCGATCGCTATTACGACATTCGCAACAATCCGGACATCGACGGCACGAGCATGCTCTCGCCGTATCTGCGGTTTGGTCTCGTGCATCCACGCACCTTGCTCGCCGACTTGAACGACACGAAGTCGCAGGCGCACTATCGCAGTGAGTTGTGCTGGCGTGAGTTCTACGCCGACGTGCTCTTTCACCAGCCGCGCACCACGTGGGAGAACCTGCAGCCAAAAATGAATGCGATGAAGCTCGATACCGGCGCCAAGGCCAAGCAGCGCTTCGATGCATGGTGCAAGGGGGAGACGGGCTACCCGATCGTCGATGCTGGAATGAAGCAGTTGGTGGCCACAGGGTGGATGCACAACAGAGTGCGCATGATCGTGGCGAGCTTCCTCGTGAAGGATCTGCATCTTCCATGGCAGTGGGGCGCACGGTTCTTCATGCGCCACCTCGTGGATGGCGACATCGCTTCCAACAATCACGGATGGCAGTGGACGGCAGGCACGGGAACGGACGCCGCGCCCTACTTCCGCATCTTCAACCCGGTTGCGCAGGGTGAAAAATTCGATCCACAAGGAACTTTCGTGCGGGCGTGGCTACCGCAACTCCAAGATGTCGCCACCAACATGGTGCACCAGCCGTGGGAACTCGGGATGTTGAACCCGTACGTTCCTCCCATCGTCGACCACTCGGTGGAGCGGGAAGAGTCTTTGGCCCGCTACAAGGCAGCCTCGGGCAAATAGGCACGGTCTCACCCCGAAATTCGGTGGTGGGTATCCTGACTTCACATGCTTGACGAGCGAAAGTCCGCGATTCTCTGTGCCGTGGTGCAGGAATACATCACTACGGGTCAGCCCGTCGGCTCTGCACACATCGTCAAGTCCGCTGGATTGAACGTCTCCTCGGCCACCGTCCGCAACGACATGTCGTACTTGGAGCAGGAGGGCTACCTCGTGCAGCCGCACACCTCGGCCGGGCGTATCCCGACCGACAAGGGCTACCGCTACTTCGTGGACCATGTGGCACCAAAGGGTGCGATCACGCAATCGACGAAGGTCAAGGTGGGCGAGTTCTTCGACATGGCTCACGGGCGTTTGGAAGAAACGCTCCAGCGCACCAGCATGCTGCTCGCGCAACTGACCAACTATGCGGCCGTCGTCTTGGGTCCAAAGACGGAAGTGGCGACAGTGCGATCTGTGCAACTCGTCGGGTTGTCGCAGCATCATGCAACATTCGTCGTCGTCATGTCGAACGGAGTGGTGGAAAGCGAGCCAATCGATCTGGCGACTATGTTGAGTGACGATCAGATCGCCGTTGTCACCAAACATCTTTCGAAGATGATGGTGGGTAAGTCACTCGCCGAAGTCGGCCCACTCGTGCTCTCAGGTGACAAGTTGGTGGATGAAGTGTCGAGCCGTGTTCTGGCTGCAGTGACCACACGAAAGGTCGATGAGTCGGTCTTCGTTGGTGGTGCGTCGGCGATGGCCGAAGCCTTCGATGCGGTGGAGGTCGTCCGCTCGGTGTTGCATACGCTCGAACAGCAGTATGTGATGGTGTCGCTAGTGCGCGACATGATCACCCGTGGTTTGACGGTGGCGATCGGTGCTGAACACGGAGTGGAGCCGTTGGTGGCGTGCTCGGTCGTTCTCTCGCCGGTGATTGCAGACGGAACACAGGTGGGCACGGTGGGTGTGCTCGGCCCCACGCGCATGAACTACCCGCAGGCTCTTGCCACTGTGGAAGTGGTGAGTGACCGACTCGGTCGGCGCCTGGCCGAGGGCTGAGCCCGATGGCAGAAGATTTCTACGCGCTACTCGGCGTCGCTCGGGGTGCGTCCGCTGAGGACATCAAGAAGGCGTATCGCAGGAAGGCACGTGAACTACATCCGGACGCCAACCCGGACAATCCCGAGGCGGAGGCGAAGTTCAAGGAAGTCTCACGTGCCTACGAAGTGTTGTCTGATCCCGACAAACGTGCTCGCTACGACCAGTTTGGCGAGGCGGGCGTCGGCTCGTCTGCGGGCGGCGGTGATCCGTTCGGCATGGGTGGTTTCGGCGACATCTTCGACGCGTTCTTCGGAGGCAACTCGCCGTTCGGTGGGGGATCCCGTGGTTCGAGCGGTCCTCCACGTGGGCGCGACGTCGAGACGGTTGCCGACATTTCGTTCGAGCAAGCGGTGTTTGGCTGCACCACCGAAGTTCGCCTGCGAACCGCGGTCGTGTGCGATGACTGCAGTGGATCAGGAGCGCGGTCCGGCACATCACCAACCGCTTGCGCAGAGTGTCGTGGCACTGGTCAGGTGCGTCGCGTTCGCCAGAGCATGCTCGGCCAGATGGTCACCACGTCGGCGTGTGGTCGCTGTAGTGGCATGGGAATGGTCATCGAGTCGCCGTGCACGACATGCCGTGGTGACGGGCGTCGGGAACGCGAGATGACCTACACCGTCGATGTTCCCGCCGGTATCGCAGACAGCCAGACTCTCCGACTTGGCGGCAAAGGTGCCGTCGGTCCGCGCGGCGGCATGCCTGGGGATTTGTACGTACACCTTCGAGTTGCTGAACACGACACCTACCAACGCGATGGTGACGACCTCGTCACCGATGTCGTGTTGTCGATTGCGCAAGCGGCGTTGGGCACTGAGTTGACGCTTTCGACGTTGGATGGCGAAGAAGTGTTGGTCGTTCCACCGGGCGTGCAGTTCGGTAAAGAGTTCGTGTTGAAGGGGCGTGGAGTTCCTCGTCTCGCCGCTGCTGGGAGAGGGCGAGGTCGGGGCGATTTGCGTGCTCGGATCGTCGTCGAGATTCCGACCAAGTTGAGTGATGCTGAGTGTGAACTGCTGCGCAAGTTCGCAGAGGAGCGCGGTGAACACGTTTCCGGTGGTGACGTAGGACTGTTCCAGAAGATCAAGTCGGCATTCTCGTGATCGATCGACTGCGTCGATCCGCGGCGCACGTCTTCGTGGACGACATTGAAATTCCGCAAGTGAGCGATGGGGATCTGCATCACTTGTTGCGGGTGCTGCGCATTCGCGAAAGTGACGAGGTGTCGTTGAGCGACGGGCGAGGCTCATGGCGAGTGGCATCGATTACGAAAGATGGCACGACTCGATCAACCTCCGAGGTGGAGAAACAAGTTGCACCTGCTTGGCGGACGGCAGTGGCGTTCGTGCCGATCAAAGGTGAAAAGCCCGAGCTCGTAGCTCAGAAGCTGACGGAGATTGGCGTGGATGACATCGTGATCGTGGCTTCCTCACAGCGTCAGGTGGTGCGATGGGACGAAGGTCGCCGAGAGAAAAACATGGAGCGGCTGACCAAGGTGGTGCGCGAGGCTGCCATGCAGAGCCGTCGAACATGGCTTCCGTCGCTCCAAGTTGTCGATGACGTCGCGATGGTGGCGCAAGCGGGAGCGGCAGTGGCGGAACCGGACGGCGACGATCTTGACAACTCGGATCGATTCCTGGTGGTTGGCCCGGAGGGTGGTTTCACCGAGGAGGAGTTGGCGAACTTCAACCGGCGAGTGGGCCTTGGGGATTTCGTGTTGCGGGCGGAGACTGCTGCAATAGTTGCAGGCGTGAGGTTGACCGATCAGCGCAGGCGCATGTCGTGAGTGACATGAACACCACTGCCGACGAGGGGGCAGAGGATCTCGGCTTTGCCCGGCAACTGGGCGAGCGACTGAGGCAAATCCGTAAGCAAAAGCGACTTGCGCTCACCGATGTGGAGGCGCAGACGAGGCAGGAGTTCAAGGCCTCGGTGATGGGTGCGTACGAGCGTGGCGAGCGAATGATTTCGGTACAACGACTCGAGCGCCTCGCGAAGTTCTATGGGGTCACCGTGGATCAATTGCTGCCTCGCGACCCGCTGCAGGTGGAGGCCATTCGCGTCAGCGGAGCGCCTGTGAAACTGAGAATTGATGTCGCCAAGCTCTCGACGCGCGAAGGTGCGGATTTCAAGATGCTCGAGCGATTGCTACGGATGATCCAAGTGCAGCGGCAGGACTTCAACGGCAAAGTGATCACCGTTCGCGAGAACGACGTACGTGCGATCGCGGTCATCTTGAACGTTCCAGTCGATGAAGTGGCGAAGCGACTTTCTGAGTTGGATCTCGTCTTCGTTCCGCCGACCGCCTGATGGCGACCAATCTCTTTGGGGCGTATGTACACGTGCCGTTCTGCTCCAAGCGCTGTGACTACTGCGCGTTCGCCACGTTCACCGATCGACATCATCTGGCGACGGAGTACATGCAGGCCGTCAAGACCCACATCAAGCGCTCAGTGGCAAATGGTATGCCCATGGTCGATTCGATCTTCGTTGGCGGTGGCACCCCGAGCATGGTGCCTGGCGAACTCTTGGCTGAGGTGATTGCGTCGATCCCACGCAGTGCATCTGCAGAAGTAACGGTGGAGTGCAACCCCGACAACGTCACCGAAGCTCTGTTGCAGACGTATGTGGTTGCTGGGGTCAACCGCATCTCGCTCGGAGTGCAGTCCACCGTTCCTCACGTTCTTGCGGCACTCGGGAGAGAACACCACCGTGACAACGTCGTTCGCGCGGTTGAACTGGTGAGATCAAGCGGAGTTCGGTCGTTCAATCTCGACATCATCTACGGAGGTGCAGGGGAGTCTGTGGCCGACTGGCGCACAACGATCGAAGATGTAGTAGCACTCGATCCGCCACATGTTTCTGCATATGCCCTCACAGTTGAGCCGGGAACTCCACTTGCCGAAGACCACTCCCGTCATCCCGATGATGACGATCAGGCCACCAAATACGAACTTGTGGATGATCTTCTGGTGGAACACGGCCTTGTCAACTACGAGATTTCCAATTGGTCGAAGCCCGGTCACGAATGTCTGCACAATCGGATCTATTGGCTACAGGGCGACTATGCAGCTTTCGGTAGCGCTGCACACGGGCATCGTTCAGGCACCCGTTGGTGGAACGTGCGCACTCCGGATCGATACATCGAGATGGTGCGTAGTGGGGAAGAACCGGTGTCATCTAGCGAAGAACTGGATGCCGAGACCCGACGACTCGAGGAGTTGCAGTTGCTCATTCGTATGCGCGAGGGGGTGCCCAACAACTCGTTCTCACCCGAGGATCGCGAACTCCTGTCGCCGTACCTGCAACAGAGTGGCGAACGGTTGGTGCTCACCCGTGCTGGACGACTCATGAACAATGAAGTCAGCCTTCGCCTTGTCGCACCCTGACTACGGACTAGGGTAAATCTCGATTCAGTATGAAGACTTCACGATTTCTTGCCCATCTTTCCACCGTTGTCCTCACGGCTACTGCAGCAGTATGTGTTGCTTCGCCACCGGCCGAAAGTGCCGCTTCGTGCATCAACACGGGTGAAGGATGTGCTGTCGGCATGACGGGTCCAGGCGGAGGAATCATCTTCTACGACGCCGGCAGTACTCAATGGTGGGGACGGTTCCTTGAAGCAGAGACGTCGACCCGAGTTGCAACTCAGCCGATTGGACCCCTGGCGACACCGGTGAATACACCTGGCGATACCGCGGCAGACCGTCAAACGATGGCGATTGGAATGGGCCGAATCAATACCGCTCGACTACGTGCATCAAATTCGCCACTGGCAACCTCGGTGAACTCGGGCGATTGGTTCATTCCATCAAAGGATGAGCTCGATGCTTTGTATGACTATTGGAAATTGAATTCGACAGGCTTCAAGTACGGAGCCGTTCCCGTTTGGACGTCGTCCGAGTCGGAAGATCTCTTCTATTGGTATCAGTTGTTCCACGATGGAACGCAGTTCACCGATGCTAACGGCATCATCGCTGGTCTCAAGTCGAACCTCACTGCAACAAAGAGCCAGAAACACTCGGGATCTGGCTTCCTCGCAGCACAGATGTATGTGGTTCTTGTGAGAGCTTTTCCGCAAACTGATCAAAACCCACCAGCGCCATCATTGGTCACTGCGGTGACGTCGAACGTCTCATGTCAATCGTCATCCTTGAATTGCCAAATTGGGGATCAGGGCCCTGGTGGGGGAATCATCGTCTATGACGCGGGTTCCAACAAGTCATGGGGTAGGTACCTGGAGATTGCACCAAAGTCGTGTGAGGTATCACGCGTGGCGTACTCGAAGGGTTCGACGGACGACATCTTCTACTCAGATGCAGAACTCCTGCTTTCCAAGGCGCTCGGTACGGGTCGCTCCAATACTTCTCGCCTGAGAATCATCCTTGCTCCTGCTGCGATGGCAACTGCGACGGCATGCAACGGCTTGAGCGATTGGTTCTTGCCGTCCAAGGGCGAATTGAACGAGGCATTTCGTCAGTTGTCTCACAGTCGCATCGGTTTGCAGCTGACACCGATTGGCCAGTTCGAGCGCGGTTACTACTGGACGTCGAGCGACTACAACGGCAAGACGGCATGGACTCAGTACTTTGCGGATGGCCAGCAATTCGATCGCGTGCAAACGCTTACAGGCAACATGAAACCGCCAGCGCGGCCCTTCTATGTTCGCCCGATGAGAGCCTTCGCAGAAGGAGCGGCGACCTCCGTCCAGCCTCCTCCTTCACCTCCTCAGACCGCACCACCGACCAGGAGGCCTAGGCCTAGGCCGAGGCTCAGGCCTAGCCCACCGTTGACTTCGAACAAGTAGCTAGTTCTCTGTTCGATGTGTGAAGGTAGGCTGACGGCGCTTTAGGGCGCGTAGCTCAGTTGGTTAGAGCGCCACCTTGACATGGTGGAGGTCCCGGGTTCGAGTCCCGTCGTGCCCACTACTTGGCTAGAGACCTGCGCATTGCATCTGCCAATGGTTCAGTCAGACGGTCTGCGGCACGGCGTGACAAGTGGGAGGGATCTCGCCACAACCATCCCTCCTCTTGCTGCGATGGACATGGGTATGTCTTGCAGAGGAAGGGGTTGGGGTCGAAGCCCGACACTCCACTCAGCGTGGCAAGAACTGCTGATTCGTTGATCCTCATCGTCCGCACGTAGTCGCGAGAAGCAAGTGACTCGGCACCAGGGAGTTCGCAGGCGTGTTCGTCGAGCATCAAACGGACCGTCGCACATTTCAATGGTTCGCCACCTTTTTGGATTCGATGGAGGAACACGACCGTCTTGCCGCTGTCGGTGATCGTCCTGAGAAAGCCCTTGATCAGGGTTTCCCAGTCAGCAAAGAGATCACCGTCGAAAGTGAGTTGTCCAACTACTACAACGTCGATCGTCGGAGACTGCGCGATCAAATTCGCTACGTAGTCACGCTCTGGATTGTTCATAAAGGCTCCAGTTCGTGTGACGACCCGGGCATTTAGTCCATTCGAGTGTGCAGCGTTTATGAATGCTTCGGTGATGTGACCAGCCTGGGAGTCACCGACGAGAAGTGCGTCTCTCTTGGCTCCAGGAAGTGGCCAAACGCAAATCGACCTGGAGAGAATGGCGTCGAACGGAGTCGACACGCATTCGCTAGTGACGTCGTCATGGGTCTGTAGTTCAGGAGTTGGTTCGAGGGCCCTCACGCTGGCGATAACAAAGAGACTGGAAACGCACACAATTGCAGTCAAGCCGCTAGCCCACTTTTTCGAGGAAATCGTTCGGCTGTGTCGTATCGGCTGCTCTACGAACCGAAATGCAAGAGCTGCCAACAGAATTGAGATTGCAAGACTTACCAGAGATGTCCATTGATGGTCAGGAAATGTTGCCTTGGCAAACTGAATCATTGGCCAGTGCCATAGATAGATCGAATAGGAGCGATCTCCAATCCAACCTGCAAGTTGCGACTCCAGCATCGAGTGCTTTCCAATTCGCAATTCAGTACCCAGGATCATTGCAGCGGTACCCATCACTGGAACAATCGCAAGCAAGCCAGGGAAGGCTGTTCCAGAATCAAAAAGAAATGATGCGCAGGCAAGAGCACTGACTCCAGCCAAGAAGAGAATTTGTCCTAACCAACCTCGCAATCGCACACCGAGAATGGCAATTAGGGCGCCAACGAGAAACTCCCAAACTCGTGTAAATGGACTATAGAAAGCGATCATTCGAGACGCTTCTAGACCACGTGCGAGGTGGGTCGCCGAGTCAATTGGCCAAATTCCACGCGCGTAGGTGAATGAATATGAGGCAAGCAATGAGATAAACGCGATTCCGGTAACGAAGATTGCTAGCACGACGGTCTTTGTGGTGCTACTGCCTCGAGCGAGACGGTAGACAACGAAAAGAACTATTGGAGCAATGAGATAGATCTGCTCTTCCAATGAAAGTGACCAGGTGTGTAGTAGTGGGTTCGCCTGCTCGGTTGATGTGAAGTAACTATTCGCCCTGAAGAGCATCAGTTGGAGGTTGGCGGAAAATAGTGCTCCTGCTCTCGCAGTTTCGAATGCCTGTGTGCGCGCGTCATAGGACGTGAAGAAGATTGATAAAAACAGAGTCGCTGATGAAGCCAAGAGAAACGCAGGTAGGAGTCGTCTCGCTCGACGCAGGTAAAAGTCCAAAAGAGTTGTCTTGCCTGCAGCCCAGCGGTTGATGAGTGATCTCACGATCACGTATCCACTAATTACAAAGAAAACGTCTACTCCTACATAGCCACCCGGCAGAGGTAGGCCTGCGTGGTACACAACGACCAATGTCACAGCTAGTGCACGAAGTCCTTGCACGTCAGCGCGGTGCTGGTCGGGTAGTAGTGATGCTTGGGAGCCCATTTCCAAGCCGAAACGCTAGACAGTTATCGGGTCATTTTGTTATCGACCACCGCTTGCGATTCCCGCGCAGCGGCCTTGAAGATTCCCTTGCTCATCAATGAAAGTTCGGCTTTGCGTCGCTTTTCGTAGATCTCGGCGCGTGTGGCATGAATCGCCGCATCCTCGGGGGCTGCCCATCCAGCGAGATCGATCAGATGACAGGCGAGGCGCATGTCTTGGTCGAATAGCTCGGTCGCACGCTTGGCCAACACCTCGGGTCCACCTGCGAGAGATGCCAACTCGGAGGCGACCACGGAGTCGGGGGCTGGCTTCAGGCGCGATGCAGCTCCATCCCACCAACCGCCGTACAAGCGCCAAATCCCACGCACCACGAACTCGGGTTCGTCATACAACGGACGCATGTACGGCTTGGCGAGAGTCTCCGCTGGAACTTTGACCGTGTGAATGATTTCGTCGAGCGTGCAACCTGCGTTCATCATCTCAATGACTGAACGTACGAGCGATTCGAGTGAGTCGGCAATGTCCGTAAGTACCGAAGCAACGCGATCCTTGCCAGCAATCGGAAGGCCATGAGCAGGTATGAGTAGCTCGGGGCCTTGGGCGATCATGCGGCGAAGCGACTGCGCCCACTCCAGTGCGTAGCGCTGCACCTTCTGGGGGTTGCCCGCATTCGGGTAGTTCCAAATGACGAAATCGCCGGCCATGATCCACTTCTTCTCGGGAAACCATGCCCACAAGTGGTCATCCGTCTCGCCTCGACCATGATGGAACTCGACAGGAGTATCGCCGAAAGTGATTCGCATCGAGTCGTCGAAGGTGTCGGTCGGTCGCAGGGTGGCGCGTGGGAGAAAGCGTTTCGTGTTCTCGCCGATGTCGAGGCCCATGTCGGACTTGATTCCGCCGAACTGTCGTTGGTTGATGAGTACGTTCCACTCGTTGGTGGCGTTATAGCGATCGATTCTCGCCGCCACGTTCTCGTGAGCGATGACTCGTAGTGGTCTACCCGTGCGGTCGGCGTCCTCGTTCCATGCTGGGCTCCCACCAATGTGGTCGGCATGACCGTGGGTGTACACCAACGAATTGAATGGGTCCTGGCGCCAGGTGCGCACCGCATTCACCACGTTCGTGCCTGCACCGACACCGGAGGCGTCGAAGGAGACGAGACCATCGCCTGAGTCCCACGTCACGCAGTGGCTGAAACTTTCGACGATCGACAGGTTGTCAGCGAGTTCATGTAATTCGTTGGTCACCCGATTGACGGGCTGGTCGATCACGCCAGTGGACAGGACACGTTCGGAAAGTTCGAGTGGGTGCACGTTGCCCACCTTAGGTTCTCGCTGCTGGTTCCTTCGGAAGGCCGAGTACTCGTTCTGCGAGGATGTTACGCATCACGTTCGAGGTGCCACCCATGATCGTGTACGCAGGTGCGTAGGCGAGGCCTTGAGTCACGTCGTCCCACAAGGTGGCCGACATGCCCATGACTCGCGATACGAACTGTGCAATGCGCCACTCGAGTTCCGTGCAGAAGCATTTGGTCGCGGCCGAGAATCCGGCGGGGGCTTGCTTGAGCACTTCGCGAATGACGAGGATGCGACCCAGGCGGTAACCAATCTCGATCGCTGCGATTTCTTGGCGGATCAGGCGGTTGGAACGATCGGCATGCTGCGACGCCATGTCGTACAACGCCTTGTTCGACACCAATCGGTCGATGCCACCACGCTCATGTTCGAGCTGTCGCATCGTCTGAGAAAATGCAGCGCCTTCGCGTCCCACCAAGTTGTCCTTCGGCACACGAACATCGGTGTAGAAGACCTCGCAGAAGTGACGATTGGTGGTCATGTCGGTGATCGGCCGCACTTCGATACCGGGCGTGTTCATCGGCACGATGATTTCGCTGATTCCTGCATGCGGTGGGCCCTCGTTGGAGGTTCGGCAAATGAGGTAGCAGTAGTCGGCCACCTCACCGAAGCTGGTCCAAATTTTCTGGCCGTTGATCACGTACTCATCGCCATGCAAGCGGGCGAATGTTTTCAACGATGCAAGGTCGCTTCCTGCGTTCGGTTCGCTCATGCCGATGCACCACGTGGTCTCCCCGCGCAACATGTCGGGGAGAAAGCGCTGGCGTTGTTCCTCGGTGCCGTAACTGATGAGCGCCGGCCCCATTTGTCGATCGGCGAACCAAGAAGCCGCAATCGGGGCACCTGCGGAAATCATCTCTTCGGCGACGATCAGACGATCGATCGCGGGACGACCTCCACCGCCGTGCTCGGTGGGCCAAGTCATACCAATCCAGCCGTGACCGGAGAGCTCCTTGCTGAACTCGCGGGAGTAGCCGTTCATCCACGTGTCGTTGAATCGTCCGTAACGAGCAACGGCGTCCGCAGCTACCTCACGGGCTCGCGAGCGCAGTGCCTGTTGCTCGCTCGTCCACGCAAAATCCACGGGGAAACCTTAGGAGTGGGGGGACAAAGTGCCCGAGTTCGGCCCGCAGATTCGGTTCTGGGCGTTGCGTACAAGTAAGATACAAGTGTCGTTCACCCCCAAAACATTGCGTGCGAGGTAGCCATGTCGAAAATCAAGGTGCAGAACCCGATCGTCGAGCTCGATGGTGACGAGATGACGCGCATCATGTGGCAGTTCATCAAGGATCGCCTCATCCTGCCGTACCTCGATGTCGAGCTCGAGTATTACGACCTCGGAATCCAGCACCGTGATGCCACGGGCGACCAAGTGACGATCGACTCAGCGAATGCAATCCTCAAGCACGGAGTAGGCGTGAAGTGTGCCACCATCACGCCGGACGAGGCGCGCGTGAAGGAGTTCAACCTCAAGCAGATGTGGAAGTCGCCCAACGGCACGATTCGCAACATCCTCGACGGCGTGGTGTTCCGTGAGCCGATTATCTGCCGCAACGTTCCCAAGCTCGTTCCGCATTGGACGAAGCCCATCGTGATCGGTCGTCATGCTCACGGCGATCAGTACCGCGCCACCGACTTCAAGGTGCCCGGCGAAGGAACCGTCACCATGACGTACGTGCCGAAGGACGGCAGCAAGCCGATCGAAATGAAAATCGCCGACTTCAAAGACTCGGGCGTCGTGATGGGTATGTACAACTTCGATGAGTCCATCCGGAACTTCGCCCGTGCGACCATGAACTATTCGCTGCAGCGCAACTATCCGTTGTTCCTGAGCACGAAGAACACGATCCTCAAGGCCTATGACGGTCGGTTCAAGGACTTGTTCGAAGAAGTGTTCAACACCGAGTTCAAGGCAAAGTTCGATGCCGCCGGGTTGACCTATGAACATCGATTGATCGATGACATGGTCGCGTGCATGCTCCGCTGGGAAGGCGGCTACGTGTGGGCATGCAAGAACTACGACGGTGACGTGCAGTCGGACACCGTCGCCCAGGGGTATGGCTCACTTGGGTTGATGACTTCGGTGTTGCTCACACCCGATGGCAGGGTGATGGAGTCGGAGGCTGCGCACGGCACGGTCACGCGTCACTATCGCGATCATCAAGCCGGAAAGAAGACCTCCACCAATCCGATCGCATCGATCTTCGCATGGACACGTGGTCTCGAGCACCGCGGCAAGCTCGACGGCACCCCCGCTGTCATCG
>CAZZJH010000015.1:0-6081 GCA_964654335.1 uncultured Acidimicrobium sp.
GTGGAGGCGGTCGAAGGCGGAGAGATGACGAAGGACTTGTCGCTCTTGATCGGCGGGGAGTCGGCCCCGTGGCAGACCACCGAGGAGTTCCTGGCAACCCTGGATCGCCGTCTGCAGGAGAAGATGTCCCGCTGAACTCGTTAGAGGTACGGCCGCTTCGGCCCGACGACGATCTGGAGCAAGCAGGCAAACTCGTGGTTCGTGCCTACTTGGCATTGCCGCGTTATCCGTCCGATCCCGAATACCACGAGGTCATTGCTGACGTCCGAAGTCGGCTGCACGAAACGACGGTGATTGGGGCATTCGAGGAAGGGAAACTCTTGGGATGTCTCACGTTTGTCGTGAGTCATCACGGTCCGCATGCCGAGCATGGGGATGAAGAAGCGACCTCGTTCAGATATTTTGGCGTCGATCCGAATTCGACGGCTCGTGGTGTTGGCAGGGCAATGGTGCAGTGGGTGATGAAGGAGTCGCGTCGCCTCGGAAAGAAGCGCATTTCGATCCACACGATTCCCGTGATGCATTCCGCGATGCGGATGTACGAGAGTCTTGGTTTCGTGCGCCGACCCGATTTGGACCAGGTATGGGAGCCGGTGGTGGGCTGGGCTTATGTCAAGACACTCTGACAATGGCAGAGTGGTGAGATGCGCGCAGTAGTACTCACCGAGTTCGGCGGTCCAGAGGTGCTTCGGATTGCCGACGTTCCATCCCCAACTCCGGGACCGGATGAAGTGCTGGTCGATGTAGCGGCTACGGCGCTCAATCGAGCCGACATTCTGCAGCGCAAAGGTTTCTATCCGAACCCGTTTCCCACTGATCACGACATCCCGGGTATGGAGTTTTCGGGAACGGTGGCTGCAGTAGGGAATCGAGTCTCTGCGTGGCGAGTGGGTGACGAAGTGATGGGAATCGTCGCTGGTGGCGCCTATGCAGAACGCCTGGTGATTCATGCACGTCAAGCAATGCGGATCCCCCGCGGGACGAAACTGGTCGATGCGGCAGCGATTCCTGAAGTCTTCATTACGGCGTGGGACGGGCTCGTCGTACAGGGCGGTCTTGCGTCCGGTCGCTGGGCGCTCGTTCATGCCGTTGCCAGTGGTGTGGGTACGGCGGCGATCCAGATCTGTCGTTCGCTCGGTGCGCGCATCATCGGCACGTGTTCGTCGTCGAAAGTGGAACAAGTTCGCGCTCTCGGAGCCGATGTCGTGGTGGATTACACGAGCCAGGACTTCGTGGAGCACGTTCGCCTTGCCACCGAGGGGCGCGGAGTGGATGTCGTGCTTGATCCGGTCGGTGGCGACTATTTGGATCGCAACGTGGCCTCTCTTGCACTGAAGGGGCGAATCGTGCAGATCGGGTTGATGGCAGGTGTCGGCAGTTTCAATTTGGGTGCTCTGCTACCAAAACGCGCAACGCTCATCGGGTCGGTCTTGCGGGCGCGCCCGCTCGAGGAAAAGATCGCTGTTTCTCAACGGTTCGTCGCTGAAATGTTGCCGCTATTCGACTCGGGCGTAATGAAGCCGATCATCGACAGGCACTTTGGGTTGACGGAAATCGCCGAAGCGCATGCCTACTTGGAATCGAATGCGACCGTCGGAAAAGTGGTGATCAGCGTTCGCTGACTAGTCAGCGCTTGGCGATCGGAACGTAGTTCCGCTCGTCTGCACCCGTGTACCACTGGCGAGGACGACTGATCTTTTGATCCTTGTCGTTCAACAATTCGCTCATGTGGGCCAACCAGCCCACCGTGCGCGGGATGGCGAACAGCACCGTGAACATCTCGACCGGGAAGCCGAGCGCCTGGTAGATCAGACCCGAGTAGAAATCGACGTTCGGATACAGCTTGCGTGAGACGAAGTAGTCGTCCTTGAGTGCGGTCTCTTCGAGCTTGAGTGCGACGTCGAGCAATGGATTCTTTCCTGTCACCTTGAACACTTCGTACGCGGTGTCCTTGATGATGCGCGCACGAGGATCGAAGTTCTTGTACACGCGGTGACCGAAACCCATCAGTCGACCTTCTCCACGCTTGACGCTCTCGATGAACGCTGGCACGTTTTCGAGTGAGCCGATGTCTTGGAGCATGTGCACCACGGCCTCGTTGGCTCCACCATGCAGCGGCCCGTACAGGGCGGCGGCGGCGGCAGCGGTTGCGGAGAACGGATCGGTGTTCGCACTCGACACCACGCGCATCGCAGTGGTGCCGCAATTCTGTTCGTGATCGGCATGGAGAATGAACAACATGTCCATGGCTCTTGCGAGCACGGGGTCGACCGAGTAGTCGTCTCCGATGCGATACATCATGTTGAGGAAGTTCTCCGAATACGGCAGAGCGTTGTTCGGAAGCACGAAGGGAAGGCCCTTACTGAAGCGGTAGGTCATCGCCGCAATCGTGGGCACTTTGGCTACGAGGCGAAGGATCTGCTTGTCGAGCGACTCCTTCGAGAAGATGTCTTTGGCATCCTCGTAGAACGTGCCGAGTGCAGCGACGGCAGAAATGAACATGCCCATCGGGTGTGCGTCGTAATGAAATCCGTCCACGAATCGCTTGCGCATGTTTTCGTGGATCATCGTGTGGTGAGTTACATCAAAGGTCCATTGATTCAGTTGCTCACTGCTGGGTAATTCGCCGTTCAGAAGTAGGTACGCAACCTCGAGGAACGTCGACTTTTCAGCCAGCTGCTCAATGGGGTATCCGCGGTATCGAAGAACTCCGGCGTCACCATCCAAGTAGGTGATCGATGATGCACATGCTGCGGTGGAGAGGAATGCGGGGTCGTACATCCGCAGAGCCGGGTCGAGATCGCGCAATGCGGTCGATGAAAAGACGCCCCCGACGATCGGCACGGTGACCGATTTGCCGGTTCGGTCATCGGTGATGGTGATGGTTTCAGCCACCCTGATTCCCTTCTATGTCGGGAAGCTTCCTCTTCCCGCAATCATTGTAGGGTCTCGCCCTTGATTGGCTCCGTTTAGAGCGGAGTGTTGTCGTGTTTGCGGGGGGCCAGACGCTCGCGTTTGTCACGGAGCATCGCAAACGCAGATGCAACTTGGGCACGGGTCTCGCTTGGTTCGATGACGGCATCCACGTAGCCGCGTTCGGCAGCGACGAAGGGGTTGAGTAGGCGCTCCGAATAGTCGGATTCGAAAGCCGCCTTCTCCTCATCGGAGGCCTTGCGCTGAAGGATCGCCGAGGCTTGACCGGCGCCCATCACAGCGATCTCGGCCGTTGGCCAAGCCACGCACAGGTCATTACCCATCGTCTTGGAGTCCATCACGATGTAGGCGCCGCCGTAACTCTTGCGCAGGATGACGCACACGCGGGGAACCGTGGCCCGCGCGTACGCGAACACGAGTTGTCCGCCGTGGCGGATCATGCCGCGCCATTCCAAGTCCTTTCCCGGATAGAAGCCGGGCGTGTCGACGAGGGTGAGTAGTGGGATGTTGAACGCGTCACAGAACGAGACGAATCGAGCGGCTTTCTGGGATGCCGGTATGTCGAGTGTTCCCGCCAGCACCATCGGCTGATTGGCTACGACGCCAATCGGTTCACCTCCGATCGTGATGAAGCCCGTGATCACATTTGCAGCCCAACGCTCCTTGATCTCCAGGAAGTCTTCGTCGTCGGCCACCGAGCGGATGATCCTTCGAACGTCGTAGCTGCCCGTCGCCACTGCTGGAATGATCTCGCCCGCTTCTGGTGTGGATCTGTCGATCGGATCGGTGGTGGCGAGGATGTCGGGTACGTGATCAACGTTGTCCGGAATGAACGACATCAAGTGCTCGAGTGCAGCACGAGCGTCATCCACGTTTTCGACGATCAAGGAAGCGACTCCACTCTGTTTGGCATGCGCGTCAATTCCTCCAAGATCTTCGTTCGAGATCTGGATGCCGGTGAATTCAGCAACCATCGTCGGTCCGGAGACGAAGGCATAGGAGTCACGGGTCATGATCACGAAATCGGCGAGTCCGATCAAGAGGGCCGGACCAGACACGGCGGGCCCGTTCACGATGGTGAACGTGGGCACCACACCGGAACAGTCGGCGATTGCCCGCGCTGCTTGACCCCATCCGTGAAGCGCCGGAATGCCCTCCACGATGTCTGCACCCGAAGAGGCGATCTGCATCACGAGGGGAATGCGTTGTTTGAGTGCGAACTCTGCGGCATTGGCGATCACTCCCGATGCTTCAGCCGAGAGGGCGCCGCGATGTATCGACGGATCGATGTCCACCCACACCACGTTTCGCTCGCCAAGTTTGGTGGTGCCGGCTTGCGCCGCTCCCTTCACTGCTCGCTGCAGGTGCAGATCGCGCGGGATTTCAGTGGCTTCTGCCGTCATCGTGGACAGATTACTTCTCTGACGCGGGACGTCTGCCTGGAAGCAGTAATTCCGCAGAGATGTTCACGCCGTGTTGTTGTGCACCTGCTTGTTGCACTGCAGTGCGAACGATTCCGTGTAGAGCACGTGTCGCTTTGTTCGGAAGTGGTCGACGTTTGGTGGCCCAGCCGACGAGTCGTCGTGGAAGCTCAGGAATCTGAACTACGTGCATGTTCTCGGCAGCAAGTCGCGGCACCGCCGTAGACGGCACCAATGTCGGTCCGAATCCGTCGATTGCCAAGGATGCGAGCAATCGAACGCCATCGATTTCTGCCTGTGCTCGTAGTGAAACTTTTCGCGACGCCGCGGTCTTTTCGATGATTCGTCTGAGTTCGGTGTTCCGAGGCGCAAGCAGCAGGCGATGATTCGCCAATTCGGCGAGGGTGGTTGATTCTTTGGCGGCCCAAGAGAATTTGGGATGAGCCAACAAGACGATCTCTTCGGAGAACAGTGGGTCGACATTGAGTTCCGGATCGGCGATGGGGAAGTGCACGATCGCAGCGTCCAAGTCGCCGGAAATCAAACGTGGCACGAGGTTCAACGTGCCACCCTCCACGACTGTGATGCGAAGTTTGGGATGCGTAGCGTGAGCGAGTGGAAACATCGCGGGAATAAGCCAGCGACCAGTCGTGCTCAGACACCCCATTCGGCTTTCACCCTCGATTTCGATGTCGGTGGAATGGATGTCTGCTTCGATGTCCTGCAGTTCGTGGATGATCCGCCTACCGCGCTCGACGACTACTGCGCCCTCGTCGGTGACCTTGCCGGAATGCCGGTCGACGAGGGTGACGCCCAATTCTTTTTCCAGCCGTGAGATGTGGGCTGAAACGTTGCTCTGAACCGTCTTCAGGTGCCGTGCGGCTGCGGAAAATGAACCATGTTCCGCAATCGCGATCAGGCTGGCCAGGTGGCGCACCTCCATGGGGTCAGGCTAGTCACGGAAGGGCGACCTATCGCAAAAAGTGATAGGTCGAATCTGGCGTTCGCCTTGAACGCTTACCCCCGGGTAGGCAATACTGAAGGCAACAACGGAAGGGCTTCCCCCAAGACCTTCCAACGATATCCCTAGACGGTTCCCCCAAACCGCGGGATACAGGTTGAGAGGCTCCGCTCAGGCGGGGCCTCTCCCATGTGCGGCGTTATTTACTGCTTAATTCCGCGACGGGTTCGGGAAGCCAGGTCGGCGAATGAGCTTGACCAAATTGATCACGCCGAATGTCACCACCGCTGCACCGAAGATTCGGGTGCCAAACGGAAGATCTTGGAAGGCCAGCCGAGCGCCGATGTAGATCGCAGGCAAATACAGCACGATCAGAATCGATCGCACGAGCGGATGACGGGGTGTTCGTCGCCACGTGAAGATCATCGCGATGAAGGCGAAGAACGTATAGCCGAGTATCAGTGCGACGACGAGTGCGAGGCTCTCCACTTACTTGCCGGCCACCTTCTCGCGCACGATGTTCAATGCGCTGCCTTTTTCGAACCACTTCACCTGCTCGGGGCTGAAAGTATGCAGTCCTTCGAAATCCACCGTCGTTCCATCTTGTTTGTTGACTCGGCAACGAACCGGGCGGTCGGGGACGGGTGGAAGGTCGAGCACGCTGATCGTGTCGCGCTCGTTGATCTTCTCGTAGATCGTGGGATCGGCGAATGTGAGCGGAATCAACCCTTGCTTCTTCAAATTCGTTTCATGAATTCGGGCAAA
>CAZZJH010000015.1:6181-8702 GCA_964654335.1 uncultured Acidimicrobium sp.
ATTTTCGTAGTCTTTGCCGTCCCAAGCAGGGAATGGTTCGAGGAGTTGTAGCCGATCACTCGATGGGCTCACCTCGACCGAGATCGATGCTCCGTCTGCTGGAGGCGCGATGAACGTGTCTTGCCCGGAGTCGTAACCCTGCTTCGGGAGAACTTCGCCCGTCGGTGCCGAGAGTCGAACTTCGGACCCATCAGGCGCGGTGATCGTGTCGGTGGTGGGATCGAAGTCGAGGCGGCCAGCCAACGCAAGTGCGATCACCGTGTCGGGGCTCGTCACGAACGAGAGCGTGTTTGCCGAGCCGTCATTGCGCTTCGGAAAGTTGCGGTTGAACGAGTTGACGATGGTGTTCGGCTTGGCCGTCACTTCCATGGCGCGTTCCCACTGGCCGATGCACGGGCCACATGCGTTGGCAAGCACGGTGGCGCCGATTGCTTCCAGGTCGGCGAGAAGTCCGTCTCGTTCGATGGTTGCGCGAATCTGCTCTGAACCGGGGGTGATCAACAGTTCCGTCTTCGCCTTGAGCCCCTTGGCTTTTGCTTGCCGCGCTACAGATGCCGCACGGGTGATGTCTTCGTATGACGAGTTCGTGCACGAACCGATCAGTGCGGCAGAAATTTCCTTCGGCCAGTCGTTCTGTTCTGCAGCCGATCCAACTTCGTCACCAACTTTGTGTGCACGATCGGGGGAGTGCGGGCCGTTGATCAACGGCTTGAGCGCAGAGAGATCGATCTCGATGACCCGGTCGTAGGTGGCGCCGTCATCGGGTCGCAGGTGAGCGGAAACTGCATCAGCTGCTTTGGCGATGTCTGCGCGGCCGGTGGCGCGAAGGTACTCGGCCATGTGCGAGTCGTAGCCGAAGATCGAACATGTGGCGCCAATTTCTGCACCCATGTTGCAGATGGTCGCCTTACCGGTTGCCGAGATCGAATCGGCACCAGGACCGAAGTATTCGACGATTGCTCCTGTGCCGCCTTCGACAGTGAGCACTCGCGCAACTTCGAGGATCACGTCTTTCGCGCTCGACCATCCGGAGAGTTCGCCGACGAGTCGAACGCCGATCACTTTCGGCCAGCGCACGTTGAATGGAAAGCCCGTCATCACGTCCACTGCATCGGCTCCACCGACTCCGATTGCGACCATGCCAAGTCCACCCGCATTGGGTGTGTGGCTGTCGGTGCCGATCATCATTCCGCCAGGGAACGCGTAGTGCTCGAGCACGACTTGGTGGATGATTCCGCTGCCAGGGCCCCAGAAACCAATGCCGTACTTAGCGGACACACTGCGGAGAAAGTCGTACACCTCTTTGTTCGAGTCGACAGCGACGCCGAGATCGATCTTGGCGCCCGACTTGGCGAGAATCAGGTGGTCGCAATGCACGGTGCTCGGCACTGCGGTCGTCTTCAACCCAGCGGTCATGAATTGGAGGAGAGCCATCTGGGCTGTGGCGTCTTGCATCGCCACTCGATCAGGATCGAAGTCGGCGTAACTCTTGCCCCGTTCCATCTCCTGGGTGCGCGGCTCGCAGAGGTGATTGATCAACACCTTCTCGGTCAGCGTGAGCGGGCGACCTAGTCGTTGGCGTCCCAACTCGACGTTTCCAGCGAGGCGCGAGTACACGCCTTCGACAAGTGAGAGTGGGGTGCCTGCGCTCGCGGTCATATGTAAGGAGTCTCCTGGTGATACCCGCTGAGGGTGCGGGGGCTTGCTTTTTCGAAGATCATAGACAAGTGTAATACAAGTGAGAACCATCCGATATCACGAGATCGCGGCCCATCTCCGCGAACGAGTTCATTCGGGTGAATTGGTTTCTGGTCGATTGCTTCCCAGTGAGGCGGAGCTCTCCAAGAAGTACAAAGTGAGTCGAGTCACGGTACGACGTGCGCTCGAATTGCTGCGCGACGAAGGAATCGTCGACGCACGACAAGGTTTTGGCTGGTTCGTCTTGGGTGGCACGGTGAGTCAATCGCTCGCCACGTTGGGGACGATCGAAGACCAGATGGCGGCGAGCGGCGTCCGCTCGGAGCGACTGGTCATCGAGTACGCCTTCGAGAAGGCGAGCAAGCAAGTGTTCAAGGTGCTTGGCGTCGACCAAGTGTTGCGTGTGCGACGAATCAACACCGCCGATGGTGAACCCTTTGCCTTGGTGACGGTGTGGTGTCCTGCGGAACTTGCCAGAACACTCTCGCGCCAGGATGTTGAGCAATCGTCGTTCCATGAACTTCTGGACAGGAAGTTGAAATCCGCCACGCAGACGATTACCGCGGATGCTGCCTCTGCCGAAGAAGCCCGACTACTTGAAATTCCCGTCTCTGCTCCCGTGTTGAGATGTGAGCGCGTCACGAAGGATCTCGGTGGTCAGGCAGTGTTGCTTGCACATCACGTGTTCCCAGGACACAAGACGAACTTCGTGGTGGAGTTGTCGTCCACAACGAATTCGATCGCACCGTCGGGTTTGCGACTCGTCGACTGACCTTTCATCCAACTAAACGGGGAAGATGTCATCCACTGTGCCCGGCGACTC
>CAZZJH010000015.1:8802-16978 GCA_964654335.1 uncultured Acidimicrobium sp.
GTCACAGATGTCGCCCTCTTCGGCGGAATCAATTGACATGTTTTTCCCTCCGGTTCGGGTGCCATGGAATCATGGCCACGATTTGTCGCTCGTGATTTGATGGATTGTGGCAGAGGGGTGTCGCAGACACTCTCACCCATACCTGCAGTCGTTGTCCACAGAGTGGGCAGACCCATTTGCGGTGCTTCAATGAATAGCGCTTCTTCTTCACTCGTCCTCCGTCCGTTGTCAAACGGCGGGGCACGATAAAGGGGGCTACCAGGGGGTTCGCAACTTGCTCAGGGAGTTGACATCTACTACGTAGATGTCAAAAATTATTTTGAAGACGCCGAAAAGCGACTACCAACGACCCCAATGCGTCACCTGATCGAGCGGCAGTCGAGCAGCTGGTTTGAAGTCAGTTCCTTGGGTGTAAGCAATGGGGAACATGCCGCCCTGAGTGATTTTCTCGTGTGGAATGCCGAGTAGTTCGGCAGCCTTCTTTTCTCCGTCGAGCATCAGGTGGATCGTCGTCCAAGCCGAACCGAGGCCACGGTTGCGCAGAGCGAGCATGAAACTCCACACGGCAGGTAATAACGAACCCCAACCTCCAGCGCCCATCGCTACGTCAACATTTTCCAACCGTCCTTCGATGCACGGGATCATCAGGATCGGAGCCTTTTCGAAATTTTCGGCGAGATACGAAGCAGAGTTCCGAACGCGAGGAAGTTGCTCGTCGCGGATGTCTCCAGTCTCGCGCGCCGGAAGGCTCGAGTAGAGCTCCCAGTTGGCTCGATAGATCTCTGCAAGGGCCTTCTTGGTGGCTTCATCCTCGATGAAGACGAAGTGCCAACCTTGACGATTACCTCCCGTCGGAGCCTGTAGGGCAATCTCCATGCATTCTTCGACTACCTTGCGCTCGACCGGCCGGTCAAAGTCGAGTCGCTTGCGAACGCTTCTTGTGGTGCGGAGAACTTCATCGGCGCTGAGGTTGAGAGTCATGGCTTTGAGTCTTACAGGAGTCCCATGCCACGATGAGAGTCCAGGAAAGGATTCGGGATGGCGATTGCGGGAGTGGTAGAGGAGCGGGTGACGCTCGAGGTGCGCGACGGTGTGGCGAACGTGATGATGAATCGCGCCGACAAGCGAAACGCCCTGGATAATGCGATGTTTGTCTCCTTGGCGGCGGTGGGTGAACACCTGAAGACTGCATCGGGCGTGCGAGCGGTCGTGTTGTCTGGAGAAGGGCAGTCATTCTGCGCTGGACTCGACTTTTCCTCGTTCCAGGTGATGGCCGGTGGGAACGGCTCGGTGAATGCGGGAGCGATGGCAGATGGTCGGATCACCCATCTCGCACAGCAGGTGTGTTGGGTGTGGCAGGAGGTGCCCGTGCCGGTGATTGCTGCTCTGCACGGACATGCGCTTGGAGGCGGTCTGCAGATTTCGCTCGGCGCCGATGTGCGAGTGGCTCATCCGCAGACACAGTTGTCGGTCCGCGAACTGTTCTGGGGTCTCATCCCCGACATGACGGGAACGCTGATGCTCAGTCGATTGGTGCGACCTGATGTTGCCAAAGAGTTGGTGTTCACGGCGCGAATCCTCCCGGCGGAAGAGGGTCATCGACTCGGGTTGGTCACCGAACTCGCCGACGACCCGCTCGGACGGGCGAAGGCAATCGCTGAGGAGATTGCGAGTCGCAGCCCGGATGCGGTGCGCGCCGCAAAGCGTTTGCTCAACCGCCTTGCGGTGGCCGATGCCGCTCAACAGTTCGCGGCAGAACGAGAAGAGATCCATCGCTTGATCGGCTCGCCGAATCAGGCCGAGGCGGTCACCTCATATTTCGAAAAGCGACCGCCACGCTTCGTCGACCCCGCCTGATTTTCTCGACCTGTCGCTAGAGTCGCAAGACGGAACGTCGTTCCGTCTCCGGCCATGGTCGGTGTCTAGTTCCGTGCCAAGAACAGGATGACCACAACACTTCCACCGCTCTACGACCCACGATTCGAACACGACTCCTGCGGTGTCTCCTTCGTGGTGGATGTGAAGGGAAGGGCTTCGCACCGAATCCTGTCGATGGGAATTGGCGCGCTCTGCAACATGGAGCATCGTGGCGCAACTGGCACTGAACCCGACACGGGTGACGGCGCCGGTGTCATGCTGCAGATCCCCGATCGCTTCTTGCGCGAAGTTGTTTCCTTCGAATTGCCGAAGGTTGGCGAGTACGGCGTAGGCATCACGTTCCTCCCACGCGACCCCGGGGTCCGTGCTCGATCGATCCAGTCTCTCGAACGTATTGCGGCAGAGGAAGGGTTGAGTGTCCTCGGGTGGAGGGATCTGCCAATCAATGATTCGACCATTGGCGCAAGCGCACGCCGAGTGATGCCGCACTTCGCGCAGTTGTTCCTGTCCGATCCGCTCGGTTCGCATGGACTCGAACTCGAAAGGAAGTTGTTCATCGCTCGCAAGAGGGTCGAACACGAACTCTCAGGCGACCAGGCTGTGTACTTTCCGTCGTTGTCGTGTAGGACGATCGTCTACAAGGGAATGCTTACGACTCCGCAGCTGGCGGAGTTCTTCTGCGATCTCGTCGACGAGCGGATGGAAACCGCTCTTGCGCTGGTGCACTCGCGATTCTCTACGAACACCTTTCCCTCGTGGCCACTTGCTCACCCATATCGGCTGATCGCACACAACGGTGAAATCAACACGGTTCAAGGCAACCGCAATTGGATGCGAACCCGCGAGTCGTCGATGTCAAGTGAACATCTACCCGGATTGCATCGCGCATTTCCCATCGTCACGCCAGGAGGTTCCGACTCCGCATCGTTCGATGAGGTGCTCGAGCTACTAGTGCTGTCGGGACGGCCACTCGCACACGCGATGATGATGTTGATTCCCGAAGCGTGGCAGGCGAATTCGTCGATGGACGATTCGACGCGGGCATTCTTCGAATATCACTCCACCATGATCGAACCGTGGGACGGTCCGGCGTGCGTCTCATTCACGGATGGAGTCCAGATCGGTGCGGTGCTCGATCGCAATGGACTGCGTCCCGGTCGCTATTGGTTGACCAATGACGACTTGTTGATCTTCGCGAGCGAGGTCGGTGTGGTCGACGTCGATCAGTCCTCGATAGTTCGTAAAGGCCGACTGCAGCCCGGCAAGATGCTCCTCATCGACACGGCTGAGGGTCGAATCGTCCCCGACAAGGAGATCAAACGTCGCCTCGGTGAGTCGGCGCCGTATGCCAAGTGGTTGGACGAGGGCATGACGCATCTCGAAGATCTTCCCGATTGCGAGCACGAGTTCGTCAGCCATGACGACCTGCTCAAGCGGCAGCAGGTCTTTGGCTACACCAGCGAGGAATTGAAGTTGATCCTCGCTCCGATGGCGGGGCAAGGCATGGAGCCGATCGGCAGCATGGGCACCGACACTCCAATTGCGGTGTTGAGCGAGAAGCCGCGATTGTTGTTCGACTACTTCCAACAGTTGTTCGCCCAGGTCACCAATCCTCCGCTCGATGCGATTCGAGAAGAGATCGTCACCTCGCTTGCGAGCACGGTTGGCCCCGAGGGCAACCTGCTGCATGAAGGACCTTCCAACTGCATGCAGTTGACCATCCCGTCTTCGATCATCAGCAACGACGAGTTGGCCAAGATCATCCACGTCGATGACGATCACACGAAGCCGCACCTGCGCTGTGAGGTGGTCGACTGCGTGTATCCCGTGGCTGAGGGTGGGTTGGGTCTCGCGCGAGCGATCGAGGAGATTCGGCGAACAACGGTCAAGTTGATCGATGAAGGGGCTCGCTTGATCGTGCTGTCAGATCGAGCAACGGATCGCGTATATGCACCGATTCCGTCGTTGCTCATCACCTCGGCGGTTCATCACCACTTGATTCGCGAGAAGATGCGAACAAAGGCGGGGTTGATCATCGAGTGTGGCGATGCGCGCGAAGTGCATCACATGGCCCTTCTCATCGGATTTGGCGCGGGGGCAGTGAATCCCTATGTCGCATTCGAATCGATCGAAGACATGGTGATCTCCGCCGATCTCGACGAGGCCACGCAATACGGGTTGTACGGCATGGATCCGAAGAAGGCCGTGAAGAACTACATGAAGGCGGCAAGTAAGGGTCTGCTCAAGGTGATGTCGAAGATGGGTGTCTCCACCGTGGCTTCGTACACCGGTGCACAGATCTTCGAAGCGATCGGCCTGAGCCGCGAAGTGGTCGACATGTATTTCACCGGAACCGTCTCGCGTTTGGGCGGAGTGACATTGGGCGAAGTTGCCGAGGAGATTCGCCGGCGTCATCGCATCGCACATCCGGATCGCCAATCGATTCGTGCACATCGCCGACTCGAGTTGGGCGGTGAGTATCAGTGGCGCCGAGAAGGCGAGTATCACCTGTTCAACCCAGAGACGGTCTATCGCTTGCAGCACTCAACTCGTTCGGGCCGCTACGACATCTTCAAGCAGTACACCCAACTCGTCGACGATCAATCACGCAAATTGGCGACTCTCCGTGGTCTATTCAGATTCCAATCGGATCGTCAGCCGATCTCGGTGGATGAAGTAGAGCCGGTGTCGGCCATCGTGAAGCGGTTCTCGACGGGCGCAATGAGTTATGGATCGATTTCGGCCGAGGCACACGAGACATTGGCCATCGCGATGAATCGTCTCGGCGCGAAGAGCAACACCGGTGAGGGTGGTGAGGACGCGGAGCGCTATGTGCCGCTCGCCAATGGTGATTCGAAACGATCAGCGATCAAGCAGGTGGCATCAGCGCGCTTCGGAGTGACGAGCGAGTATCTGGTGAATGCCGATGATCTGCAGATCAAGATGGCCCAGGGAGCGAAGCCTGGTGAAGGTGGCCAGTTACCTGGACACAAGGTGTATCCGTGGATCGCCAAGACTCGTTACTCGACTCCTGGCGTCGGCCTGATCAGCCCGCCTCCGCACCACGACATCTATTCGATCGAAGATCTCAAGCAATTGATCCACGACCTGAAGAACGCGAATCCGTTGGCACGCGTCCACGTCAAACTCGTGGCGGAAGTGGGAATCGGAACCGTGGCGGCGGGAGTTAGCAAGGCGAAAGCCGACGTGGTGCTCGTCTCCGGACACGACGGTGGTACTGGTGCAAGTCCGCTCACCTCGCTCAAGCATGCCGGTGTTCCTTGGGAGCTCGGTCTTGCCGAGACTCAGCAGACACTTCTCTTGAACGGTCTGCGGGATCGGATCGTCGTCCAAGTTGATGGGCAGTTGAAGACCGGTCGCGACGTCGTCATCGCAGCATTGCTCGGAGCCGAAGAATTCGGGTTCGCCACGGCGCCACTCGTGGTGAGTGGTTGCGTCATGATGCGCGTGTGTCATCTCGATACGTGTCCTGTCGGTATCGCCACGCAGAACCCTGAACTGCGCGAGCGCTTCACGGGCAAACCAGAATTCGTGGTCAACTTCTTTGAATTCATCGCAGAAGAAGTGCGGGAAATCCTCGCCTCTCTCGGATTCCATTCGCTCGAGGAGGCCATCGGTCACGTCGAGGCGATCGATGTTCGGGAAGCCGTCGACCATTGGAAGGCACAAGGTCTCGATCTCACGCCGATCGTTGCGGTTCCGCAGAATCCGTACAACCAAACGTTGCACTGCAGCACCACTCAGGAACACGGTCTCGAGTCTGCGCTCGACAATCATTTGATCGTGGAATGTTCGAAAGCGCTGAGCGACGGGGAAGCAGTCGTCGTCGACAAAGTGGTCACCAACGTCAATCGCTCCGTCGGCACGATGCTCGGCAGTCGGCTCACACGTCGATGGGGGGGCGCTGGTCTCCCTACAGACACGATTCGCCTGCGATTGGATGGATCGGCTGGGCAGAGCCTCGGTGCGTTCGTTCCTCAGGGAATCACGATCGAGTTGACGGGCGATGCCAATGACTATGTGGCAAAGGGCTTGTCGGGTGGACGCGTGATCATCAAGCCTCCCGCCAATACGTCTTTCGCGCCGGAGCAGAACGTGATCGCTGGAAACGTCATCGGGTACGGGGCGACATCCGGAGAACTATTCATCAGCGGCATCGTCGGTGAGCGATTCTGCGTGCGCAACTCGGGTGCGATCGCAGTGGTGGAAGGTGTGGGCGATCATGGTTGTGAGTACATGACAGGTGGACGTGTCGTGGTGCTCGGTCCGACTGGTCGCAATTTTGCAGCCGGAATGTCGGGCGGAGATGCTTTCGTACTCGACATCGATGGCGGTTTCGGTGCGCGTGTCAATTACGAGATGGTCGACGTCGTCGATCTTGGTGACTCTGATTTCTCGTGGTTGAAGGATCGCCTCGAACTCCACGTCGAAGCCACGGGTTCACCGTTCGCCGCCCGCATCGTCGCCGACTGGTCACAGTGGAGCCCACGTTTCCGCAAAGTCATGCCACGCGACTACGCGCGGGTGATGAAAGCCATCGACGATGCCCGATCGAGTGGTGCAAGTGACGCAGAGACGTGGCAACGAGTGATGGCGAGCCAACATGGGTGAACCAACTGGATTCATCAAGTGGGGACGCACCAACCCGAAGCGCCGTCCCGTCGCATTGCGCGTTCATGACTGGCGTGAGGTCTACGAAGAGTTCCCTCGCAAGGAATTGGAGACGCAGGCTGGACGGTGCATGGACTGCGGGATTCCGTTCTGCAACAACGGTTGCCCGCTCGGCAATTTGATTCCCGATTGGAATGACCTCGTCTACCGCGGTCATTGGCAGGAGGCGATCGAACGTCTACATGCCACGAACAACTTCCCCGAGTTCACGGGAAGGCTGTGCCCTGCGCCTTGTGAGTCCGCCTGCGTGTTGGGCATCAACCAAGATCCGGTGACCATCAAACAGGTCGAACTCGAGATCATCGATCGCGCATGGTCGGAAGGTTGGGTGCAACCGGTACTGCCGACGGCGCCGACGGGCAAGCGTGTGGCGGTAGTGGGCTCGGGGCCGGCCGGCTTGGCGGTCGCACAGCAACTCACGCGCGCCGGTCACGATGTCACCGTCATCGAACGAGCTGATCGGATTGGTGGATTGCTGCGTTATGGCATTCCCGAGTTCAAGATGGAAAAGCGTCATCTCGATCGCCGTCTTGAGCAGATGCGTCTAGAAGGAACACACTTCCGCACGAATACAGAAGTTGGTCGCGATCTTTCGGTCGATGAACTACTCGGTTCGCACGATGCCGTTGTGCTCGCATGCGGTGCCACCATGTGGCGCGATCTTCCCGCAGAGGGACGTCAGTTGGAAGGGATCCATCAGGCGATGGAGTACCTACCGATGGCAAATCGGGTGCAAGAAGGGGACGTAGTCGAACCCAGCATTTCGGCGAGTGGCAAGCATGTCGTCATCATTGGTGGCGGAGACACCGGCGCCGATTGTCTCGGCACCGCGCACCGCCAGGGTGCGGCTTCGGTGACCCAACTCGAGATCATGCCTGAGCCGCCGCAATCTCGCGCCGCTTCGAATCCATGGCCACAGTGGAGCATGGTCCTGCGCACCTCCTCGGCGCACGAAGAGGGTGGTGAGCGTTTGTTTGGTGTGAGTACGAGTCGCTTCGTCGGTGAACACGGTCGCGTGACTGCGCTCGAACTCGATGAAGTGCAATTCGTCAACGGATCGTTCGAGGTGGTGCCCGGAACTCGTCGCACGTTGCCCGCTGATCTGGTTTTGCTCGCGCTCGGTTTCGTCGGCCCGGAGAAAGACTCCTGGCTCGATCAGATGGGTCTGTCGTTCGACGCGAGAGGCAACATCGTGCGCAGTGATGAGTATCGAACGAACGTCGACAAGGTGTTCATTGCCGGTGACATGGGCAGGGGACAGAGCTTGATCGTGTGGGCGATTGCCGAAGGTCGGGCGTGTGCGGCATCCGTGGACGAATTCCTGATGGGCGAGTCCGCTCTGCCGAGCCCAATTCGGGCAAGCGACAGACCTCTGGCTTGACGGCGAACTACCTCCGCGTCTCGCCTACTGTTGAGAGGCGATGAAGAGCCCCCTCTCCACGAAATTGAAGGCCACCGCCCATGCGTCTATCGCTGTGGCCATTTCTCTCGGCCTCGTTTCGTGTGCCACCGACATTTCGGGCTCTGCCACCACCGTCGTGGCGGTCAACCCGACCGCGTTCCAGACCATTCCTCCACTGATCACGACGATCCCGGTTGTTTCCAC
>CAZZJH010000015.1:17078-26049 GCA_964654335.1 uncultured Acidimicrobium sp.
GGTTGCGATCCGCGGCCATCTGGTACGTACAAGGTGCAACGAGGAGACTCGATCTTCACGATTCGAAACAAGTTCTGTGTTTCCGAAGGCGCACTGCTCAGTGCCAATGGTTGGCCATCGAACGATGTGACCATCGTCGCCGGTCAAGTGATCAACATTCCACCTGCCAACCAGTAGTCGGCGAGAAGTTCCTTAGCGCGCGGTATTGCGCCGCTTGCGACCGTGACGTTCGAGTGCAAGGGAAATCAATTCGTCGAGCAACTGGCCGTAAGACAAACCAGTTGCCTGCCACAGCTTTGGATACATCGAGATTGGTGTGAATCCGGGAATCGTGTTGATCTCGTTGCAGAGGAATCCACGCCCACCCTTTTCGTAGAAGAAGTCCACTCGGGCCATGCCCTCCGCATGCAGTGTGTGGAAGACCACCGTGGCGAGTCGCTGAACTGCAGCAACTTCTTCGTCGTTGAGTGACGCTGGCACGATCAACTGAGCACCGTCCACGACGTACTTGTCTTCGTAGTCGTAGAACTCTCTGCTTGGCACGATCTCGCCGGGTATCGAGCATCGAACCGCGCGGTTACCCAGCACGGCAACTTCTATCTCGCGACCATCGACTGCTTCTTCGAGCAGAACCCATTCGTCATAAGTGAGAGCCACGCGAATTGCTTGGTCCAACTCACCGGCCGACTTCACCTTGGAAATTCCGACGGAGGACCCCATATTGGCCGGCTTGACGAAAAGTGGAAGCCCAAGCTCGTCGATTGCACCATGCAGCGCAGAAGGCGAGATCTGATCTTCGCGAAGGGAAATGAACTTCGGCTGAGGAATGTCACTTGCGGCGAGCAGTTGCTTGGCGATCGCCTTGTCCATGGCCACTGCGCTTCCCAACACCCCGGTGCCCACGTACGGAATGTTGGCCAGTTCGAATACTCCCTGGATGGTGCCGTCTTCACCGAGAGGACCATGGAGCAACGGGAACATCACCGTGGCGGGATGTGCGCTCGCAGATTCGACGATCGGTGTGATCGAGGTTGGTTCACCTTCTGCGACGAGTCGTTCGGGAATGAACGACGGGCCACGCTCGAGCGCCTTCATTGCGTCGACGGCCGTCAGCCACTTGCCGCGACGATCGATACCGATTGCGGTGACGCGGTACTTCTCCGGGTCGAGTGCGCGGATGACGTGGGCTGCGGTGACGCAACTCACGTCGTGTTCGGCAGACTCTCCGCCGAAGATCACGACGACATGCGTGCGCGCGCCGACTGTCGACATCATCTTCACGGTACTAGGCGCATCGGTAGCCTTCATTCATGCGCTTCATGGCCGCTGACGTGGCTACGGCGACCGGTGGACGATTGGTCGGACAGAATGCACACCTCTCGGGTGTGTCGTTCGATTCACGCACGCTCGTTGCGGGTCAGTTGTTCGTCCCGATCGTGGCTGCTCGGGATGGACATGAGTTCATCGTCGATGCGATTGCGCGTGGTGCCGGTGCGTATCTCACCACACGTGAACCCCAGGGCAGACGTTCTGCCGTGGTGGTGACCGACACGCTTTCTGCGTTGTTGAAGCTCGGTCGGTGGGGACGTGATCAACTCGACGATCGGTTGGGTGGACGGGTGGTGGGAATCACCGGCTCGGTGGGAAAGACATCCACCAAGGACATGGTTGCCGCCGCACTGGCGGCGAAGTTTCGGGTAACGGCTTCGGAGCGCTCCTACAACAACGATCAGGGACTACCCGTCACCATCTTGAATGCCGATGACCAGGTGGAAGCGCTCGTGTTGGAAATGGGAATGCGTGGATTCGGTGAGATTGCCCGGCTCGCTGAAATTGGTCGACCGTCGATTGGTGTAGTCACGGCAGTTGGCCATGCTCACACCGAACGCGTCGGTGGGCTGGAGGGTGTGGCCAAGGCGAAGGGTGAACTTGTCGAGGCCTTGCCGAATTCGGGGTTTGCCGTGCTCAATGCGGACGATCAACGAGTGATGGCGATGTCGAGCCGAACGAATGCGCAGGTGTTGTCCTATGGCGAAGCCGACTCGGCAGACGTGCGCGTCACCAAGTTGGAGGCTGACGGTCTGGGACGGCACTCGTTCGTCGTTTCGTCACCATGGGGAAGCGCCGAGGTGTGTCTCGGTATGCCCGGAAGACACATGGTGTCGAATGCACTCGCGGCACTCGCAGTGGCTGGCGCATGCAACGTGGACATCGTCGATGCCGCGAACGCGCTTGGCAGCGTTTCGATGTCACCAATGCGGATGCAGGAGCGTCGAACGAAGTCGGGAGCGATCCTGCTCGACGACTGCTACAACGCCAATCCGACATCGATGGCGGCCGCACTCGACACACTCTCGCTCGTTTCGGGCAAGAACAAGGTCGCCGTTCTGGGTGAGATGGCTGAACTCGCTGACTCCGAACAACATCATCGACAAATCGCTGAACGTGTTGCGGAACTGGGATTCGAGTTGATCGCGGTGGGAACCAGCGCCTACGGCACCGATTCGTGCACGGTCGAACAAGCCCGCTCGCTCCTCGCCGAGCGGGGTGAAGGCGAAGCGATTTTGGTGAAGGGGTCGCGGGTTGCCGCGCTCGAAAGATTGGTGAGTTTGCTCGTCTAGCGAGCCGACTCGATCTCGTCGAGTCGTTTGATGTTGCACCACCACGCGAGGAACGCCGCCCATGCGGCTCCGAAGAGCAGGATCGTGCGTGCTCCGAAACGATCGATGAGAGGACCGAAGATCATGTTGCCGATCGGCACGGTGCCGCCGAACGACATGATGTACAACGCCATCACGCGGCCTCGCACCTCGGATTCGAGTCGCCCCTGCAGCACGGTGGACAACGAAGTGGTGGAGAAGAAGTAGCAAAAGCCGAGCATGAAGCCGACGATGTAAGCGGGCTCAGGAGATGAGATGAGCGCGAAACAGCTCAGCGCCACGGCGAAGCCTGCGAATCCCCATTGAGTGAGTTTGCGTTTGTCGTAGTCGGCAAAGGTCGTGCCGATTGCAAGTCCACCGAGTGACGCGCCAAGCCCCCAAGTCGCATACAGCCACTTGTATGCAGGGCCGTCCTCGGCAATGCCGAAATTGAGGTTGGCAATTGCGGGGAAGAGTCCAACATAAGGAAGTGAGAACAGTGAGAACGTCGTCATCGTGAGCAGCATTCGGCCAACCGTCTTCCGTTGGCGGGCGACACGAAGGCCATGGGTGAATTGACGGTGGCCACGCACGTTGTCTCGCTGTACCGGTGGCACGTGCACCACATAGAGCGCAACGATGATGAACAAGAAGCTGACGGCATTGATGAAGAAAAATGCCGCGGTATCCACTCCCCATTGGGCGAGCACCGCCACGATGATCGGCCCCACGACGCGTGCACCATTGAGCGTGGTGCTCGAGATCGAAATTGCGCCGGGAAGGTCTTCGGGTCGCACGAGCGACGGCAACATCGCGGTCCAGGCAGGCGCGTTCATTGCATTGCCGATGCCCACTCCAAGAGATGCGGCAAACAGCGCAGCGAAAGATGGTTCACCGAGGGCGAGAAACCCGATGATCGCCGAACAAACGAGTTGCACGGCTTGCATTGCGATCAACCACGTGCGGCGGTTGAAGCGGTCGGCAATGACCCCTGCGGGGATTGCCAAGAACAGGAGCGGGCCAAGTTGAGCGAAGATCATCAGTCCGACGAGCGATGCCTTACCCGTGCGCGTATAGACGTAGGCGGGAAGCACCACGTTTTGGATCCAGGTGCCCACGTTGGAAGTGAACGATCCGAGCCAGACCAACCTGAAATCGCGGTAGGCGAGCGCTGCTCGCACGGTTCCTTCCTTGAAACCGTGGGGAGTCGATACCTCGGGATTACCTGCGTCGGTCACTAAAGCTCGTCAGTCGTTCGGGGGTTTGTCAAAATGGTCGATATGGATCAGTCACCATCGACCCAACACGCTACTGCCGAGCAACTTCGTGGAATGGTGTGCGAGAACCCTCGTGGGATTTTCAGTCACTGTCCTCACTGCGAGTCGCGACTGATCCCCGAGCACGCTCACTACAAGTGCACCACCTGTGGTTGGCGTGATTCGTGCTGCGATTGATCCAGCGCTGAATCAGGCGCCGAGTGCGCTCAGTGGTTCGACGAACTCGTAACCAAGGTCCTTGGCCACCGGCTCATAGGTGACGAGACCACCAACGGTGTTGACACCGAGAGCAATTGCGCCGTTGCGTCGTGCCGCATCGCGAGATCCATGCGTTGCAATTTCCAGTTGGTAGGGCAACGTCGCGTTGGTGAGGGCATACGTGCTCGTGTTCGGAACGGCACCAGGCATGTTGCCCACTGCGTAGTGGACCACGCCGTGTTGTTCGTACACCGGTTCCTTGTGTGAAGTCTCGCGAGAAGTCGCGATGCAGCCGCCCTGATCGATCGCCACGTCGACGATCACCGAGCCCGGCTTCATGGACTTCACCATGTCTTCGCTCACCACTACCGGCGCGCGTGCGCCAGCAATGAGCACCGCACCGACGACGAGATCGGCATCGAGTAGCGATCGTTCGATCGAACCACGGTTCGATGCGAGTGTCGTGGTACGACCAACACTGATCTGATCGAGGAAGCGGAGTCGATCCAGGTTCTTGTCGAGGATCGTCACTTCAGCGAGCATTCCTGCCGCGATCCAGGCCGCGTTGTAACCGACATTGCCGGCACCGATCACGACGACCTTCGCCGGACGAACACCGGGAGCCCCGCCCATCAACACACCACGTCCACCTTGTGGGCGCTCCAAGAAGCACGCACCGGCTTGTGTGGCGAGCCGGCCGGCGATCTCGCTCATCGGAGCGAGCAGAGGGAGAGATCCGTCTTCGAGCTGCACCGTCTCGTAGGCAATGGCAGTGCACTTCGACTTCACGAGAGCCTCGGCCACTTTCGGGTAGGCGGCCAAATGGAGGTAGGTGAAGAGTGTCAGGTCTTCACGGAGAAATCCGAACTCCTCCTCCTTTGGTTCTTTGACCTTGACCACCATGTCCTGAGCCCACGCATCGGCGGCCGTCTTTACGATGTCGGCGCCGGCTGCTTTGTACTCAGCGTCGGTGATGTTGGCGGCCTCGCCTGCGCCCTGTTGGACGAACACGTTGATCCCGAGTCGCTCGAATTCGCGCACGCCATCAGGGGTGAGCGACACACGGCCCTCCATGGTCTTGACTTCCGTGGGCACTCCAAGCGTTTTGATGGCGGGGGACATGCCCCCTTGTCTAGTCCGCCAATGCCCCTCCGGACGAGGAGGATCAATTGCCGCAAGGTTCCCAGAGGACGGTCGGGGGTTAGTGTTGGGGCATGAAGAAGTTCCTCAACTACATCAACGGCAAGGAAGTTCCGGCGCGCGACGGGAAAACCACCCCCGTGATCGATCCCGTAACTGGTACGCAGTATGCGGAAGCAGCTCTTTCGAGTGAGGTTGATGTCGATGATGCGATGAAGGCGGCGGCCGATGCCTTCGAGTCGTGGAAGAACTCCACTCCATCGATGCGCCAGAAGGCGATCAATGACATCGCCGATGCGATGGAAGCGCACATGGAGGAATTGATCGAAGCCGAGATCGAGAACACCGGTAAGCCACGTGCCATCACGTACTCGGAAGAAGTGCCTCCGATGATGGACCAGATCCGATTCTTTGCCGGTGCCGCGCGATTGCTCGAGGGAAAGAGTGCGGGCGAGTACGTGCCGAATTTCACCTCCTACATCCGTCGCGAACCGATCGGTGTGTGTGCCCAAGTTGCTCCGTGGAACTACCCATTGATGATGGGTGTGTGGAAGTTCATACCTGCAATTGCTGCCGGTAACACCACCGTGTTGAAGCCGAGCGACACCACGCCTGCGTCTACGGCACTCGTTGCCAAGATCGCCGGCGAAGTGTTGCCTCCCGGTGTGTTGAACGTGATCTGCGGAGATCGCGACACCGGTCGCGCAATGGTCGCCCACGACACGCCGGCGATGGTTTCGGTGACGGGTTCGGTACGTGCAGGAATGCAAGTCGCCGAAGCAGCATCGAAATCGTTGAAGCGAGTGCATTTGGAACTTGGTGGCAAGGCACCAGTGATCGTGTTCGACGATGCCGACCTGGAACTTGCTGCCGACACGATTTCGATGACCGGTTACTTCAACGCTGGTCAGGACTGCACTGCGGCCACCCGCGTCATCGCCGGACCGAAGGTGTACGGCGACTTCGTCGAGGCATTGGCGGAGCGCGCCAAGAAGACGAAGACGGGCAAACCCAATGAGGACGTGTTGTACGGTCCGCTGAACAACTCCGGTCACTTGGGCAAGGTTCGTGGTTTCATCGACCGTGTGCCCAAGCACGCCAAGGTGGTGACGGGTGGAAATCAGGTTGGTAGCGATGGCTACTTCTTCGAACCGACCGTCGTGGCCGACTTGAAGCAGCAGGACGAGATGATCCAGGACGAAATCTTCGGACCAGTGATCACCGTGCAGCAGTTCAGCGATGAAGAAGAGGCGCTGAAGTGGGCGAATGGTGTTCAGTTCGCACTCGCCTCGTCGGTGTGGACTCGAGACCTTGGTCGTGCAATGCGGATGACGAAGAACCTCGATTTCGGATGCGTGTGGGTGAACACTCACATCCCGATGGTCGCGGAAATGCCGCACGGTGGGTACAAAAAGTCCGGCTACGGCAAGGATCTTTCGCTCTACGCGCTCGATGACTACACGCGCATCAAGCACGTGATGATCGGTCTCGCCTAGCGACTGTAACTTGGGGGAATCGGGGGACATGCAGGAAGTCATCAAGCTCGAGGGAGTCTCCAAGCGTTACGGAGACTTCGTTGCACTGCACGAGACGTCGTTCTCGATCGGCCATGGTGAGTTCTTTGCGATGCTCGGGCCTTCGGGGTGCGGCAAGACCACCACGCTGAAGATGATCGCCGGCTTCGAACAGCCGACGACGGGCAAGGTATTGCTGGATGGTGCCGACGTTTCCGACGTGCCTCCGTACAAGCGCAACGTCAACACCGTGTTCCAGCAGTACGCACTATTCCCGCACATGTCGGTATTCGACAACATCGCGTTCGGTCCTCGCTCGAAGAAGAAGGACGAGTCGCAGGTTCGTAAGGACGTGATGGAGATGCTCGAGATCGTGCGTCTCGCCGACTTCGCTCAGCGCAAACCGTCGCAGCTCTCGGGCGGCCAGCAACAGCGTGTCGCTCTCGCGCGTGCACTCGTCAATTATCCGAGCGCGCTCCTTCTCGACGAGCCGCTCGCTGCACTCGATCTCAAGTTGCGCGAAGCGATGCAGATCGAGTTAAAGCGCATTCAACGCGAAGTAGAGATCAGCTTCATCTTCGTCACCCACGATCAACATGAGGCGCTCACCATGAGTGACCGCATCGCGGTCATGAGTGCAGGTCATGTGGAGCAAATCGGTACTCCCGAAGAGATCTATCGCAGCCCGTCGTCACTGTTCGTGGCCGGGTTCATCGGTTCGGCCAACCTGCTGGCAGGAACGGTCGATACGGTCTCCGGCAGTGAATATGTCGTTGCCTTGAAATCGGGCTCGAAGGTCAAGGTGCAACATCATGGCTCGTCATTTTCTGCGGGAGCGAAAGTGTCGCTGATGCTTCGGCCCGAAGCACTCAACCCCGTCGCAGGATCACGCGCTGATGGCTTGTCGCTGGATGGCACCCTCACCGACCGCGTCTACGAGGGGGCAACGGACCGCTTGGTGGTGCGCTTGACCGACGGCACCGAGTTGGTGTGTCTCACCGATTCGGACGCCAAGGTTGCCCACAAAGTGGTGGGGGACAACGTGACGGTCGACTGGCAGCCACAGGCGGGATACTTGCTCGCGGGATGGCCGGAGGTGAGTGGCGCGACTACCACCAACATCGAGCAGGTCGAAGCAGCACTCTAAGATCATCAATTCGAGGCAGTTCAAGGAGGAATCATGAATCGCAAGCCAATGATCGTTCGCTCGGGCATGACCCGTCGCCAGTTCTTGGCCCGCTCCGGCGCGCTTGGCGCAGCCGGATTGTCGTTGCCGGCATTGCTCGCCGCATGTGGTGGCAGTGGCGGTGGCGGCAGTTCCTCTGGGTTGTTCTTTGAGAACTGGCCGCTGTACATCGATCCGACGGAGGGTGAGACGATCGGCACCATCGATCGATTCATCGAAGCCACTGGAATCGAGATGAAGTACACCGAGGCGTACAACGACAACAACGAATACTTCGCGAAGATTCAGCCAATCCTCGGTGCGGGCAAAACGATCGACCCCGACATCATCGCCCCCACCTCGTGGATGGCGGGCCGCTTGATCAATCTGGGCTGGACGGAGAAGTTGCCGCTCGGCGACATTCCGAACGCCGCGAACTTGGACGACGGCTTCAAGAACCCGACGTGGGATCCGACGGGTGAGTACAGCCTTCCGTGGCAGGCCGGTATGGCGGGCATCGCCTACAACCGCGATGCTGCGGGTCGCGAGATCAATAGTGTGGCCGATCTGTTCGATTCTGCGTTCAAGGGAAAGATCGGCATGTTGTCGGAAATGCGCGACACGATTGGTCTCATCTTGATGGGCGAGGGCATCGATCCGTCGAAGATCTCCACGTTCGATGAAGCAGCACCAGCGTTCGAGAAGTTGGAGAAGGCGAAGGCTGATGGTCAGATCCGTGCCTTCACCGGCAACGACTACACCGACGACCTCTTGGCGGGCAACTTTGCTGCATGCATCGGCTGGTCGGGAGACCTCTTCCAGTTGGAGACGGAGAGCGAAGCAGTCAAGTTCGTGATTCCTGAGGAGGGTGGCACACGCTGGGCCGATGTGATGGTGATTCCGAAAGGCGCCAAGAACGTGGCCAACGCCGCCAAGTGGATGAACTTCGTTTACGACCCAGAGCAGGCTGCTCAGATCACCGTGTGGAACATGTACGTGTCGCCGGTGAAGGGCGTGCGCGAAATCATTGCGCAGAGC
>CAZZJH010000016.1:0-6448 GCA_964654335.1 uncultured Acidimicrobium sp.
CGAGGAATCGCAGGGTGCGGCGTGAAGCGGTGTAGCCATGTAACTGGTCGTCCGGATTGCTCGATCATCTCGGGCAGGTTGGCCCAGTAACCACTCCGGAATGTTCCTGCAGAAAGATCCTTCGGATCGACACGAAACAAGTAGTCAGCGATGATCAAGTCGGATGTTTCGTTCGATGGTGAAGCGAAGGTGAACCATCGCATCAAGTGACGAAGGGCTCTCAATGTCGGCCATCTCGAGTGTCGTGAAGTCGAGACATGATCACAAGGGATTCCGAGTCGAGCGCATGTGTTGGCGATTGATTTCGCAACGGATGAATCACCGAGTCGAACCACCACCTTTGATGGCGGTGTTTCTCGCAGGAGCCGAGAGAACGCGAGCATTTTGACCGCGTTTGGAAGTACGCCCAGATCACCCCAGCGTTTTGCCCAAACCAAAGTCATGTGCAGATAACTGAGGCCATCCTCCAGTTCGAGCGCTTTGGAGAGCCTTTTCCCATCCACGTGGAAGGAAGCAACGTCATCCAGTACCTGCAATATCTCGTCACGGAAGGTGTCGCGGTCGAGACGGATGAGCGACGGAATGGATGTATGCGGAGAATCTTCGCCGACGAACTCATTCCAGAGGATGAGGTGCTCGTCTGGGCCGACGGTGATCAGCGAGTCGCTGACTACCCAGGTTCGGCGATCGGTCACGGCATCGAAAAGGGGACGACGGAGTTCGTGGCCAGCACGGTGAGCGACTCATGGAAGCTCGTCATTGCCAGTTCGAAACTTCCGCCTGCTCCTTCGACCAAAGCAAGGGCGGCTGCGACGTCCCAAATCATGATGTTCCGCTCGAAATATGCATCTGCCGCCCCGCGAGCAACGAGCACGAGTGATGCCGCAGCTGAACCAATCATTCGAACTTTCGCAAACTTGAGGATCTCTGACATGTAGTTTCCGATTGCCATGGGATCGGTGGCGGGGAACCGACTGGGGAAGCCAGTGCACACCGTCGAGCGCAACAGAGACGATTCGGTTGAAACACGGATTTCACCTTGCGAAGAATGAGCTCCGAAGCCTGGGCCACCCCAATACATCACCTTGGTGCTCAAGTCGAAGAGCACTCCGAAGGCTGGTTTGTGGTTGTCCCACAAGGCGACACAGATCATCGAGGGTCCGAGATTGCGTGAGAAGTTGTAGCTGCCATCGAGCGGGTCGATGATCCAAAGTGGTCCATCCATCGATTGATGGTGCGACTCCTCGGTTTCCTCACTGAGGATCTTCACCCCTGTTCCGGCAAGACCATTCATCAACTCCGATTCGAGGAACTTGTCGGCGACGAGTTTCACTTCGCGCTCGCCAAGTTGACGGTCCGTCACTGAGCCAAGCGTGCCGCGGTCGGCCGAAAAGAGCTTCTCAGCAGTTGACTGAACGAGCGCCTTTGCGGTCTCGAGCAACCAAGCGTGATCGATGGTCATGCGAAGTACGGACCAGGTGCGGGAATGTGGAATTGATTGCGCCAGTTTTCGTCAGCGAAATAGATTTGGTGAACGAGTCGCATCGTGTTGTAGGCGTCGCGCGACGAGCCCATTCCGATCGGCTTGTTCTCTAGTACCGCGTCGGCAAAAACTGCAATTTCAGAATCCCACGAAGGGTCGTTGTGGTACTGCGTGGTGGTTTCCTGCGGGTCACCGTTGTCACGATCTGGGTCGGCGATGATCAAGGTCATCGTCTCGGCGCCATAGCTCTTCGAGCCACTCAAGATCCCTCGCAACACGATCCCGCCGTACTGCATGTTGATGTCGAGGTGGAATTGGTGCCGCCATTGTGTGGCGCTCGAGTTGATCATCGCGACTACACCTTCGTTCGTGCGCATCAAGGCATACGCATTGTCCTCGACGTCGTAACCCCAGTGACTGTTGTCGATGAAGGAGTGAACCTGTTCGAATTCGCCTCCGAACATGCGCATCAAATCGACCATGTGAATTCCTTGGTCGAGCAATACGCCTCCACCGGCCACGTCACGCTTGGCACGCCAGTCAGCCTGATTGAACGTGATCAATTTGGACTTGCCGTATACGCCGCGCATGTTGATGATCCGACCAAGACGTCCCGACTTGATGATCTGCATGGCTTCTTGGATCGACTCGTGGTACCGATGGTTGAATCCGTACATCAGATGCAGGTCTGGGTGCTTGCGTTCTTCAGCGATCACCGCCTCGATGTCGGCCATGTTGCGGCCAGGAGGTTTTTCGCACAGCACATGCAGTCCGCGGGACAATCCGGCGATGGTGACTTCTGCCGCCATGTCGTTGCTCATGCAGACGATGAGCGCATCAAGATCCTCGCGCAGTAGATCCTGGTACTTGCGGTAGTAACGCACCCCGTCGGGCATCGTTCCGTCTTCGGTGAACACCCGATCGCACACGGCCACCACATCGAACGCAGGGTGGCGATCGCAACACTCTCTCCTGCGCTTGCCGACGACGCCGTATCCGGCTATTCCGACGCGCACACGGTGTGGTGTGCTGCTCATATTCCTTCGGTCAGGCTACCCAGTTGGGCGGGGGTGACAGGCGAAGGTAGCGGTGTTCAGCGAGCGGGCAGTGTGGATGCGCTCCGCAGAAACACGGTGTCTACGCCGTAGGCGATTAAGCGGAAACCTTCTTCGATGCGCTGACGAAGGAGTGAAGGATTCGGATCGACGACGTGGGTGCCGGCTGGCTTGTTGGCACGCTTGCACGCTTCGCGAATTTCGCTCACTGCATTCACCACATCGGGATGATCGAGTTGTCCTGTTCGGCCGAGAGATGCGGAAAGGTCGTATGGACCGATCATCAGTGCGTCGAGTCCGTCAACTGCGAGGATCGCATTGAGGTTCTTGATCGCATCCACATGTTCGATCTGTGCGATGACGAGCGACGACTGCGCTTCCTTTTGGTACTCATCGAAACGTGCTCCGAAACCGTTGGCGCGGCAGAATCCGACACCACGGTTGCCTTTGGGTGGCCAGTGACATCCCTGCACGAGTGGTCGGAGTTGTTCGGCAGAAGTGATCATCGGAATCACCACGCCAGCGGCGCCAGCATCCAACGCTTGGCGACAATTGATTACCGCGGGGGTTGCCACCCGCGCGAGTGGCAAGGCGCCACCGAGTTCGATTGCACGGAACATGTCGGGAATTTGATGCGGGGAGAAGTGACCGTGTTCGAGATCGAGGGCGATCCACTCATATCCATTGCGCGCGAGTAACTCTGCCGCATTGGTGTCAGCAAGCTGCATCCATGATCCGACGCTGGTGCCACCCGTGGCGAGCGTGGACCGAAGTTTCGTGATCCCTGCAAGTCGATCCACTGATTCCCCCTTCAGCAATGCACCAATGAAGTTATCGGGACGTGGACTACTCGGGCTCGATTCAGATTTCGCCGATTCTCCGCAGATGTTCGACGAGTTGTGCTGCAGCTTCGCGCTCCATCTGTCCGCGTGTTTCACTCGCATAGGTGCCCATGTGCGCGGTCATCACCACATTTTCGAGATCCTTGAGGGGGCCGGAGTATGGCTCCACTTCGAAACAGTCGAGCGCGGCACCGCCAAGTTGATTCGACTCGAGTGAAGCGCGAAGTGCCGATTCATCGACCAATCCGCCTCGTGCAATGTTCACGAGAAACGCCCCTTGTTTCATCGAGGCAATTTCATTTGCGCCGATCAGATGGTGGTTCTCTGTGGTGTAGGGAACGTGCAGAGTGACGATGTCGCTCGATGCGAGAAGAGTCGGCAGGTCGACGAAGCGAACTGCGGAGGTCTCTTTCGCCAGGGGATCGTGAGCGATGACCTCCACTCCGAATGCGATGAGGAGCTCCGAGACTTTTCGACCGATTCGCCCGAAGCCCACGACTCCGACGGTCTTGCCGGCGAGCAACTGACCGAACTGACCTTTCCATTCACCTGCCCGAATCGCTCGATCGACTCGTGAGATGTTGCGGAGCATTCCGAGGATGTGTCCAAGTGTCAGTTCTGCCACTGCCTGTGCAGGGGGCTCGGGCGTATTGAACACTGCGATGTCGTGTGCCTTCGCCGCCGCGAGATCGACGGTGTCGAGTCCGATCCCGACCCGCGCGATTGCTTTCAGGCTCTTGGCACTGCCGAGCACCTTCGCGTTCAGCGGCTCCAATCCCGCGATCAGTCCGATCACACCATCTCCGAGGTGCTTGATCGCCTCATCCTCTGTCAGCTTGCGTCCTTCGGGGTTGGTGCGAATGCCGATCCCGGCACCTCGTAGGGTGTTGAAGTCCGTTTCGCTGAAATTGGACAAGTCGAATGACGACGTGGAGATGAAGATGTTCTTCATAATCTGCTTGCGATGAACCGCACTTGGAGCGTAACCGCATGAGCGCTTGGAAGCCTGAGGTGCTGCTCTTGGTGGAGAGCCCCTTTGCTGCCTATGACGCTGAGCGGTTCGGCTTAAATGCGGATGGTCAGGTTCTTGATTGGACCGTCGCTGATCTGACCGCATTGATCAAACCCGACTTCTGGGCCGCTTATGGCAAGGGTGCCTCGGAAGATCCGCGAGTTCACGTCATCTCGTCACTCGATCAGTTCCGATCGTTGCTTGCAGGTCGACTTTTCGATGTCGCCATCGACGAGATCGGAGCCTCGAAACAAGCGAAGTCAGTGAGGCGAATGGTCATCGCCAAGCGACTGCCGCGTGTTCGCCTCCGACTTGGTCTCCTGCCTGGTGACTTGCTGATCCAGCGAAGCCTTCGCGAGCGCTGGATCGCTCGTCGAAGCCAGTTTGGTGTCGTGCGCCTGGTGCGAAACATCTTGTTGATCGTCCCTCGACGGCTCTCCTCGAAAATTCCTCCACCTGACATCGCTTTGGGTTCGGGAAGTGAAACTCAACGGGACATCCCGAGCAACTGTCCGATCATCTGGGCGCAAAGTTTCGACTACGAAAAGGCACGGATACTTGACGCCTCGAGCGATCAGCGAAAATTCGCTGGAGCGGTGTTCCTCGATCAAAACCTTGGTTACCACCCTGATCAGGCACACTCCTCGTTGCAGTCTCCGGTAGACGTCAATCGCTATTACCCACAACTAAGAGAAGCATTCGACGCACTAGAGCTAAGTGGTCTCGAGGTCACCATCGCCCTTCATCCGAAGGCTGCAGCGGGTGATGTCAACGAATTGTTTGGCGATCGACAGGCAATCAGGGGTTCATCGCAGTTGTTGCTTCGCGATGCGGCGCTGGTCTTGTGTCACGCAAGCGCGTCAGTTTCGTACGCCGTGATTTGGCGCAAACCCGTGCTTTTCCTGTCCAGCAACGAACTTGAACGTTCCTGGTATCACGGACACATTCATGAGATGGCTCGGATCTTGAATCGACCGATTCTGAACATCGATGAAATTGGTTCGATCTCCCCGAACGATCTTCGGTCGATGATCGAACGACCAGTTGACGAATCCGCATATGCCGAATATGAGGAGCGGTTCATTCGCAGCAAGTATTCGCCGGACGGCGGGTTGTGGGCGATCTTTGCCAACGGACTGACCGAGTTCCTCGCATGGCGTAGGTGATCCAGACGGTAGGGCTGGATATTCGCCACTAGGGTTTTGGCGGTGAAAGTTGCGATCATCGGCGCAGGGCGCATGGGCCGGCGCCATGTGGAGGCGTGTCATCGAGCCGGCTTTTCGGTGGTGGGTTTGGCCGACACGAAGCTGGAGGCAGCCAAAGAAGCGGCCGCGCTCGCCCCAGGTGCTGAGGCATTCGATTCGGTCGACGGATTGCTGCAACTTCCTGAGATCGATGTAGTCGCAATCGCCACCACGACCGTTTCACACTGCGAACTCGCGATCTCGGCCATGAACGCCGGTGTTCGTTCGGTGCTAGTCGAGAAACCGCTGGGCCGGTCATTGATCGAGTGCGACGAAGTCATCGAGGTTGCGGAGAAGACCGGGTCCCGAGTTGCGGTCAATCATCCGTATCGACACATGTCACACATGCGATCGCTCATCGACTTGATGAAGTCGGAAGAGTTCGGTGGTGTGTCGTCCATGCACATCGTGGGAGGCAACGGTGGAATCGCGATGTTGTTCACGCACTTCGTCGATCTATTCGAACTCGCGGCAGGAGAACCGTTGACGTCGGTCAGCGCCTCGTTGCCAGCGAAGATTTCTCCCAATCCGCGCGGAGAGCAGTACGTAGACCACTCGGCGTTTGTCACTGCAACTACCGACTCAGGTCGACGGTTGGTGGTCGACCTCGGTGGAAGTCAGTCCGCATCGCAGGGAACGGGAATGGTGCTCGTTGGTTCCGGTCCGTTCGGCATCGTCGATTTCGATCTGATCGAGGGCCATTTCAACGTTCGTTTGCGTGAAGCCAAGGATCGCGGGCTTCAAAACACTCAGTACATGTTCGGATCGTTGAAGTCATCGGTACCAGAATCGCCAATCGACATCATCGATGG
>CAZZJH010000016.1:6548-7711 GCA_964654335.1 uncultured Acidimicrobium sp.
TGCACGAAGGGTGAAGATTCTGGTCGGGCTCTTGCCAAGCAGCACGGGTTTCCCTACTACACCAATTCGGTTTCCGAGTTGTTCGAGGAGACTCGGGCAGATGCGGTGGTTGCTGCATTGCCCATCGCCGAGATGATGACGGTGTACCCGACGTTGTTCGCCCAACCGTGGGCCTCGCTCGTTGAAAAACCGCTGGGTCTCGACATGTCCGAAGCCTCGAAACTCCACGCGATTGCTCGATCACTATCCCATCGTGGATTCGTGGGTTTCAATCGTCGGCATTATCAATCGACGAAGATGGCGCAGAACGTGATCAAGAGCTGTGCCGGTACGAGGCATGTCATCGTGTTCGACCAACAGGACAGGAACGTCGCTGCCAGTCATGGACATCCGCAGAGTGTTGTCGACAATTATATGTACGCCAATTCGATTCACTTACTCGACTACTTCTCGATGTTCTGTCGGGGAGAACTCCTCGAGGTGGTACCGATTCATCCGTGGACGGGTGCGTATGGCACGACGATGGAAGTGGAGCTGCGATTCGATTCTGGCGACACCGGTAGGTATCACGCGGTGTGGGAGCAGAGCGCACGATGGGCGATCCATGTGCACGCCGCTGACACGGTGGCAACGATGAAGCCACTTGAAAAGTTGGCTGTCAGCATCAACGGCGAAGACGCGACACCGACGATCGACTACTCGGTCGACGAATTGTTCAAGCCGGGGTTCCACGACCAAGCTGTGGCATTCCTTGAGTCCGTGAAGTCGGGGAGCGAAGCTTGTCCGAACTTCGATGAAGCGCTTCGCACCACGCGGCTCGTGGCCCGCGTTTACGGGCATCAACCTATTTAGATCGAATCGATGATCTTTCGGAGGGTGGTGTTTCCCTCCTCGAACGAAATCAATTCGCTGGTGATCTCTTCGCTCGACGAGCGCCATTCAGAATCACTCGACTTCACCACATGGGTGAGGACGCGCTCTACTTCTTCCCTGCTCAGGTGGTGACTCCAGAAGTTGCCGCGTTCCGGTAGTCGTAGTGGCCAACCAAAGTTGGTTCCGACGTCGTTCAACACTTCATGGTCGATCATGAAGAACGCGGCACGGCATCCTCGCCCCAGTGCCTCATATCCGAGTGAGCTACTGCTGGAGACAACGGCTCGCGC
>CAZZJH010000016.1:7811-9079 GCA_964654335.1 uncultured Acidimicrobium sp.
ACTTTGCCCCGCAGAGTGGAAATGAGGGCGATGGTTTTCGATTCAGGGTGACGGACGATCGGGATGAGGTTGTTCTTGAAACTTCCGATACTCACCGCACGTCCATTGATGATCTTTTCGAACTCCCGCCCAACCGCTGGACCAAAGACGAGGATCTTGTCACACGCGAGGCCATCCTTGGCGGCGAATCCCGATCCAAAAATGTCGTTGGTGAACCCACGCCAACCGTTTTGAATCGCAACGACTCGGGCCTGAGGTAGGTATTGCTTCACCTTGTAGAGCGCCGGGTCGTTGTCGAGAAGGGAAAGGATGAGTTTCGGTCGAACTGCGCGAACGTAGGTGCGCACGTATCCATCCAGAGAGATCCCGTGTCGAAGAGACCGCAAGAGAATCGGGATGTTGAGGCCCTTCGAGCGTTGATGCAGGACGTGATGAGCCTTGGATTGCAGGAAGGGTTCGAGCAATTCCGCCATTTCGGAGTCGAACACCAAGATCTCGGTTGGCCTCGGCGCTCGCCAAACAGGACTATTCGATCCCCATTGCCACAGATAGCGGAGTTTGGCGAGCAACTTCACCTATGCGTTGGCAAACGCATTCAGTTCGCTCGGCCACAATTCGTCGTATTGCTGAACGGTCTTCTGAAATCGTTCCAATACGGCGGTAGACGCACCTTCGCGGACGTACGTCATTTCCATCTCGTAGACCTGGCGCTCAGTGACGTCACCATCGGTGGCCCAGTTGTGTGCAGAAAATGCTCGGCCATGCGTGATCGTCGGGCGCGGGATTCGTTCACGAGTGAGGATCTTGTCCGTCTTGCGACTCAACTCGCGCCCCAAGAATCCGGCGATTTTCGGAAACGTGGTCTGGGGTCGCATCACGACGTCCTCGAAGGACACCACGAGGAGGCGCGGGTCGTGGCGGTGCTGGTCGAAACGAGAGATCAACAGTCCGTAGAGGTGGGAAATCGATGCAAGAGCTCGATCCATGGTGTTCATACCGATGAATTCTTCGGCCCAGTCGGCCGCCCACCACGGGACCTTCTCTCCTCGAACATCGAACGACACGGTGAATTCACGGTGTCTCAGGGAGTCGCGGAGATAATCGTTCCAGTAACGAGCGAGGTGCACGGGATGGCGCACGATGTGCACCATCTTCAGCCGCTTGTCGAATGCCTCGAAGAGCGGCTCACCGACCGGCAGGACTTGATGTGTCACGACGTGATTGGCGATGTTTTGCGACATGATCTGGTCGACTATTTGGTCACCATC
>CAZZJH010000016.1:9179-21931 GCA_964654335.1 uncultured Acidimicrobium sp.
ATCAGTGGAACGGCGATGTCCGAAGGCACGTGACCCAACATCTCCTCGTCGTAGCCCTGTCCAGTGCCGTCCCGGTCCATGGAATTGAGGCAGATCTCACCGATTGGCATTCTCATCAAATCGGCGAGGTATGAGGTGAGGTCGCCATCGACCATCCGAGTTCCATTGTCGACGAACACACGAAACGTTCCGTCTACGCGTTTGGTGTCTATCGATGCCACCAAACATTGCTTCCCAAATTCGGCTGCAAGTTCGGTCACCAAGGTGCGATCGACGTGGAGGATCGAGTTGATCACGACCTTGTCGGCGCCAGAGCGGAGCAGTTGGCGGGCATCGTCGACCGAGCGGATGCCACCTCCAGCGGCGATCGGGACGAAGCAATCGTCGTTCAACTTCTTCACGTGTTCGAAGAACGGCTCGAGTGAGTCTCGGGATCGTTCGACATTGAGCACGATCAGTTCGTCGATAGCCAACGCCGTTTCGCGAAAGTTGTAGTTCTTTTCCAGCCACGTCAGGTCGCCCACTTGTTGCAGTCGAAAGTTGCGACTGAGCATGAACTTGCCCGAGTCGTAGAGCAGGGCAAATATCAGACGTTTTCGAACGTGACTCATCGGGTGAGGAAATTCTTCAGGAGTTGCAAGCCGTTGGCTTGGCTTTTTTCAGGATGAAACTGCGCCCCACACACGTTGCCCATGTCGAATGCAGCAAGAAATTCATCGCCATAGGTGCACGTGGCATGTGCGCAGTCCAGTTCACCAACGGACATGCGGTAGGAGTGAACGAAGTAGAAGTGTGGTTTCTCGGGTAAACCCTCGAAGAGCCCCTTTGTCGAGGTTGGTGTGATCTCGTTGAAGCCGACGTGGGGAATCTTGATCCCCGTGGATTCATCAAAGAGTTGCACCGTGTTGGCAATGACACCGAGCCCCGCAGTGCTGCCATCTTCGGTAGAAGAGGCGCCAAGCAATTGCATGCCAAGACAGATGCCGAGCAGATTGTTCCCTGATTGCACGGTTTCTCGCATCGCATCGTCCAGTCCCTTGGCGCGTAGACGCTCCATCGCCAGGCGGAACGAGCCCACGCCGGGGAGGATGACGTGTGGCGTGGTCTTCACCACACGGGGATCGTCTGAGATCAGCGGTTCACAGCCGAGATAGCGCAGTGCGCTCGCTACGGAGAACAGATTGCCCATGCCGTAGTCGATGACGACGACGGGCTTGCCCACTACTTGACCTCGAAGGTGGGAACCCAACGCCCCGATTTCTTCTCGAAGAGTTCCTTGTTCGCCCAGCGGTCAAGTGCCGCATCGAACTCGTCGCGAGTCATTCCGTAGTAATCGAGGTACAAATCGATGAAATCTTCCGGGTAATGCCCGTCGTAGAGGCGGACGAGTTGCACGCCTTGCTCACGAGCCATTGCGCCACGTCGGATCTCAATGCCGACGTCCTGTGTGGCCCGACCAAAACCGAACTTGAGGTACATCACGTACGTGTGCAGCGCGTAGAGGGCCTGGTCGTTCTGCGCGAAGTTGGTGAAGGTTCCTGAATTCGAGGCCTCGGCCTCCTCGAGTCCACAGTGTTCTTTCGCCACGAGATAGTTGCGGTAGGGATCCCACGATTCGAAATACGACCAATGGGCGATTTCGAGTGGTCGACCACCGAGTTCTTTGTCGGTGGGGAACATGAAGAAGAACAACTTCTCCATTGGCAGGCCGGAAGCCTTCAACACCTTGTCTTGTCCGCCTTCGAGGTAGATCTTTCGCATGAAGTCGATGTCATAGATCGCCTTGTTCTTCAGCGCGGTCGAGCCGCCGTATTCAACTTCGCCATCTTCTCCGTAGAAGATCAGGGAAATACCGAGGTTGACCGCCATGCGGATGGGCGCAGCCTGCATTGCCATCAACCATCCAAAATAGGGAAATCCAGTGAGGATGAAACCTTCACGATTGAGAATTCGCATCACTTTCGGGTCTGCGTTCACTTGCAGGTGGTTGTAGCCAGAATCGATGAAGTTCTTCAGGTTGCGGTTGCCGATCTCGAGCGGCAGGGCGGGAGTCACCGTGATCGCAACGGGGTTCATTCCGTAGACGTTCTGGACGTTGTAGGAAACGTAACTACCGTCCTTGCCTCCGCTCACCGTGGTGACGCAGTCGAATCGCCCATCCGTCGACTTGTGCTTGGCAAGCAACTCGTGGAGTTCGCGCTTGCGGGTGGCCCAATCGAGCGTCTCCTTTTCCTCCATCCACTGACACGCATTGCACCAGCCGCGATGGTCGAACGAGACACGTGGTCTCGTCGACATGTTGAGGCAGTTCGTGCACCAGAAGACTTCGCTCACTCGTTCACCCATTCGTTCGTTGACCGTCTTTGAGGCTACTTCCCGAACCAAATGGCTCGGTGATTACGCGCCGTTGAGAAGCCGCTCTGCGGTAGCGAGGTCTTCAGGAGTGTCGACATCCACCGATCGTTCGCGTGGCATGACGTAGGCAAGCGTGTCATCGTCGACGAAAAGTTGTGAGGAGCGAAACCATGCGGAATTCACCACGTAGAGAGCTCCATTTATCTCAAAGCACTGGGGTAATTCTTGGCGAGTTGCAACACTCTGTTTGGGTAGGACTCGCTGCAGCTTTCCGCCGTTGTCGATCGTGAACATCCAGTACGGACTGGTGGCAACCTCACACACCGACATCACGGAATTGACGTTCTTGTTCTGGAGCATCGTGACGGCGGCATCGATGTCACTGGCAAGTCGAAGTGGCGAAGTTGGTTGCAGCAATACGACGACGTCACACGGCGAGGACCCGTCGAGAGCATGGAGCACGACGGGCCACATTGCCGTGTCATCAGCTGCGAGATCTCCAGGTCTTACGATCGTTCTCACACCGGCGATCTCTTTGGCGTGACGAAGGATCTCTTGATCATCCGAGGTCACCACCACTTCATCGACGAACTTCGCGGTGAGTGCTTGATCGATCGTCCGATGGAGGAGTGATCGACCAGCGATCATCTTCAGGTTCTTGCCAGGGATGCCCTTCGATCCGCCGCGCGCGGGTACCACGGCGAGCACGCGCTTGTCGCCGATCATGCGTTCAGGCGTTCCATTCGACTTGAGCGCGTTCGAATTCCTCGAGTCGTCCAATGTCGATCCAGTATTCGTGCAGCGGAAAGGCGATCACCTTCTTGTTGTGCTCGATCAACCCGTTGAACAAGGTCGGCATGTCGAGGTATTCCTCTTTTTCGATGTCGCGGATCACCGACTGGTTGATGACGTAGATGCCGGCGTTGACGAGGAAAGCTTGCTTGGGCTTTTCTGCGATCTTGCTAATCGAGACATTGTCCGTGGTGACGACTCCATAAGGAAGATCGAAGTGTGTTTCTCGGACCACCATCGTGGCGTCGGCGCGGTTGTGATTGTGGAACTCGAGAAGTGCATCGCCGGACATCTTCGTGAGCAGATCGCCGTTCATCACGATCACGGGTAAGTCGTTGTCCGAAGGCAACAACGAGAGTGCGCCAGCCGTGCCAAGTGGCTTCGATTCGTGGAGGTAGGTGATGTTGACACCGAATTCGGCACCATCACCGAAGTGTTCCTGCACCACATCAGAGCGGAAGTTGACCGAGAGAAAGATGTTCCGGAACCCCTGTTGTGAAAATGCTGAAACGATCGTTTCGAGAATCGGCTTGTCACCAACCGTGAGCATCGGCTTTGGGAAGTTTTCCGTCAGGGGATGCAGGCGCTTACCAAGACCACCCGCCATGATCACGACGGGGTTCGGACGATCTTCCTCGCCGACGAGTTGGTCGATCGTTGCGACGCCCTGCACCGTTCCGTGGCCGTCGATCAGCGGAATGAAATGAAATCCCTCTTGTCGCATCTTGGCGCGAATGGCAGAGGCGGGGGTGAGCGCGTCCATCGTCACTGGCTTGGCATTCATCGCCTTGGTGATCGGCACGGACAGGTCCATTCCTTGCAGCAACGCCCGGCGAATGTCGCCATCGGTGAGGACGCCGGCGAGACGGTCTTCACCCTTCACCACCACGGCGATTTGCCAACCCGTATCGCTCATCTGAGCCACCGCGTCGCGTAGCGAGGCGGAGTCGGAAATCAGCGCATCACGCCAATTCTTCATCGTGATGAGTCTACGACCTTCGCAGGAACGCCCATCACGGTGCGATTTGCATCTACGTCTTCGGTGACGACTGCACCAGCCGCGATCGTCGCACCATCACCGATGTTCACGCCGGGCAAGACGATTGCACCTGCGCCAATGAAAACTCGTGCACCGATTTTCACTCCGCCACACAAGGTCACTCGTGGCGACAAATACGAATGCTCACCGATAACGCAGTCATGCTCGATGATCGAACCGGTGTAGAGGACCGTGTTCGCACCGACGAATGCCGAGTGATTGATGATGCAACCTGCAAGAACTTGCGCAGTGGCATGAATCTTGGTGGCCGTCCCGATGATCGCAGTGGCATGAGTGCAGCCGATGACGTTGCGATCTGTGAGTGAACCAAAGATGCGTTCACGCAGCGATACGTCTTTCGTTGCACCTACACCCAAGCAAACGAGAGCAGATGGGTTGTCGGTCAACCAGGAGTCATCACCGAGAACGGTGTAGCCGCCGACTCGGGTGCCGACCGAGATCGAAGGATCGACGAAACCGCGAATTCCTAAACCTCGGGAGGCGAGTGCATCAGCAACCACCTTGCCGTGCCCACCTGCACCGACGATCACCACTTCACTCATATCTGTTCGTCCTCTTCGTAAGCGCGCGTGGCTTCGGTGCCGAGCAAGTCGAAGAATTCGATCGGCTGACGCCCTGTGCCAGGTCGCTTGAATGTCAGATTTTCTGCGGTGAGCTTCTCGCCCTTGGCGATTCGGCGAGCAGCAACGATGCTCTTGCGCGCAATGTCGATGTTCTTCTTTTCTGACTTGCTCGGTGCCTTGACTCCGTCACCCATGGAACTTGTGACGTCGCGGATTGCTTGGACATAGGCCTTCAACTCGTCTGGTTCGAGAGACGCGCGATGGTCCGGTCCTTGTTGGTGCTTGTCCATGGTGAAGTGCTTCTCGATCATCGTCGCGCCGAGAGCAACCGCAGAGATCGCAGCGGTGGATCCGAGTGTGTGATCGGAGTATCCGACGGAAAGACCAAATGCATCACGAATGGCGATCATTGCACGCAGGTTGGCTTCTTCGATTGGAGCCGGATATTCAGTGGTGCACTGCAAGACGGTCACTCGGCCGATCAACAACGAACGTTCGCCGTCGCTGAGCGGCGAAGCGAGTTCTGTCCGGCTGGGAAGTCGGTTGGCGGTTGATGAATCGAAGGCGAACGCGAGCGTCTTCAGAGCAAACTCGATCTCTTTCATCGTGCACATACCTGTCGACAAGATCACGTCCTTCGCGCGGCGACCGATGTCGAGCACGAAGGGAAGATTGGTCACTTCGCCCGAGGGAATTTTGATAGTCGTCATCCCGACCGTCTTCGTCAGGAGTTCGAGACTTTCGTGATCGAACGGGGTGGAGAGAAAACGAATACCGCGAGAAGTGCACTGTTGGACGATCGCCAAGTGCGCATCGGTCGAGAGTTCGAGCGCCTCGATCATTTCGCGTTGGCTTTGGGTGCTTCCGGTGGCGGCCACCTGGTATTCAGCCTTTGGCGCTGCTTCCTGGATCATCGCCTTGGCCTTGAAGGTCTGGAATTTCACTGCGTCTGCACCACTCGCTGCTGCAACGTCCACCATTTCGATGGCGGTGGACAGCGAGCCGTTGTGGTTCACGCCGGCTTCAGCGATCACATAGACGCTCACGAGAATTTCCTGTTCGCGAAGTGCTTCTTGGTTATCCCGTGCAGATCGACCTGCTTGAGTACGTCCTTGATTCGTCGCGATGCATCCCCAATACCATAAAGCGAGGGGTTCTCGGGCAGATTGGCGCGGAAGGTGGGATCGAGCGCCTTGCGAAGCGCGCCAGCGATCGCATCCTTCGTCGGCGCACAGTCGATGACTGAAGCTGCACGCAATCGACCCTTTTGTCGATCACCGATGTTCACGGTCGGCACACGCAGCGCAGGTGCTTCGATCAAACCACTCGAAGAATTGCCGACCACGGCATCGGCAATCGTGAGTAGGCCCAGGTATCGGGATTGACCGAGCGATGCGACCAGGAAGCGTCTCGATGCATCGCCCTCTACGAAACGATGGATCTCCCGCGAAAGGTGATCATGTCCCGGATCAGCGTTCACTCCGGTGAAGACGATCGATGCGCCGTCGACGTCATCGAGTGCAGCGAGCATCGCTCGAAGTCCACCGATTCCTTCGTCGGACTCGAGCGTCTCCGGGTGGTATGTCACGGCGAACAACGGTGTAGTGAATGTCGCGCCGATCGTCTTTTCGAGCTCTGCTCGGTCAGCAATTTGTGATCGCGTGAGGTGATCGAGACCGGGAGCACCGAAATTGAACACATACTCGTCACGTTCGCCAAGTTGGCGCACTCGCCACGCGTATTCGTCGGCCGCGACGAAATGGAGATGTGCCATCTTCGTCACCGAATGACGGATCGCCTCGTCGAACGCACCTTCGGTGGTTTCTCCGCCGTGTAGGTGTGCAAGTGGAATACCGAGCATGAGGCACGCTTGTGCAGCGGCCAACACTTCGTATCGATCTCCGAGCACCACCACCACCTCGGGCTTGAGACGCTCGAATGCATGGGCGAGTCCGCTCGTGGATTTGGCGAGCGAGTCGGCGATGGCAAGGGGAGAGTCATCATTCAGGTCGAAGGCCACACGTTCTGCGATCGGTAGACCGTCTCGCTCGATCTGCTCGACCGTGTTTCCCCACTTTGCCGACAGATGTGCGCCAGTCACCACGAGTTGAAGTTCGAGAGCCGGGTCGGTCTCGATCTCTTTCAGTAACCAGAACAGGTGGCCGTAGTCGGCGCGTGTGCCGGTCATCACGCAAACTCGTCGCGGTGAAGCCACGAGTCAAGGCTATTGGCGTAGCTGAGCCCTCACCGCCTCTATCACCGTGTCCAATTCGGCATTGGTGATTCCCGTGCTGCATGGAAGCGTGACGATGCATTCCCAGATCTCGTCTGAGACATCGAGAGAAGCACGCGGTACGTCCATGTACGGCAACTGCAAATGCATTGGTTTCCACGTTGGTCGTGCATCGATCGACTTGTCTTGCAGAGCAGCGCGGACGCGAGAAGCGGTCCCGGCATCGGTGACAAACCCAGAGAACCAGCACGCACTTTCCGTGCCTTCGACACGAGGGAATGGCTCGACTTCGGGCAGTTCTGCGAAAGCGGAGTCGTAGGTTTCGCGGATCTTTCGTTTCTTTGCGACGAAAGTGTCGAGTTGTTCCATTTGCGCACAGCCAACTGCTGCCTGAAGATTGGTCATGCGGTAGTTGAATCCGACCACGTCGTGGTCGTAGTTCGCGCCAACTCGTGCTGTGGTGGTGAGATGGCGCACCTTCTTCACGAGACTTTCGTCGTCACCGGTAACGGCACCACCACCACCGGCGGTAACCGTCTTATTGCCGTTGAATGAGAACATCGTCAGGTCTGCACCCAGTTGGCCAATCTTGCGCGAGTGTGAAGTTGCGCCGAGCGCCGCGGCTGCATCCGCAAGTACGGGTAGTGAGTAACGACGGGCAACCCCAACGATTGCATCCATGTTCGCTGGCGTGCCAAAAGTGTGAACGGGAATGATTGCGGCGACACGCTTGCCAGTTCCTCGGTGAACGAGTGTGCCGCGCTTCACCTTCGTATTTCGCTCGAGCTCAGTGGCCAATTGATCTGCATCGATCGTCCATGAATCGCGCGAGACATCCATCAGCCAAGGTGTGGCACCTGCGTGTGTGACGGCATTGGCAGTTGCGATGAAGGTGAATGAAGGAATGATCACGAGATCATCGCGATCGACACCGAGTGCGACGAGGGCGGCATGGAGTCCAGTAGTTCCTGCGCTCGTTGCCACACAGTGTTGCGAACCCGCGGCTCTCGCGACCATCTCTTCGAATCGACCGACGAACGGTCCCACCGTCGAAACGAACGTCGAGTCGACGCACTCCTGAAGGTATTTGGCCTCGTTACCCGAAAGTTGCGGCACCGCAAGGGGGATCATTGTGCGCTGGGGCCCGTTCCACTGAAAACGTTCTCGCGATACCACTCGAACGTACGACGAACACCTTCTTCTAGTGACACTTCGCCAGTGACTCCGGTGAGGGAAGTTAGGAGGGAAACATCGGGACAACGACGTGCCGGTGATCCTGGAGTTTCTGGCGCAGGCGTGATCGTGAGATTGCGCCCGACCACGTTCGTGATCGTTCGTGCCAACTCACCAATCTCCACCTCTGGCGTGGAGTTGCCGATGTTCAATGTTCTCCCCACGGTGGCAGGTGAGTTCATGATTCCCCGGAACATCGCAATCGCATCGCTGACATAACAAAAGGTTCGTCGATGGTGCACGCTTGCCACCACCAACGGGTCACCGTCCTTGGCGGTGTACGCCTTGTGCAGCAGCTCCGGGATCACGTGAGACATTCCCATGCGTGGGCCATAGATGTTGTGGAGTCGAACCGATGTTGCGGGCAACCCCGAATGGTTGAACAGCGCCTCGCCGTATGCCTTCGACAAGAGATATGACGTACGTGGTGCGTACAAGTCCGTGAGAGCTATCGGCGTCGTTTCAGGAGTGGGAACTTGCATCGTCGGCAGGTGAACCAGTGATCCGGCGTAGATCTCTGAAGTGGAGGAGAAGATCGCCTGCTTCAAATTTCGCTGACGACGGGCTGCTTCGATCACGTTCATCGTCATCACTGCGTTGTCGGCGAGCACGGAGTACGGACGCTCCAGGACATGGCGTACGCCGATGATCGCTGCCAGATGGAACACGAAGTCATGGTCGTCGCTCACGTTCTGGGCAAACGCGGCAGAAAGCAGATTGGCATCGACGATGTTGGATCGCGAAGCTACTTCTTCGAAGGCCGCATCCTTCACGCCACGTTGGAAGTTGTCGACGATGGTGACGCTTGCGCCGTCGTCGAGGAGTGACTTGGCGAGATGAGTTCCGACGAAGCCTGCTCCACCAGTGATCAGGACCTTCATGCGCCCGCTCCGTCGCTCACGAGACCACGTCCCACTTTGTGCACGCCACAGCCAGCAGAAGCGAATGCATCGAGCTGCTCGGCGCTGAGGCAATCGTTGGCATCCACGATGAGAGGAGTCTTGCCGCCAAGCCAAGTGTGTGGCTCGATCGCGCGGAACTCTCGATGAGGTACGGCAAACACGACGGCGTGTACGTCGGGGCACGCGGTCATCTCGTTACGCACGGGCCGGTTGAGTTCCTCCCAGTGCTGAACGAGTGGGTCGAAGCAGTGAATGGTTGCTCCATCGAGCTCCGCTTTTTCGACGAAAGTCTGTGATGGTGAGTACCTGGTGTCGGCGACGTCTTGGCGATAGGAGATCCCAGCGAGCGCAATCGACTTACCGCGCAGGCCACCCAGATTGACGTCGATGAGTCGCAGAGGGTGCAGTGGCATGTCACGGTTGATTCGCATTGCCAGTTCGCTCATCGGAAACTCTTGTTTGCCGAGGCCGAGCACTTCGCGTGCGGCGATAGCCGCGAATTCGGGATCTTTCGTCAAGCAGTACCCACCCACACCAAAACCAGGTTGACGGATGTTGTTGTGCGTCGGTCGTACGCGGATCGCATCGATCACTTCGTACAAGTCGACGTTTGCCTTTTCGGCGAAGCGACCCCACTCGTCGATGAAGGCGATGTTCGTGGCGCGGTATGCGTTTTCCAGCACCTTGGCGGTTTCTGATGCTGTTGGCGAAGACAATCGCTTGAGCGGATAGTTGGCCGTGTCGATCACCTTGGTGAGGAACTCCTCGCATCGCCGAGCGCTGTTCTCGTCGATACCTGAGTACGCGCGCCAGAACGATGTGATCGACTCGAGATAATGCTCGCCCGGCATCACCCGTTCATATGAATGTGCGAGCGCAAATGCTTGGATACCGCGCCGCTCTGCCCATTGGCGGAGAATCGGTAGCACCACGTTCTCGCAAGTTCCCGGTGGCACCGTCGTCTCCACCACCACCAACGCACCTGGTTTGGCGAGTTCTCCGATGGTGGCAATCGCGCGCTCGAAAGGCGTGAGCACCAACTTGGGGGTGGGTTGATCGAAATCGATGTCGAGAGGAACGTCGACGACCACGATGTCGGCACGCTTCATTACCGATGAGTCGCTGGTTGCTTTGAAGTTGCCACGTTGCGCCGCCCGACGGGTCTCATCGATCAGAGAAGCATCGGTCGATGCGAAGGGGAACTCGCCTCGGTTGAGTGCGTCGATGCGAGCTTTGCCTTGCTCGTTCGGCAGGTCGATCCCGATCACTTCGAATGCTGGTGCGCCGAGGGGGCCGACCGCACGGGCGCACGCGATAGCCATCGCCGAACCGACGAAGCCGAGTCCTTGGACGCAGACCACGGAGTTCATTGCGAGCACTCCATCAATCCCCACCCATTTCGATCAATCAAGGAGTGCCGTGACTGCGCCGAAAAGATAGGCCACGAGTACCGAGACCACGAGGGCAAACAACATGCCAACTACGACTGCGCCGAACCCAAGTTGCCCGGCCGCAGTGGCACGACGCTTGTTGTCGGGCTCGCGAAATAACGGAGTGGGCTTCACCATCACCCGCAGGGGAATTCGGTCCTCGTTGCTGGCAGGCTTGTTTCGCCAGATCGCCCACAGCGCCACCGCGGCCAACAGTGCAACGAGTGGGGTGCGAGTGACAACATCGAGCGTGGTGACAGAAACGAGAGAAACGATGGACGACACGACCACGGCACCGACAAGCGTACCGTTGCCACCGCCGACGATTGCTGTGAATTGGCATCGTCGTTTGTGGTGGGCGTTGCCTGTGCTCACCATTGCGTGGCTCGTGCTCATTTCAGTGGTCGCTGCGTCGGTGGTGCGACTCCGCTTGTGGGAGGTTGCTCCGGGTACCGCAGAGGATGTCAGATCGCGACTCGAGCTGAATGAACAGGCGCGTGCTCAGGTGACGCAATACCCGGCCGAAAATCCGTTGCTGTTCGTCACCGCGTTCGGCAACAAGTTGAGTGCTCTTGATGCGCTGGCTGGTGCGATTGATGACGACGTGGATGTCCAAACCTTCGAAGAGCGATTCGGTGACATCACACCGAGTGAGCAACGTCGACTTGGTTATCAGTCCATGACCACCTCGAAGCAGATCGCTGAGTTCGTGGCATTCAACCGACTTGGTCTCGATGTAGAGATCGTTTTCGGCGATGTGATCGTCGAAGAGTTGGTGTGTGAGGACACGCCGCGTGAATTGAGCGCGTGCAATGTGCTCGACCCCGGCGACACCTTGGTTTCTTTCAACGGAATCAAGATCGATTCACTCGACCGCTTGGCGTCCGTCCTTGGCTCATCAAAGCCGGGGGATGTCGTGACGTTGCAGATCATCCCGCACACCAAGTCGGCAGTGGAGGAGCGTCAAGTGGAGTTGATTCAGAGCCCCGAAGACCCGGAGCGAACGATCATCGGGTTCATTCCTGCCGATACTCGAACGGTCAATTTGCCGTTCGAAGTGAACATCGACACGGACTCGATCGGTGGTCCATCCGCTGGACTCGCATTCACGTTGGCTCTGCTCGATGAACTCACCCCTGGTTCGCTGACAGGAGACGTCAAGGTTGCGGCGACGGGGACGATCTCCGAGGATGAAACAGTTGGTGCAATTGGCGCCTTGCGGCAAAAGGCAGTTGCGGCAAAACGTGCCGGTGCAGAAGTGTTCCTGGTGCCCGCGACACAGTCGCCAACAGAACTCGCTGATGCGCGCAAAGTTGCCGGCAGCAAGATGACGATCATCACGGTTGCCAACCTCGAAGAGGCCCTTGCTGCACTTGAGAAATTGGGTGGTAGCGGCTTGACGAATGCCGCAATCGACCTCTAGGGGCGGCGTACTCTTGATTTCGTGGCAATTTCCTTTTCGCGACCTGATCCGTCCTCACCTGCGGCCGTAGGTTCGGCCCAGTTCGACGTCGTTCGTCGGGGCTTCAGCCAGGAGGAAGTGCGCGATTTCTTGAGGATGGTGTCTGCCGAGATGAGCCGACTCCAGGAGCGCGAGCGGTTCCTCGAAAGCGAACTGCGCGCAATGCAGACGCGTGGCATGAGTTCGCCGGGAGCCTTGGACGAAGAAACGGTGACGACGCTCCTCGGCGAAGAAACTGCGCGGGTTTTGAGTGTTGCACGCGAGGCAGCCCAACAAATGCGCCTGCGTGCCGCAGAAACCGCCGAAAGATTGGTCCGCGAAGCCAGTGCGGATGCTTCACGCGTTCGCCAGGAAGCCGAACTTGAGGCTGCTCGAAAGCGTTCTGACGCATCGGCTGATGTCGAGAATGAGATCGAGCTGGCCAAGCAACAGGGTCGTGAGATGGTCATCGAAGCCCGCGAGTACCGCGAGCGAGTCCTTACAGAACTTGCGCGTCGTCGTGAACTTGCTCGCGAGCAGATTGAAATGTTGATCCACGCCCGCGATCGTTTGGTCAACGCATTCGAACGAGCACGAGTGGCCGCGAACGAAGTGGTCGGCGACTTGGATGAGTTCGAAGAACTTTCGGAAGAAGTGGCACGTGCATCACAGATACAGACTCCCGGACAGGGACCCGTGTTCTTCGATCACACGAAAGTGCCTGATGCGATTCCGCAAAAAAC
>CAZZJH010000016.1:22031-25746 GCA_964654335.1 uncultured Acidimicrobium sp.
CATCGAGCAGGCGGAAGTCGATGAACCAGTCGTCACCGAGTCGACGGAGGAGACGGCACAAAAAGCAGGACATCCCTCGGTCGAGCCTGCAGGAGCCGAGCACATCGCCGAAGTGGTGCAGTTGTTTGGTCGACGTGAGACACCCGCTCGAGAGAGTGAACCAGAAATCGAGCAGCCGACTCCTTCCACTTCGGAATCCAAACCGACTGAAGTGAAGCCGACCGAGCCGAAGTCGTCTGCGTCAAAGAAGCCATCGGTCGACGACCTGTTCGCGCGCCTGAAGCAGTCAAGCCCGGCCAAAGTCGCCGAATCGGTGAAGAAGGACGGCAAGTCTGCCAAGGCCGTGAAGAAGCCCGAGACGAAACAAGAGTCTCTTACTGGGTCTTCCGTTTCCAAGGTGACTCCCGTCGTTCCGAAGGTGAACAAGGAGCTGTTCCTCAAACGTGACGAGACGCTCGCTCCGCAGATCGTTTCTCTGACACGCAAGTTCAAGCGAGTGCTTGCCGACGAAGAAAACGCCATCCTCAACTATCTCCAGGGCAAGAAGAGCGTGGTCGCGCTCGAGAAGATGGTGTCTGATGCTGCAACCCAAGTACAGGCCCACGTCGAATCAGTTGCTGACGACATGCACAACGTCGCGTTGTCAGGCGCAAAGAGTGTTGCCCCAGGGTTGAAGGCAGATCTTCGCAAGCAGGTGACGAAGTCGGCAGTGATGCAGACGATCTCCAAGTCCATCGATGAGACGATCGTTCGTCCAATACGCGAACGCTTGCAGCGTTGCGTCGAGCAAAGCAATGGTGATCGTGAAGAGATGTCCTCCCTCGTTCGCAGTGCCTATCGCGAATGGAAGATGCAGAAACTCGATGCGCTGGTGTCCGACATGGCATGTCTTGCATACAGCCGTGGCGCATATCTTGCGCTTCCCACCGGTACTTCGGTGTGTTGGATGGTCGACCCGAACGGCCCTCAGTGCGCCGACGCGGAGGACAATGCTCTCGCCGGCGACACTCCACTTGGATCGCCGTTTCCGACGGGACACGAGCACCCCATCGCTCACGCGGGGTGCCGATGCCTAGTCGCACCGCACCGCGACTAATCTCGCACGCGTGCGGAACCCCTCCGATCTGCCTCCTCGTCAACCACGTCAACCCCGATCTGGTGGCGGTTTTCGCGTGAATCGACCATCACGTGGTCGTCTGGTCGTTTCGCTCGTCGTTGGTGTCATCGTTGCTCTGTTCATTTTTGGTCGCAGTATCGCGAGCTTCTATGTCGACGTGCTGTGGCACGACTCCGTTGGATTCTCGGGGACCTTCTGGGAAATTCTTTGGACCCGCGTCGGTCTTGCGGCGGCCTTCGTCGTTCTCTTTGCGGTGCTGCTCATTGGCAACATGTGGATCTCGGATCGAGTCGCACCGACGTCTATTCCACCGTCGCCTGAAGAACGTGCTCTGGCCGGGTATCGCCAGTTGGTTGGCAAGTACCGCTGGATGCTGCGTATCGCCATCGGTGCCCTGCTCGGCTTCATGGTCGGAGCTCCGGCAATCACGCAGTGGCAGGAGTGGATGCTCTTCGTCAACCATCAGTCATTCGGCATCGAAGATCCGCTGTTTGGTCAGGACGTCTCGTTCTATGTCTTCCGGCTGCCTTTTGCCTTCTTCGTGGTCAATTGGCTGTTCGGTGCACTGATTCTCATCGCCTTGGTGGTGGCGGCAACTCACTATCTCAATGGTGGTATTCGCTTGCAGAACGTGGGCAGGAGAGTGACGCCACAAGCAAAGGTTCATCTCTCGGTACTCTTCGCCGCACTCGCGGTGGTGCGTGCTGCGGGTTATTGGTTGTCGCGGTTCTCGCTCACTGGTTCAACCAGGGGCGTCGTGCAGGGTGCGACATACACCGATGTGAACGCGCAGCTGCCTGCCATCAACTTGATGATTCTCGTTTCGCTTGCGGTCGCCCTGCTGTTTCTCTCCAACGTGTGGCTGAAGGGATGGCGCATTCCGGTGATGGCGACCTTGATGTGGGTGGTCGTCGCGATTGCTGCCGGAACCATCTATCCCGCAGTAATTCAGCGGTTCTCTGTTCAGCCAAACGTGAGCACCAAGGAGTTGCCGTTCATCGAACGGAACCTCGAAGCCACCAAGAATGCGATGAATCTTGGCGACGTGGAGACAGTCCCCGTGAACTTTGGGTCCATCTCGGTCGATGAGATATCCGCCAACGAAGCACCGCTTCGTGACGTACGCCAACTCGATCCAACGGAGATGCGCGATCGGTTCGCCTTGGATCAAGGGCTCTCGTCGTTCTATGCGATTCGTGACCTCGACGTCGATCGTTATGCGATAGATGGTCGTGAGCAACAGGTGATGGTCGCTGCCCGCGAACTGAACACTGCGGGTATCCCGAACCGCACGTGGGTATCGCGACACCTCATCTACACGCACGGTTGTGGATTGGTTGTCGCACCTGCGAGTCGTGTCACTACTGACGGCCGTCCTCTGTATGTGGACTTGGGGGAAGAGCGACCGCAGTTGTACGTAGGTGATCAGATTGCCGACTACGCCGTGCTGCGAACGAGCCAAGACGAGCAAGCTTGCCCGGATACCACCGAGACCTCGTATGACGGTGACGGCGGTGTTCGACTGACTGGTCCAGTGCGTCGTGCTGCATTCGCATTGAATTTCGGTGAGTTCAACTTGTTCGGTTCGGGGTTGATCAAGTCTGAGTCGCGCATCATGTGGGTTCGCAATGTTCGCGAACGCGCCGAGAAAATTGCGCCATTCCTACGATTCGATGCCGATCCGTATCCCGCAGTAGTGGACGGCAAGATCATGTGGATTCTTGACGCATTCACCACGACGGATCGCTATCCATATGCGCAAAACGCCAATGTTTCTCAGCTCACCGCAGGATCAGGCTTGAACACGACGTTCAACTACGTGCGCAACAGTGTGAAAGTAGTTATGGACGCCTACACGGGAACGCCCGTCTTCTATGTGATGGACGACAAGGATCCGATCATCTCGACGTGGAGCAAAGTATTCCCCGACATGTTCACACCAGTGTCTGAAGCTTCGCCGGAGTTGGTGGAGCACTTCCGCTACCCGGAAGATCTCTTCCGTGTGCAGACCAACATGTATGGCCGCTACCAGTTCGATGACGCGTCGTTGTTCTTCAATCGTGATGCGGCGTGGAGCGTTGCACAGGCTTCACCGACCGAGCCGGAGGGCACGACTGGCGTGATTGGTGGCGCTGGCACACTCGCCGGAACCGATGTGATCGATGTGCAGGATGCGAATGTGCTGCGCTTCGAGCCGTACTTCACGATGTTCCACGGTCCGAACTCAAAGGGCGAAGCAGGCGAGTTCTCCATGTTGCGACCGTTCGTGCCTTTCTCCAGCGACGATGCTCGCAAAGAGTTGCAAGCCTTCATGGTGGTGTCGAGTGAGCCAGAGTCTTATGGGAGATTGCGCGTGTATCGGATGTCTGCACCGCTGATCGAAGGTCCAGCAACGGTCGCAGCAGAATTCGGTAGCGATCCGGTGGTGGCGCAACAGGTGACCTTGCTCGACCAGCGTGGCTCACGTGTGGTGTTCGGCGACATTCAATTGATCCCGATCGGTGACGGTCTGCTCTATGTGCGACCGCTGTATGTTCGCCCTGATGACGCGAACGCTCGCCAGGTGTTCGTCCGTAAGTTCCTCGTCTATTACGACAA
>CAZZJH010000017.1:0-12956 GCA_964654335.1 uncultured Acidimicrobium sp.
AGTCGGGAATTTCGTCTTCCAGATGCAGTCGTGATCGCAGCGTGCGCAGCTGCTCCTCGTTCATCTTCTTGATCTGGTGCGTGGCGTTGCGGCCTTCGATCTCCGGGCCGAGTGTCCAACCCTTCACCGTCTTGCACAAGATCGCTGTCGGCCTACCTGAACCGACGTTCTCGCTTGCCGCTTTGAACGCGGCATAGAGCTTGCGATAGTCGTGCCCACCGCGCGGGAGCAGTCGCAGATCTTCGTCCTGGAGGTGCGACACCATCTCCCTGAGGCGTGGGTCGGGCCCGAAGAAGTTCTCACGGATGTAGTTGCCGTCTTCCACCGTGAAGCGTTGGAACTCGCCATCGACGGTGGTGTTCATCTTGTTCAGCAATGCTCCGGTGGTGTCGCGTGCGAGGAGTTCGTCCCACTTCGAACCCCAGATCACCTTGATCACGTTCCAGCCAGCGCCACGAAACACCGCTTCGAGTTCTTGGATGATCTTGCCGTTGCCGCGCACCGGGCCGTCCAGTCGCTGCAAGTTGCAGTTGACGACGAACGTGAGGTTGTCGAGGTGCTCGCGTGCGGCGAGCGAAATCGAACCGAGTGTTTCTGGTTCGTCCGTTTCTCCGTCGCCGAGGAATGCCCACACGTGGCTCCGCGAGGTGTCGTCGAGTTTGCGATTGTGGAGGTAGCGATTGAAGCGCGCTTGATAGAGCGCCGTGATCGGACCGAGCCCCATCGACACCGTGGGGAACTCCCAGAACTCCGGCATCAATCGAGGGTGCGGATAGCTCGACAATCCTGCGCCATCTCGTCCGATCTCACGACGGAAGTGATCGAGATCGTCCTCGTGCAGACGTCGTTCGAGGAATGCACGTGCGTAGATGCCCGGAGCAGCGTGACCTTGGAAGTAGATGTGATCGCCAGGTTGACCGGAGTCGCGACCGCGGAAGAAATGGTTGAAGCCAACCTCGTACAAGCTGGCCGACGAGGCGAACGTGGAGAGGTGACCCCCGATTCCCTCGGCTGCCATGTTCGCCCGCACCACCATCACGGCTGCGTTCCAGCGGATGTAAGCGCGGATGCGGCGCTCGATGTGCTCGTCGCCCGGGAACCAAGGTTCTTGTTCACGAGGAATGCTGTTGACGTATGGCGTAGAGACCGTGGCGGGGAAGCTGACCTGAGCATCGCGAGCACGCTCCAAGAGCCGCGAGAGCAGATAACGAGCGCGAGTCTTGCCGTGGGTATCGACCACTGCGTCGAGCGAGTCCAACCACTCGGCAGTTTCGCCGGGGTCAGTGTCGGGGAGTTGATGCACTGAACCGTCGAAGATCATGCGCCCATTCTCGCAGAACGAGTTGTGTGCTACGAGATCGTCGGGTGAAACCAGTTCGACGGGTGCACGGTACGGACGTCCTGATCAGCAAAGATGCACGGGATGGTTCTCATCTATACGGACGGCGCGTGCTCGGGAAACCCCGGCCCTGGTGGGTGGGCATGGGCCGTGGCGCCGAGTGGTGAGCCGCAAGCAAACGGTGGGGAAGCACATACGACCAACCAACGAATGGAACTCACGGCGGTGATCGAGGCGATCAAGTCGGTTCCTGCCGATGAGCCCGTGGAGATTCGCTCCGACAGCACGTACGTAGTCAATTGCTTTCGTGACGAGTGGTGGAAGGGTTGGCTTGCTCGCGGATGGCGCAACTCGCAGAGGCAACCAGTCGCCAATCGTGATTTGTGGGAACCGCTGATCAACTTGGTCAACGAGCGGGGCAACGTGACCTTCTCGTGGGTCAAGGCGCACAACGGCGATCCACTGAACGAACTCGTGGATCAACTTGCCGTGGCTGCGTCCCTCGGCTTCGCGCGCTGAATCACCGTCATTCGTTCGGCTTGGCCGGCTCGGTATCCGTTGCGTAGTGTTTCTACATGGATCTCAACGGAACAAGTGCAATCGTCACCGGTGGAGCGTCGGGAATTGGAGCAGCGTGTGTACGTCTGCTCGCCCAGCGCGGAGCGAAAGTCGTCGTCGCCGACATTCAGGATGAGAAGGGCAAGGCGCTCGCCGACGAAGTGGATGGCGCGTATTGCAAGGTGGACGTCACCAGCACGCAGGACATCATCAACGCCACGGAGATGGCCAAGTCGATGGGGCCGATTCGCGCACTCGTCAACTCCGCCGGTATCGGCTGGGCGCAACGCACCGTGGGCAAGGACGGCTCCTATGAGTCGGCCGCCAACTTGGATGCGTTCAAGAAGGTCGTTGCGATCAACTTGGTCGGCACGTTCGACTGCATCCGCATCGTCGGCACGGCGATGAGCACCAACGAGCCCCTCGCCAACGGCGAGCGCGGAGCAATTTGCAACCTTGCATCCGTGGCCGCATTCGATGGTCAGATCGGTCAGGCCTCGTACTCCGCTTCCAAGGGTGGTGTGGTGGGCATGACCTTGCCAATCGCTCGTGATCTCGCCGCAATCGGAGTTCGCGTGAACACGGTTGCTCCAGGTTTGATCGACACGCCGATCTACGGAAGTGGCGATGCCAGCGAGCAGTTCAAGGCGAACTTGCAAAAGGGCGTGTTGTTCCCGCAGCGACTCGGCTACCCCGAGGAGTTGGCGAGCATGGTGGTCGAGACGATCACCAACAGCTACGTGAATGCCGAGACCATCCGCGTGGATGGTGGCATTCGTATGCAGCCCAAGTGACCTTCGTCCTTCATCAGGATCCGTTCACACCTTTCGACCAAGCTCCGTCGCGCGATCTCACCGGCTTTTCGCCGATGGGTTTCTACGACGAGATGATCCCCGTCGCGCCGACTGACGAGTTTCGTCATCGTGTCGGAACCAAGCCACTCGATGTTTCACGGTGGCTTCCTGACGACGAGGAGTCTGCACCGACGATCGAGATGAAGCGCCAGTTGCTCGCGGGTCGACGCGGGGAAGTGGCTGCGCTCCACGAGGGTGGAGAAGCGGCAGCGACGGAAGCTGCGCGGTTGGTGGGCGACTTCAAAGGCGTGAGGATCGACACCACAGGTCTCGACGCGCTCGTCGATGCTGCTCTGCTCGTTCCTGATGATCTCACGGTGCTCGCTCCTCGTGGCACGGCGAATGGTGATGAACAACTCGTCTTCGTGGCCGGTGTCGTGTGTTCGCCGAGTCGGTGGCGACTCAATTCGAAGATGGGCAAAGACATGTTGTCCACGCATCAGCCTGTTGCGCGATACGGCGAACAGATCGGCGCACCTGTGGACACCTTGTTGCGTCGCCTGACCGTCGATCGCCCACTATGGCGTTCCAACTGGACACTCGAGGATCATCCAGCTTTGTTCCAGCCCGAGCCGCCCGAGAAACCTCTCGGAGTTACGCCCGATCAGTTGTGGATTCGGATGGAACGCGAGACATTGCGCAGATTGCCGAACACGGGTGGAGTGTTGTTCACAATTCGTGGGTTCCAGCAGTCGTTGCCCGACTACGTGAGTGGTTCGCCCGAGCGGGCGCGAACCTTGTGTGCGCTGATCGAACGATTACCTGAAGACGTCGCTCGCTACAAGTCGATTTACGCGTATCGCGACTCGGTGCTTGCCTGGTTGAGCGAGCGCAGCTGATTGTCTGCGAGAACGATCAGGTCGTGTAGTCGGCGTTGATTCGCACATAGCCATCGGTGAGGTCGCAACCCCAAACGGTGGCGCTCGCCGAGCCGGTGCCCACGCTGACATGGATTCGTACGTCGGTGCCCTTCATGTAGTCGCTGAGGGCGCGTAGGTCGCTGTCGCCGAGCGGAGTGGGGAACACCTCTTGGATGCCGAATCGAATGATCACGTGATCCTCCGAGACGTCGGTGAATTCATGGCATTTGCCGATTGCCATCGCGACACGTCCCCAATTCGGATCGGCACCGTGGATTGCAGTCTTCACGAGCGGTGAATTGACGATCGACTTGGCGATCGTCTTGGCCTGACGTTCATCACGCGCCTGATCCACACACACTTCGATCAGTTTCTCCGCGCCTTCGCCATCGCGCGCAACTTGTTTGGTGAGTGAAAGTGCCACTTCGTGCATCGCCGACTCCAGCGCAGTGGGATCGACCGGACCAGCGGCACCGCTTGCCATCACGATGGCAGTGTCGCTCGTCGAGGTGTCGGTATCGATCGATACGCAATTGAACGTCTTGTCGATCACCCGACGAAACATGCGGTCAAGCTCTGCGCCGTCGACGGCGGCATCGGTGAACATCAAGGTGATCAGCGTGGCCATGTTCGGTTCGATCATGCCGACACCTTTGGCGACTCCGACGACTCGTGCCGAACCTGCAGTTGCTTCGGCAACCTTGGGGACGGTATCGGTGGTCATGATTCCGCGAGCAACGGCGAGCGCATCGACATCATGTGGGTTGTTCGGCAAGTTCATCAAGCCTGCGCGCACACGGTCCATCGGGTAGCGGCGTCCGATCACACCCGTGGATGCGATCAACACGTCTTCAGCGGCACAGCCGAGTGCGTTGGCTACACCCCCGACTACCTCCATCGCGTCACTCATCCCCGCGCTGCCGTTGGCAACGTTGGCATTCTTCGAAATGACGACGACTGCGTGAGCACGCAGGTTTGCCACGTGTCGACGACTAACGAGCACACTCGGGCCTGCAAATCGACTTTGGGTGAACACGCCTGCCGCAGCGCACTGACCATCGGCTCGAACCAACGTGAAGTCGGCCGACGAGTCCTTGATGCCGATGTTCGTGACGTGACTATGGAAGCCGAGAGGCAGGCTGATGGTCACGACTTGGTGAAGTGTCGCTCGATGTTGTCGAGGGTGGTGAGGATCGACTGCTCATTGCGCTCGACGGCGTTCATTGCCTTCAGCATGGGGCGTGATCGATTGGTCGAGTAGTCGAACTCTTCACGGAGGCGTGTGCCGTTTCCCTCGGGGGTGAGTACGTAACGCCAGACATGCCCGCCGAAATGGCGCCAACCGATACGGCGACCCTCTTCGAACTCGACCACCGTGTTGGTCATTCGGTAGGGAAGGACGATTCGCATGTTCATGCCGAACTTCGCGCCGAGCGAGAGCCGTGCGGGGTACTTGCCGTGAGGGTCGCGCACGGTTCCGGAACCGTCGAACACCTTGTGCATGTGCGGATCGGCGAGTAGATCAAAGACTTCTTGGGGCGATGCGGAGATGGTCCGCTCAGCGAATACGACTTCAGCGCTCGAATCGTGTGGCATGGGTCAAATCTACGGGGTGGGGATGGCCAGCGAAGCGAGAATTGATTCTGCGGTTCGGCGGCCCGAGTACATCGCACCTTGTATCGACCCGGTATCGCGATGGTCGCCACACACAAACCGACCATCTCCGAGTGCAACTGATTGCTTCGGTGAAAACGGTGGAGACTGCACCGGTCCGCCATGGTGAATGCGGTATGTCTCGAGGTGTTGCCAAGTATCCACTCGGTTGCCCCACCAGCCACGAAGTTGTTGGCGAGCAATCGACTCGATGTCACCGTCGACGACCCCGGGAAGCGCGGCCACAATCAGGTGCTGATCGCGTGGAGCGTAGGTAGGTGCAACGTTGCTCATCACCGCAACGTTCAGCACCGGGCCCTTGCCCGTGCCATCCAGGATCACCATCTTCTTGTTGGTCGGTGCTTCGGATGCGGAAAAGTACACGCATCCGACAGTGCGCGAACGCACCTCGGGAATGCCGAGCAATCGTGAGGCCGCGGGTCCATCAGTGGCGACTACGACATGGCGAGCATGAAGCGATTCACCGGACGCCAGCCGCACGGTGGTGCCATCGAGACGTTCGACTGGCGAGTCGAGGCGGATGCAGTCGCTCGGCAGTTTTGCGGCGAGTGCATGGGGCAGCGCTTGCATGCCGGTGCGAGGCACGGCGCTGTACCCGTCGCTCAACATGCGGAAGATGATGTCGAACATGCGGCGCGACGTGGCCAACGCGGGATCCAATTGGATGCCGCCGAACAGAGGTCGCAAGAAACGATCGATCATCGTGTTGGAAAAACCGAATGCGCGAAGCGCTGCGGCCGTCGAGATGTCTTGTCCACGTAGCAGTCGGTTTGGTTCCACTCGGTGGGCGCGATGACGCAACCATGCGATGCGCATCTTGTCCATCGGCGAGCCGATCGGTGAGAGCACGGTGGCAGGAAGAGTGGTGGGTGCTCTGAACGGATCTCCGACCACGTGTCCCTTGCCGTTCAGCCACACGAGCGCACCGCTGTCGAAGCGACGCAGATCCAACTCGGCGAGGTCGAGATAACGGGTCAATTCGGGATAGGCGGTCAGGATCACCTGAAAGCCGCGGTCGAGAAGGAACCCGTCGCGTTGATCAGTGCGAACTCGTCCGCCAACGGCGTTGCCTGCTTCGACTATCTGCGACGAGACACCATGTCGCTGCAACTCGAGCGCACAGGAAAGTCCGGCCAGACCGGCGCCGACGATGACGACATCGCGATCCAACGGCATCTCGACTCGCTATTTGCCGAGTAGTGCCCGCAGTGCCGATTCGAGATCGCGGTGGGCGAAGCGGTAGCCGCTTGCCTCGAGGCGATTCGGCAGCACTCGTTGTCCCGTGAACAGCAATGCGTCGGCAAGTTCGCCACCGAGCAGGATGCGAGGACCGAAAGCAGGAACCGGGAACAGAGCCGGGCGCTTCAACACACGTGCGAGCACCTTGGTGAACTCGGCATTCGTCACCGGCTCCGGTGCAGTGAGGTTCACCGGACCTTGGACATTGGCAGTAAGCAAATGTTCGATCGCGTTCAGTTCGTCGGTGATCGAGATCCAGCTTTGCCACTGCTTGCCATTGCCGAACCGTCCACCGACGCCAAGGCGAAACAGCGGCAACAACTTCTTCAGTGCACCACCGCGTGGGCTGAGCACGATCCCGGTGCGCAAGAACACCGTTCGCACGCCCACTTGTTGAGCGGGTGCAGCTGCGGCTTCCCAGTCCCGACAGACGTCGGCAAGGAAACCGGAGCCGAGGCTCCCATCGTCGCCGAGCTGTTCGTCGCCTCGCGCGCCATAGAAACCGATGGCCGAGCCGGACAGGAAAACTTTGGGCTTCATGGTCGATGACGCGATAGTGCGAGCGAGGAGCGCCGTACTGAGCGTGCGACTCTCGAGCACCTCACGCTTGTACGCGGCAGTCCAACGCTTGTCACCGATTCCGGCACCTGCAAGATGGATGACTGCATCCGCCCCGTCGATCACCGAGGCATCGATTTGTCCAGTGCGAGGGTCCCACTGGGATTCACCGCTGCGAGCCGGTCGACGGACGAGTTTGGTCACGTGGTGCCCATTTTTGACGAGCTGTTCGACGAGGGGTGTGCCGATCAAACCACTGGCACCGGAGATGATGATCTTCATGATGGTCAGGCTACGACGCTGCCCCGAACGGGCCGTTGTCGAGCCTCAGGGAATGACGACCGGCACGGAGGTGACCACCGTGTTTGGTCGGTACAACAAGCGGGCCTTGAGTTGCAGCGCCGATTGGTTGTGCAGCCATTGTGTACTCAGGCTGGTGACGAACTCGGGAATGACGACGGTGATCAGATCGTCGGCAGACTCGCCTTCGAGTTCGTTGATTCGGTTGAGGATCGGCTCGGCGAGATCGCGGTACTCGGAGTAGACGGTCTCGAGTTCGACGTTGAGACCGAAGGTGATCCATTCTTCTGCAAGTCGCTGTCGGTCCGCCTCTGAGTGCACCACCGACATGGCGATCAAACGGTCGGGGCGGAGACTTTCGGCGTACTGGATGGCTTGCAACACACCACGGTTGACGGACCCGACGAGCACGATCACGAAGTGAGTGTGGAACGGAGCGACGAACCCCTCGGCTGCTTGCAAATACGTGCGAACTCTCGTGTAATGACGATGCACCAACTTGAACCCGATCATCAGGGTGGGAATCACCACGGCTGGAATCCATGCGCCATCGAAGAACTTGACCGCGAGCACGATGCCCGCCACGAAGAATGTGGTGACTGCACCCACGCTGTTGATCGCCATGTGCAAGCGCCAGCGTTCGCCACGGTGTCGGAAGTGATGGATGCACATGCCGGTTTGGCTGAGCGTGAAACCCGTGAACACGCCGATCGCGTAGAGCGGTATCAATGCGTTGACCAAGCCGCCGAACGCGATGAGAAGACCAATTGCGGCAAGGCTCAGGAATATGACGCCGTTGGAGAACACCAGTCGATCACCGCGGTTCATCAATTGCCGCGGCAGATAGCTGTCTCGTGCAATCACTGAACAAAGTCGAGGGAAATCTGCGTAGGCAGTGTTCGCAGCAAGGATGAGAATTCCGAACGTGGCGAATTGGGTGACGAAGAAGAAGATATTTCTTCCGCCGTATACCTGCTCGGCCAACTGAGCGAGCACGGTGTTCTTGATCAGTCCCTCGTGGTCTTTGACTGGTTCGAGGTGCTGAGCAAGAACACTCAATCCGAAGAAGCTCGTACCCAGAATCACCGCCATCATGACCAACGTCGCTGCGGCATTCTTCGACTCTGGTTTCTTGAATGCTGGAACACCGTTCGAGATTGCTTCAACGCCGGTGAGAGCGACGGCGCCGGACGAGAACGCCTTCAAGAAATAAAAGATCGAAACTGCGCCTTGCATCTCGAGGAGTTCCTTGGCTTCGCCCGTGTGCTCGATCGGCGGAAGATCCTGGAAATACACCCGGTATAAACCGACTCCGATGAGCATGATGAGTGAGATCACATAGAGATACGTGGGTGGCGCGAACAACGCGCCTGACTCCTTCAATCCGCGGAGGTTCGCGACCATCATCAGAAGTACGAAACCAACACACAACTGAACCCGATAGGGGGCAAGGCCATTGAAGGCAGAAATAATCGCGGCGACGCCGCCGGCAACCGACACACAGACCGTCAACGTGTAGTCCACTAAGAGCGAACCTCCGGCCACGAGTGATGGATATTCGCCGAGATTTTCCTTGGACACCGCGTATGAGCCGCCACCGTTGGGGTAGGCGAAGATCGTTTGTCGGTAGCTCGTGACGACGATGGCGAGCAGGACGATCACCATGATCGAAATGGGCACGAGTTGCGAATACGCCGCCATGCCAACGCTGGCGAGAGAGAGGAAGACGATCAGGATTTCTTCGGTGGCGTATGCCGTCGACGAGATTGCGTCGCTGGCAAACACCGGTAGCGCGATCTTCTTCGGTAGCCGTTGATGCATGTCCTCGGAAGAGGAGATGGGCTTGCCGATCAGCAGGCGCTTCAGCCAGTTGGAGCTACCCGCAGGTTCCATACGCGCATAGAGCCTGCCACAACCAGCCCGATACATGGCATTTACTGGAATAGCCTGTCTTGGTCCGAAACCCGATCGGGACGAAAATCCCATCGGTGAGCCTTCTGGCAACAAGGAGAAGTTGTGCACGTAGTGATCGTCGGTTGCGGAAGGGTTGGTTCGACACTCGCACGTGAGTTGACCGGGCAAGGACACACCGTGGCGATCATCGATCGCAAGCCCGAGGCGTTCAGCCGTCTCGGGGAGTCGTTCACTGGCACCAAGATCGTCGGCATCGGCTTCGACCGAGATGTGCTGATCGAAGCAGGCATCGAAAAAGCGGGAGCGCTCGCCTCCGTGACGAACGGTGACAATTCCAACATCTTGATCGCGCGAGTTGCACGTGAAGAGTTCGCCATCGAGCGAGTGGTCGCTCGGATCTACGACCCGAAGCGCGCAGAGATTTACGAGCGTCTCGGGATCGCCACCGTGGCCACCGTGAAGTGGACTTCCGAGCGCATCATGCGACGAATTTTGCCCGACCTTCCCGCAGTGGAGTGGACGGACCCGAGCGCCAAGGTAGTGCTCGTCGAACGCGAACTGCCCAAGTCGCTCGTCGGTACCAAGGTGCTCGATCTCGACAGCGAAAATGCGCGCATTGTCGCGGTGCGTCGTCTCGGGTCGGCGATGATTCCGGACACCGACACGGTCGTTCAGGAAAGCGACGTGGCGTACGTTGCAGCGACGATCGCGAACCTTGCCGACTTTGACAAGTCGCTCATCGTGGGAAAGGGTCACTGACATGAAAGTGGTGATTGCCGGAGGAGGAAGCGTCGGTCGATTCACGGCGGAACAATTGGTGGCGGCCGGGCACCAAGTGACCATTTTGGAGAACGATCGCTCGGTGGTGCGTGAGTACAAGGAGCAGAACTCGAAGGGCGTCACGTGGCACTTGGGTGACGCGTGTGACGTAGCCGTACTTGCGAGCGCGGGCGTGGCCGATGCCGATGTAGTGGCTTCCGTGACAGGTGACGACGAGGACAACCTCGTGGTTTCATTGTTGGCCAAACAAGAATTCGGGGTTCCTCGCGTCGTTGCGCGTGTGAACAACCCCAACAACTACTGGATGTTCAACGACATGTGGGGTGTGGATGTTTCGGTATCGACACCGCACCTGATCACGAGCCTCGTGCAAGAGGCGGTGACGGTGGGCAGCTTCGTTCGGTTGATGCAACTCAAGGGTGGCAATGCCGAGCTCGTCGAAGTGACGCTTGCCGACAACTCACCTGCTCGCGACAAGCAGCTCGCTGAATTGCAGTTTCCGAGAAGTGCAACGGTGGTGGCGATCGTTCGTGACGGTCGAGTACTCGTGCCGAACAAGGAGACGGTGTTGCGCGTGGGCGACGAGGTGATGGCGTTGATCACCGAGGACGCCGAAACAGCGGTCTCCAAAATTCTCGTCGGCTGAACGACCCAGAAAGAGCCTCGGCTCTGGTTAGGGCAAGAGCGTGTAGGCAGGGTTGAGAAACACGAGCTCGCTCGCGTCACTGAACGCCACGCCTTCGATGCGCAGACACTTGCCGTGTTCGATGCCGGCAACGTGACGACGACCGCTGAACACCACGACGACTTGTCCTGTGCCGTCGTTGATGGTGATTTCCATCGACGGAATACCTGAACGCGGTTTGATGGTCATGCGCTTCACTTCGCCGCACACCCGTACTTTCGTGCGGGGTGCGATTTCGGTGATCTTCGTCACTCCATGTTTTTCGATTTGCTCCGTGAAACGATCCACCAAGCGCTCGGAGTCGAGTTCGCGCAGACCCTTTGGTCGAAATGCGTCACGCAAGCCCACAACTGCAAGCGTAGTGAGACGAGCCCGTAGACTTCTTTGACGGTGAAGACGAAGACGCTCATCCTGTGGTCGCTGGTCAGTGGCGTGGCCATCCTCGTTGCAGGTGCGATCAAGTTGTTGCAGGTTCTGCAGAGTGGTGGGGGATGACGATGGCTGATCAGTTCGATCTTGTGGTTATCGGTGGTGGCCCTGGTGGGTACGCGGCCGCGTTTTACGGTGCATCGGCCGGACTCTCGGTGGCGCTCATCGAAAAAGACGTGATTGGTGGAACGTGCCTGAACCGCGGGTGTATTCCCGCCAAGGCATTCCTCGAGACGGCGGCGGTCAATCGTCATGTTCGACATGCCGGTGACTTCGGCATCTCGGCCAAAATCGGCTCGATCGACTTCGCAGTTGCCCAGAAGCGCAAACAAACGATCGTCGGAAATCTGGTGAAGGGGCTCACCGGCTTGACCAAGTCGAAGAAGGTGACGTACCTCCAGGGAACCGGAGCACTTGGTGGGAACCGATCGGTGAAGGTTGCGATGTCAGATGGATCATCGAGAGATTTGCAGTCACGATTCGTGGTGTTAGCGACCGGTTCGACGCCGCGAACCATTCCGGGTTTCGAGCCGGGTGGGGCCGTGATGACATCGGACGAAGTGTTGATGCTCGATCGCATTCCGTCGCGTATTGCGGTGATCGGCGGCGGTGCAATCGGTTGTGAATTCGCTTCCACCTTTGCCGACCTCGGTGCGAAAGTGACGATCCTCGAAGGTTTGCCGAAGATTCTCCCCGGTTTGGACGCCGACGTAGCCAACGTGGTGGTGAAGAGCTTCCAGAAGAAGGGCATCGACATTCGTACTGGTGTCACCGTCAACGGTCATCAACCGCAGGCGAGTGGATCGACGATCGTGACCTTCGGTGCCGGCGAGACGATCGAGGTGGATGCGGTCGTGGTGTCCATCGGTCGTAAACCGCACATCGCAGGGCTTGGTATGAGTGGAACGGCCGTACGAATTTCGGAACGCGGATTCATCGAAGTAGACGGCTGGTGCCGCACAACAGAAGATGGCGTGTACGCCGTGGGTGACGTGATCAACACACCGCAGCTCGCACATGTTGCCTACGCCGAAGCAATCGTCGCCGTGAAACACATGCTCGGCGAGACGGTGTATCCCGTGATGTACGACAGGGTTCCATGGGCGATTTATTGCCAGCCCGAAGTGGCGTGGGCCGGCCCCTCCGAGGACGAAGCGAAAGCCAAAGGCATCGACGTGATGGTGGCAAAGCATCAATTCCGCGCCAACAGTCGAGCGATGATTCTCGGCGAAACGGACGGATTGGTGAAGGTGATCGCCAAGAAGAATCCGGACGGCAGTGCGGGGCAAGTGATCGGCGTGCACATGGTGGGGCCGTGGGTGACGGAGCAGTTGTCTGGTGGCTACCTGGCGGTGAACTGGGAAGCAACCGTCGAAGAGATTGCAGAGTTCCTCCAACCACATCCGTCGTTGAGCGAGTTGTTTGGTGAGACCGTGTTGTCGCTCACCGGGCGCAACATCAATGCCTGAACAACTGGGCGTGAACTCGGTTTCGTATCTACACTTGAAGCGCACACTGAAGGAGCGCAATGGCTGACATCTCACTTCCGCAACTCGGCGAGACGGTGACAGAGGGCACCATCACTCGCTGGTTCAAGAAGGTGGGCGACACGGTGAATGCCGACGAGCCGTTGTTCGAGGTGTCGACCGACAAAGTGGACACAGAGGTTCCTTCGCCGATTTCGGGAACCGTCACCGAGATTCGCGCGAATGAGGGTGACACGGTTGCCGTGGGCACGGTGATTGCCGTTGTTGGCGCTTCGTCCG
>CAZZJH010000017.1:13056-25547 GCA_964654335.1 uncultured Acidimicrobium sp.
GTTGCTGCACCCGCACCAGCACCAGTGCCTGCACCGGTAGCCCCGCGTGCGCTTGGTGAGCGCGATCAGGTGGTGGCACTGTCCAAGATTCGTCGTCTCACCGGTGCACACATGGTGGGTTCAAAATCCACCAGCCCGCATGCGTTCAGCGTGGTGGAAGTTGACTACTCGAACGTCGATCGCGTTCGCAATGCGGTTCGCGCAGAGTGGAAGAGCCAAGAAGGTTTCGGCCTCACGTATTTGCCATTCATCTCGCGCGCGATCGTCGATGCGATCGTCGAGTTTCCGCACATGAACGCATCGATCGATGGTGACAATCTCATCGTGCATGGGTATGTCGACCTCGGCATTGCCGTCGACCTCGACTACCAGGGACTTCTCGTTCCCGTGGTGCGCAGTGCAGATGCAAAGCGTCTGCGTGCGATTGCTCGTGAAACGAACGACCTCGCGGTACGCGCGCGTGCGCGCAAGGTTTCGCCGGATGAAATTCAGGGCGCAACGTTCACGATCACCAACAACGGCTCGGCAGGTTCGGTGTTGACCATGCCGATCATCAATCAACCGCAGGTCGCGATCTTGTCCACCGATGCAATCGTGCGCAAGCCCGTCGTAGTCACTGCAAGCGATGGTTCGGAAAGTATTGCGATCCATCCGGTGGGCAATCTTGCGATGGCGTGGGATCACCGTGCATTCGATGGCGCCTATGCGGCGCGATTCCTCTCGCGCATCAAGGAAATCCTCGAGACGCACGACTGGTCCGCAGAGATCTAGCCGGTTTTTGGTGACCATGAGGTCCAACTCGCTGCACGTGCGGTGGTGCGGACAAGTGCCGTATCGCGAGATGCTGACGATTCAGCATGCGATGTTCGAGTTCGGCGAGGAGCAGCACCTGTTGTTGTGTGAGCACCCTCATGTGTTCACCCACGGCCCCAACGCCGACTTGGCTACGAACCTTCGTTGTATGCCGAGCGAAGTGGGCGCGGACTTGATCGAAGTGCAGCGTGGAGGTGACATCACCTATCACGGCCCCGGCCAACTGGTGGGGTATCCGATCCTGCATCTTCCACCAAAGCACGGAGACGCCGGCCCGGCGGATACGCGTGCGTACATCCATGCACTTGAGCAACTCTTGATCGACATGCTCAGTGAATTCGGTCTCGTCGACGTGGGTAGGCGAGGCGAGTTTCCCGGAGTGTGGGTGCGCCCAAATTCCGATTCGCCACGCAAGATTGCTGCAATCGGAGTGCGTGTGGGGCGCGGGTCGAGTGAGCGTCGCACGATGCACGGTTTTGCGATCAACGTGTTGACCAACCTCGACTACATGCGCGAGCACATCGTGCCGTGTGGCATCAGTACGTTCGACGTCACGTCGATGGCTGAAGAGGGCATCACCGTCGCCATGAGCGACGTGGTCAACGTGCTTGGTCGACTGGCGAGCGAACGCTTCGGAAACGGTGTCGGCTCCACGGCTGGGGTGGTGTTCACTCAGCGCGACGAGGATCTCTCGGCTTTCTCGAGAGGCCAGGGTCCCGGACTGCCCGTGCGCATGGTGCGGCGAATGGACGAAGCAGGAGTCGCGGAAGGTCTTGCCATCACGGTGCGCAAGCCCGACTGGATACGTCCCACCATGACGTTGTCGAGCGAGGTACTGGCCACGAAGAAAACATTGCGTGATCTCGACCTCGTCACCGTGTGTGAGGAAGCGGGATGCCCGAATCTCAGTGAGTGTTGGGCAGATTCGACCGCCACGTTCATGGTGCTCGGTGATCGGTGCACACGAGCATGTGGGTTTTGTCTCATCGACACGCGCAAGCCACTCGCTCCCAACGACGACGAGCCGGCACGCGTTGCAGAGGCGGTTGATCGGATGGGACTGGACTTCGCGGTGTTGACGATGGTTGCGCGCGACGACCTCGCAGACGGCGGCATGGAGCACGTCGCGCAGTGCGTTCGCGCCATTCGTGATCGCCGAGTTGGTGTGCATGTGGAGACACTCGTGTCTGACGTGAAGGGCTCCGACGCGCTCGACATTTTGATCGCAGAGCGACCTGACGTGTTCAATCACAACATCGAAACAGTGGCTCGACTACAACGAGTTGTTCGGCCGTCTGCCGGCTACGCCCGCAGCCTCTCGGTGCTCGCGAGAGCGCGAACGAGCGGTCTCGTCACCAAATCGGGTTTGATCGTCGGCATGGGTGAGACGATGGACGAAGTCAAAGAGGCGTTGATCGACTTGGCGGCAGTCGGCGTGCAGATCGTCACGATCGGCCAATACTTGCGACCTACAAGCCACCACCTACCTGTGGCGCGGTGGGTAGAGCCACATGAATTCGAAGAGTTGGGACGATTCGGGGAGTCGCTCGGCATCGAGCACGTGCAGGCGAGCCCACTGACGCGATCCAGTTATCACGCCAAGACGGCGCACCGGCACGCTTCTGGCGTGGTGCACGCCTAGCGTTGCGGGTCATGGAAATTCGTCCCAACTACCTGGCACGCCTTGAACGCGTGCGACGAGAGATGGCCGACAGGTCGATCGATGCGGTGCTGTTGTCGGTGGGTCACGACTTGCCGTATCTCACCGGGTACCACGCGATGCCGCTCGAGCGACTGACGTTGCTCGTGGTGCGGATGGACTCGACGCCGCAGATGTTGGTGCCGCGACTCGAAGTTCCGCGTGTCGTGCCGCAGCCGGGCGTGTTCGAAGTCGTCGCGTGGAACGAAACAGATGATCCGGTTGCGATGGCAGCGAAGATGCTCGTCGGCGCGAAGACGATCGCCGTGGGCGACCAGATGTGGGCGCGGTTCCTCGTGGAATTGCTCGCGCATCTCGACGGTGCACGATTCACCCGCGCAGTCGACGTGGTGGGTGCATTGCGTGCAGCGAAAGATCTAGAGGAAATCGAGGCGCTTCGCCGAGCCGGCGCGGCGGCTGATCGCGTGGCACTCGAGTTGCAGACCGGGCTCATCCCGCTCGTCGGGCGTACGGAAGCGGAAGTCTCGGCGGACATTTCTGCTCGATTGATTCGCGAAGGACATGACGTGGTGAATTTCGCCATCGTCGCTGCTGGAGAGAACGCCGCAAGCCCTCACCATCATCCGTCCGACCGAGTGATCAAGAAGGGCGAGATCGTGTTGTGTGACTTCGGTGGCACGATGAACGGCTACTGCAGCGACATCACCCGGTGTGTGTTCACTGGTGAACCCATTCCCGAAGTGCGCGAGGCCTACGCAGTGTTGCAGCGGGCGCAGAAGGCGGGTGTCGAGGCTGGGCGAGTAGGTGGCACCTGTGAGAGCGTCGATGCCGCTGCGCGGCGGATCATCGACGAAGCCGGATTCGGTGAATACTTCGTCCATCGCACCGGTCACGGAATCGGCATGGAAGCGCACGAAGAGCCTTACATGGTGAACGGTAACCGCACGCCGATCGTCGCTGGTCATGCGTTCAGTGTCGAGCCAGGCATCTACATCCCCGGCAAGTGGGGAATGCGTCTCGAAGACATCGTGGTGGCCACCGCCACCGGACCAGATTCGATGAATCGTGCCAATCACGATCTCGTGTCCGTGAACGTCTGATCGCTCCTTCTCGATGATCCGACTCGACGCCGCAACGGTGATGCTCCAATGGTCGGTGGGCGGACTGCTGTTTTTGTGGTTCACGACGAGGCGAGGGGTCGCTGGTCCTGGGTATGCGATGTTGCTGCGCATCGTCTATGCGGTGTTCGCACTCGTTGCCGTGGCACTCGGAATTCGTTACGGCGTGGTTCCCGTGCGCGAGGTTTCTGCTGCTGCGGTGGCGATCGTCGGAATTGCGACCGTTCGTAACACGAACCCGCGACTCGACCTTCTCGCGCCGATCATCGGTGTTCCTGGTTTGATCGCCGGTGCGTTGGTCGCGGCAGATGGCGGGACAGACACGGTCGTATCGATGCTGCGAATCTTCGTTTCGGCCGCGTTCCTCGGAGCAGTAAGCGATGCGATGCTGCTGGGGCACTGGTACCTCGTGCAGCCGGGCATGCCCCGCAAGTTGCTCAATGAGATGGTGGTCGCGGTGTTGTGGCTGTGGCCTATCGAAGCGATCGCACTGCTGCTTCCTACGGGCATGGTCAGCGTGTTGAACGGCACCATTGACGACGGTTGGGACGGCGTGTTGGGTTGGTTTTGGCTCGCCTCCACCGTGCTCACGGGCGTGCTCACCGTCGTGACGCGAGCTGCGCTGAAGGAGCGGTCGTATTCGGCCGTGATGGCCGCGACCGGGTTGATGTACTTGGCGATCCTCACTGCGTTCTGCCAGGACATCGTCGCCCGCGCTCTCCTCGCAGGCTGAGTTCGATCATTAGTGTCTTTCGCGATGACACGCGAATTCTTGGGAATTCAAGCCGCACGATCGGCTGGCAGAGAAGGGACTTGGTTACTCCCAGTAACACCTAGATTGACCACTGCCTCAAGATTTTTGTTCGGTGGCGCTGCCCTGGCCGGTGCTGTGTCCGCAATGGAGGAGCTGAGCGGCCGGCAGATTGCATGGTCTACTGCCCAATATCTTGATTACGCGATGGTTGATGAGGTGGTCCAATTCGATGTTTCGCTGGACGTTGTTGGAAACCAGCTCACCCAAGCCTCCGTGATTGGCCGTGTTGGTGAACGTGTAATTGTCCGCGCACTTGGAGCACTCGGCGAGCGCAAGTTCGCCCATCGACACCTCTTCTCGGAAGCCCCAGAAGTGCCGAGGCCAGAAGAACTGCAGAGAAGTTCATTGCTGCCTCATGTAGCGGCGACGATTCACGATGAATTTGACCAGAGATATGTGATTGGTCGGAGCCTCGAAGCCCGCGACGGAAGTGTGTCGGACGGTCGCACGTTGATGTGGGTTCGCATCATTGGCGAGCAGCGTGATGCAGACTCCACGACCTTGGCCATGTTTGGTGATTTTGTTCCATTGGGAGTTGGGCAAGCGCTCGGGGTTCTCGGAGGCGGCAATAGTCTCGACAACACCCTTCGTTTGGTGAAATTGGTTCCGACAAAGTGGATACTCGTAGACATCATGGTTCATGCGGTGGAGCGAGGTTTCGGCCATGGTTCGTTGAAGATGTACGCGGAAGATGGCACCTTGTTGGCTGAAGCCAGCCAAACTTGCATCGCTCGACTGTGGAAGGACAGGAAATGATCAGACGAAATGGCGTGACGGTTCCGCTACCCGGGCACCTCTCGGATCAGCGTGAATGGTTAAACGAAGTTGCTGACATGGGATTCAGCGATATTTGGTCGGCGGAGACGGATGGCGCGGATGCGTTCACGCCCCTCACACTTGCTGCTGCGTGGGAGCCGCGACTTCGTCTCGGCACAGCCATCGTTCCTGCCTACACGCGCACTGCGCCGTTGATCGCCCAGAGTGTCGCCGCACTGGCCGACGCGGCCCCCGGCAGGTTCGCCATCGGGATTGGTTCGTCGAGCAACGTGATCGTGGAGAAGTGGAACGGTGTGCCATTCGTGGAGCCGTACAAGCGAGTTCGCGATGTGGTGCGTTTCTTGCACGACGCATTCACGTTCGAGAAGGTGGCGAAGTCCTACGACACCTTCAAGGTCGACGGTTTCCGCCTGAGTATCCGACCGAAGGTGAAGCCGACGATCCTCGTCGCGGCTCTGCGCGAGGGCATGTTGAAACTCGGAGCACGTGAGGCCGATGGCGTTATCATCAACTGGCTGTCACCCGACGACGTGAAGAAGGTGGTCGGTGTGGTGCGTGATGCGGCAGGTGGAGCAGAGCGCGAAGTGGTGGCGCGGATCTTCGTGTGTCCCAGTGAAAACGCAGACGTGGTGCGGGCCGGTGCGCGATTTGCGATCGCCGCCTACATGAACGTTCCGGTGTACGCAGAGTTCCATCGCTGGATGGGGCGCGGCCACCTGATGCAGGGCATGTGGGACGCGTGGCAAGCAGGTGACCGCAAGGCAGCTCTTGCTGCGATTCCGGACGAAGTGGTGGACGATCTCGTGGTGCATGGCTCGCCGAAGCAATGCCGCGAGCGGATCGATCAGTACTTCGCCAACGGGGTGACGACGTCGTCAGTGTCGATCTTGCCCCTCGATCCTGAGCTCGACTTCCGTAAGGCGCTCAGAGAACTTTCGCCAAGCGCATCCTGAATTCGTCGCACCTGCGACGACCACTCGCCGGAACACGAGATCACTGCGCCTCGCGCGGTGCGCAGGTGTCGGGCAACGAGCAGTACTTCGTCGATACAACCAGTGGGAACCGGCTCACCCAGTTCGCGTGGAGGTTCGGGGTGGGCGAGCATCTCGAGAACGAGTGACGGGGCGGTGCTCATGGCCGCTGGGCTGAACAGTTCGCCGTCACGACGCGTTTCCACCAAGACGCCGTGATCGATCGTGTGCACTGCGTCGCCGATTCGCACCTCGAGAACCCCCGCCTTTCGCAAATCGTCGGCGAGTTCTTGCCGAGTGAAACATTGGACGAACGCCTGCAGACGATCGCGGGTGAGAGCCGCTTCCTCGTAGCGCTGACTCTCGGCGAACTCGTTCATTCGTTTGTCGAGGAGAACGGCGATCGACTCTGGTGCCGAGCCGAGGGCTTCGAGCACCCAATCGACGGTGACATCGTTCGCAGAATCACCTTCGCGATCGAAACGGGGAAGCACCGACTCGATCGCCTCTGCGGTGGTTGCGGCAAGGGACCGACTGGTGATCGGCCCAAGGTGGATGCCCTCGGTGATCTTGCGCGCGTTGACGAATTTCAGCTTCGCGGATTGCCCGGCGATCGAGTTCTCCTTGGTGACGCGCAGGTAGCGGTACTTCTCGCTGCGAGTTCCTGCGCGGTTGTACTGCGGGAGCAATCGGGCAATGAGACGTGCTTCGTAGATGGCGGCCGTCATGGTGTCGGGCGTGACGATGTGGGCGATCGAACGGGTTTGCCTGAGCATTGCTCCGACCTTGCGTCTGGTCTCGCCGGTGCTGAAGTAACTGCGCACGCGTTGGCGCAAGTTGGTGGCTTTGCCGACGTAGAGGACCGTCGAGTTGTCGCCGAGAAACAAGTAGACGCCCGGTAAGCGAGGAATCTCTTCGGTGAGTCGGAGCTTGGACCCTTGCGGGTGTTGATCGAGTTTGGTGAGCGCTGCGAGGTCGTCCAATCCGACGACGCCATAACCCGACGAGCGTTCGATCAACACGTGCAACAAGTCGGCCGTAGCGAGCGCGTCATCGAGTGCGCGGTGACTTGGTTGGTGGGGAAGACGCAACCACTTGGCGAGCGTGGCAAGTTTGCAATCGGGAACACTGCCCCGCAACACCCGTCGAGCGAGCGCAACCGTGTCGAGAACCTTGTTGGTCAACGGCTCTCGATCGTTGCGCAGCAGTGCGGCGTTCACGAAGCCCACGTCGAACCGAGCGTTGTGCGCGACGATCACCGCATCGCCGATGAACTCGAGCAACGTGGGAAGGATTTCACCGACGCTCGGCGCGGCCATCACCATCGACTGGGTGATGCCGGTGAGCACCGTGATCGCGGGAGGAATCTCGCATTCCGGATTGACGAACGTCTTGAACGTGCCGATGCACTCGCCACCGCGGAACTTCGCCGCACCGATTTCGGTGATGCGGTCGTGCTCGGCAGAGGCGCCCGTGGTCTCCAGGTCGAGTACGCAGAACGTGACGAGGGGAAGCGGAATGCCGGGGTCGTCCAGCGAGAGTTGGCGGGCTTCGGTATTACTGCTGATGGTTAGTTATTTGAGCACACGGGTGTGTGGGCGTGACTCGGTGAGCTCACGAAGCAGCGACCGTGGCCCGAAATTTCTCCATGAGATACGGACCACTCGCCACGGGGGCGTACCGCGGTCCGTCGCCGATACAGGTGGGTAGGCACTCGACACGGGCATCCCAATTGGGTTGATGGAAGTAGGCGATGCTCTGGCGCCGGGTGCCCGAATCGTCGAGGTTGCGCGGGTTGTTGACGCGGTGCAGGGTGCTGCGCCAGCGATCATTCGTCCAGCGCTGTAAGAGGTCACCGATGTTGATGATGAACGCACCGTCGTGGGGTACGACCTCATGCCATTCGCCGTCGGGCCCGAGAATCTCGAGTCCACGCGAATCATCCTGGGGCCACAGCACGGTCAGTGAGCCGTAGTCGCTGTGCGCACCGGCCCGCAGCTGATCTTGCACGGGACGTGCTTGTTGCGGGGGGTAGTTGAGCGCGCGCATCGCGGAGATGGGGTGGGTGAGGAAATCCTCGAAATGATCTCGCGGCAGTGCGAGCGCGACGGCGAACATGCTCATGATTCGCGCCGACAGCTTTTCCATTTCGCGGTAATACGCGGCCCATACATCGCGGAATCCAACTGGTTGAGCGGGCCATGGCGTTGGCACGTGGCAAAACTCGATAGCGGTGGGATCGATGAGTGCAGGGTCACGCTCGAGTGGTCCGGCGTTGAACGTCTCTTTCAGATCGGGTGGCGTGGCATCGCCACGCGATTTGGCGAGAGTTTCCTCGGTCACACCCATGTAGCCATACGGATAGCCCGGTCGAAGGACGCCTGACTCGAGTTTCTGTCTTGCCGGCAGATCGAAGAACTCGTGCATCGTGCGCCACATCGTCTGCATGACTCGCTCGTCCACGCGATGACCGACGAGGGTGATGAAACCCGTGTGTCGACAGATTTCGTCCACTTCGGTAGCGATGCGTTGACGGGCAACGATCGACCCAGTTTCGAACTCATCAAGATCGATGATTGGGGCCGCTCGGTGGGGCATCGCCCAAGGCTAAGGGAGTAGCGTCACACGGCAATGGCGCGCGAAAAGGTGTACACCCGAGTGGGTGACGATGGCACGACCGGACTCTTCTACGGTGGTCGGGTAGCTAAAGACAGTGCGTTGCCGCGGGCGTACGGAGCAGTCGACGAAGCACAGGCGATTCTCGGATTGACTCGTGCAGAGGCGGGGAGTGGAACCGAACTCGACGACATGCTCGTGCACATCTGTCGGGATCTGTGGGTGCTGATGGCGGAACTCGCCACTCTTCCGGAGAACCGTCATAAGTTGGTCGACGGCAAGACACGCGTGACGGCCGAGATGGTGGAGAAGCTGGAGCACATGATCGACTCTCTCGACGAGCGCTTCGAACCTCCGCACGATTTCGTGGTGCCTGGTCAGAACAAAGTAAGTGCATTGCTCGACGTCGGTCGCACGGTTGCCCGACGCGCGGAGCGTCATTCACTTGCTGCAGCGCCACCTCCTTCGCAAGCGTGCCCCTACCTGAATAGGCTTTCTGATCTGTTGTGGACGCTCGCGCGTTGGCAAGAGGGAGAGTCCCTCGTGGTCAAGGACGTGAAGTAGTCCACTTCGATCAAGTAATCCGCTCCAAAGAAAGCGAGTAGCACGATGGCTGTGAAGTTCGAACTGGCAGCAAAAGCCCCGAGCCAAGTTGGTGTGATCGGAGTTCCCGTCTCCGAAGATGGAAATCTGCCGCGCGAAGTCACTCTCACGCGCAAGCAATTGGAGACCGTCGGATTCACCGGCAAGGTCGGTCAGACCTACGTGGTGCCGGCCACCAAGGGTGCCGCACTAGTGCTCGTCGGAATAGGCGCCGCCAGCAAAGTGACGCTCTCGTCGTTGCGCAAGAGCGCAGCGGCATTTGGTCGCGCGGCGTCCGGTTATTCGAGCGCTGCCACGGGGCTTGCCCAGGTCGGTCGTCTCGATCGCAAACTTGCTGCACAAGTCGTGGTGGAAGGTATTTCACTCGTCACGCACCGCTACACCGCGTTGAAGACCGTCGACAAGACGGCACCGAAGTTGGAGTCGGTGACGCTCGTCGGTGCGGCTGGCGCAGGTGTTGCTGCGGGTGCTCGTCGTGGAGACGTGATTGCCAAGGCCACCAACATGGCCCGCGACTTCGCCAACATGCCGCCGGCACATCTCACGGCGCGGATCTTTGCCGACAAGGCAGTCGAGATCGCCGGCGCGAGTGGCCTCAAAGTGGAGGTGTTCAACAAGGATCAGCTCATTGCGATGGGTTGTGGTGGCCTCGTCGGCGTCAACCGCGGAAGCGTGGAACCGCCGCGAATGGTCAAGTTGTCGTACCGCCCGAAGGGTGCTTCGAAGACTGCCGCCAAGCCGCACTTGATCCTCGTCGGCAAAGGCGTGATGTATGACTCGGGCGGTATTTCGCTGAAGCCGTCCGATGCATCACACGCGATGATGAAGGGCGACATGAGCGGTGCCGCGGCCGTGTTGGCCACGATGAGCACGCTGAAGGACCTCGGTTGTCCGAACCAGGTGACCGCGTACTTGATGTGCACCGACAACCTGCCGTCGGGAAGTGCGATGGCGATGGGCGATGTGCTCACGATTCGCAACGGCAAGACGGTGGAAATTCACAACACCGATGCAGAGGGTCGCTTGATCCTTGCCGATGGTTTGTCGTTGGCCACCGAGCAGAAGCCGGACGGCATCGTCGACATCGCCACTCTCACTGGTGCGATGGCTCGTGCACTGGGTGATGGCATGGCCGGCGTGATCGGCAACAACCAGAAGATCGTCGATCAGTTGCTCGCCGCATCGTCACGCACCGACGAGAAGCTGTGGCAGTTGCCGCTCGAGCGTGAGTATCGATCGGCACTCGACTCGTACATCGCCGACATGAAGAACGTCGGCGGCGAGGCTGGCGCGATCACCGCGGCGCTGTTCCTCGACGAGTTCGTTGGCGACACACCGTGGGCACACCTCGACATCGCCGGTCCAATGTGGACGAACTCGGACAGCCACTGGCTGCAAAAGGGTGCCACCGCGTACGGCACACGTTTGCTGATCGACTTGGCGCTGACGTTCAAACGGCCGGGCCGCTAGACGCAAACTCAATCCTTCTGCGTTCCCACCTTCAGGTCGCGGAACGCAGACTTGGAGTCGATACCGACATCCTTGGGTAGGCCGAGCACGCGCTCGCTCACGATGTTGCGCATCACTTCGTCGCTGCCGCCGGCAATACGCATGCCTGGCGCGCCGAGCAACAACTGATTCCACGCAAACGTTCCCCACTCGCCAGAGTCGGCCTGCAGCTTGACTCCGAGGACGTGCGAGACGAGATCGTTGATCTTCTTCTGATTGTCGACGAGGGCCATCTTGCCGATCGACATCTCGGGGCCAGGGGTTTGTCCCGCGCGAATCTTGTCCATGCCGCGCTGCGAAGTGAGTCCGGCAAGACGTGAAGTGATGTAGAGGTCGGCGAGTTGATCGCGCACGAGCGGATCACGGTCGAGACCGTAGTGACGGATCATGCCGAGCAAGCGGAGGAACATCGAGGTTTCGCCACCGCCCATCGCGCCGATGGATGCGCGTTCGTTCATCAACGTGGTGAGGGCCACGCCCCATCCGTCGTTTTCATTACCAAGAATGTGATCTGCAGGAACGCGCACTTCGTTGAAGAACACTTCGTTGAAGCTGGCGCCACCCGTCATCTGGCGGAGTGGACGGATTTCAACGCCCTTGGCGTGCATGTCGACGATGAAGCAGGTGAGCCCCTTGTGCTTGGGCAGACCCGGATCGGTACGACAGATGATTTCGCCGATGTCGCTGAACTGAGCGCCGGACGTCCACACCTTCTGGCCCGTGATCACCCATTCGTCGCCGTCGCGCTCGGCCTTCGCCTGCACTGACGCGAGGTCGCTTCCTGCGCCGGGTTCGGAGAACAACTGGCAACCAACGATGTCGCTGCGCCATAGCGGACGGAGGTAGCGCTCCTTGGCGGACGGTGTGGCGTGAGCGAGGATGGTCGGGGCAACCATGCCGAGGCCGATCTGAAAGACGCCGAGGCTCGGTGTGCGGTACTCACGCTCGACTGCGGCATACGCACGCTCATGCGCAGGAGTGAGACCCGAACCGCCGAACTCGGTTGGTCCGGTGATCCATCCGAATCCGTTGTCGAAGCGAGTGGACTGCCACTTTTTGGCCTGTCGGACGATTTCCATTTCAGCTTCGCGATCACGTTCCTCGAACATCGCCACGTTGTCCGAACCTTCACCCCAGGTGAACGCGCGCTCACGCTCTTTCTTCTCGGCGTGCTGATCGAGAAACGCTCGTGCCTTGTCGGCGAACTGTTCGACGGAGATCGGGGTCGTCATGGCGACTACCGTACCGTCCGCACTACTGTGGATGTATGGGCCAGCCCGTAGCAGTCACCGTCAAACCGTCCACCTCGCCCAATCGGGTGCGTTTCGAATTGAACCGCTCGCTGACGGGAATGGGGCACGAGCGCTACACCGATTCCACTCAGGCCAAGGGCGTGAAACCTGCAGACGAACTGGCCCGCCGACTGTTCGCCACGGGCTCGGTCAGTGCCGTGCATGTGTTCGGCAGCATGGTCACCCTCGAAACGCGTGCGGGTGCGGATGTGGGTGCATTGCAGTTCACCGTTGAGAACCTCTATCAGTATTGGAAGCCGGGCATGGAGCCGCCGTCGCTCGAAGAGTTGATGAAGCAGGTGCCCGCCTCGGCCGCAC
>CAZZJH010000018.1:0-25031 GCA_964654335.1 uncultured Acidimicrobium sp.
ATCTCATCGATTGCCCGCGTGGTCGGCGTCCATACCTCTTCCAAGCCCGTCCCGAACAAGGACAATTGCTCGGCTCCGTGATCGAAATTGCGTGCACTGACCCCCAGGAGTCGGACACCGGGCTCCAGTTGGCCCTCTGTCGACAATTTGGTCAACATCTCGTCCAGCACCTTGACCGCGGCAGGCACCGTGGTCACCGCGTGCTCAAGGGTTTTCGAACGCGTGATCAAGGTGAAGTCGGGATACTTGATCTTCAGCGTCAACGTACGGGGAGCTAGCCCGTCTCGACGGCAACGCGTGAGTACCGAATCGGTGAGTCGCACCAGGTGTGACCGCAGTTCAGATCGATCCACGACGTCGACGAGAAACGTCTCTTCATTACCTACCGACTTTGCCGCGCTATCGGGAATCACGGCGCGATCGTCTCGGGCATTCGCCAGATCGTTGAGATGACGAGCATGCGACTCGCCGACCACACTCGAGAGCGCCTCGAGCGGTACCCGTGCCAGATCGTCGACCAAATTGATGCCGAGCCGTGTCAACTTCTCCAACGTGACTGGGCCTACTCCCCACAATGCGCCAACCGGCAACGCGCGAACGAATTCGATCTCGGTGCCTTGTTCGACGACATGAACTCCGACCCCGTCGCTCACTCCACTTGTTGTCGCGCGTGGCTTGGCGCGCTCGGAAGCCAGCTTGGCGATGAATTTGCTCGTCGCCACTCCGACACTGCATCGCAGCCCCACGTCGGCGAGCACCCGTTCGCGAATCTTTTGGCCGATCTCCACGGGTGATCCATGCACCCCTCGCGCTCCCGTGACGTCAAGGAACGCCTCGTCGAGCGACAAACCTTCGACGAGCGGGGTGAAGTCTTCGAACACTGCGAACACTCGACTCGAGTAGTCCGTGTACAGGCCCATGTTGCCGGGCAAGAACACGGCTTGTGGACAGAGTTGTTTGGCGCGACGCGACGACATTGCCGAATGCACGCCGAATCGACGCGCCTCATAGGAAGCCGCGGCAACCACACCACGATCGGAGTCTCCACCCACCACCACGGGTAGTCCACGCAGTTCGGGACGCTGCAACAACTCGACTGCGACGAAGAACATGTCCATGTCGACGTGGAGAATCGCTCGGCTGGTTGGAGATTCCATTCGACTGCCAACCTAAGCGCTACTTGCGGCCCGAAACTACGCTCTAGGTCGTGTCCCGACCCCTCTCCGCTCTGCCCTCACCCTTCGCCCGCGCCGTCGCGTTCGTAGCCGTTCTCGTGGCTGGTGGTGCTGGTGGCCTGATCGGTTACGCACTCGTCGACATTCAGTGCTCGGGGAATTGTGCGGTCCCGAACGGGATCGGTCTGTTCGCAGGTTCGACACTCACCGCCCTCGGAATGGGTGTCGTAGTAGTTCTCGTTCTCCGAGCTCTCGGAGAATGGCGCGAAATTCAGGACACCGACAAGTAGATGTCGAACAACTCGAGTTTGCTGGCCGACGAACTGGTTGCTGTCGCAACGCGACTCGCCCGAGAAGCCGGCGACATGGCCCTTGCCGGTCGCAAGCGTGGCCTGCGCGATGTGTCGACAAAGACCTCCCGCACCGACATGGTGACCGAATACGACAAGGCTTCGGAATCGCTCATCTTCGCGGGCTTGCGATCGCTGCGACCACTCGACTCGATAGTCGGTGAAGAAGGTGCCTCACATGTCGGCTCGAACGACATCACCTGGTTCATCGACCCCATCGATGGAACGAGCAACTTTCTCTACGACATCCCGATGTGGGCCGTCTCCATCGGGGCTCGCCAACATGGTGAAGCAATCGCCGGCGCCGTGTACGTCGCGGCTGCGGGCGAGATGTTCACAGCAACTCGTGGCGGTGGTGCGCGTCTCAATGACTCGCCGATCGGATGCAATCTCGATGCACGACTCGAAACCGCGCTCGTCGCCACAGGTTTCAGCTACGCACCCGAGTCGCGACCGGTGCAGGCCGGCAGAGTGGCGAGGATGATCGGCCACATCCGCGATATTCGTCGTTTCGGAGCCGCCGCGGTCGACATGTGTTACGTGGCGTGCGGACGTCTGGACGGCTACTTCGAAGAGAACCTGCACGACTGGGACATCGCAGCAGGCGACTTGATCGCACGGGAAGCAGGCTGTCGCACCGGCGATTTCCGTGGAGGACCGATCCGTCCGGCCGAGACGATGACCGCCAGCCCAGCGATCTTTGAGGCCCTTGGTCGACTGATCGTCGAATCCACCATCGCCGATAAGCAATGATTGAGCCATGACGGTTCGGGTGCTCACCGTTGAGGACGACGAGCGAATTCGCCAATCCGTCAAATTGGCCCTCGAAGAAGAGGGCTGGGAAGTAGAAGAAGCGTCTAGTGGCGAGGATGCGATCGCTGCGTTCTTGCGCAAACCTGCCGACGTCGTGTTGATCGACATCATGTTGCCCGGTATCGACGGCTTCGATCTCTGCCGCGCGCTACGCAAGTCGAGCGACGTGCCCGTAGTCATGGTCACCGCTCGGTCCGACACCCACGACGTGGTGGCGGGACTGGAAGCTGGCGCGGACGACTACCTGACCAAACCATTCGCCCCGAAGGAACTCTCGGCACGCATCAGAGCGTTGTTGCGACGCGCCAAGCCGTCCGCACACGGTCATTCACGTTTGATCTTCGGAGATCTCGAAGTGATTCCAGAAGAGGGCAAGGTGCTGATCGCAGGGAAAGAAGTGATCCTCACCAAGACCGAATTCAGACTGCTCTGCGAATTGGCTGCCGACCCGGGTGGAGTATTCAGTCGCGAAACCTTGCTCGACAAGGTGTGGGGTTACGACTACTTCGGTGATGGACGGCTCGTCGACGTGCACATCAGGCGACTGCGAATGAAGGTGGAGACCGATCCCGCCAATCCCCGCCACGTGGTGACGGTGCGTGGGCTCGGCTATCGCCTCGAGTCGTGACCAGCCTCGAACCAGAGATCCGTCCAACTCGCTATCGCCTGACGCGGTGGCGACGCGTCATCCGCAACACCTACCGAAGGATCCGACCACGACGAATTGGTCTGCGCAATCGCATCCTGTTCATGTTCTTCCTCGGCTCGTTGATCCTCGCCGGTGTACTGGCGTTCACCACTTACGGACTCACCCAGTCCAACCTGTTGCAACAACGCGAGACCACGGGCGTGAACCAAGCAATCGCCAATGCGCGACGAGTGCAGCTCGACCTGACCATCGATCCCGACGGATTCACCACCGCAATCGACCAAGTGGGAACGGCTCGCCGCTTGCTGTGGGCCGGCAACGAATGGACGAATTCGAGTTCCCAATTCACCCAAGAGATGATTCCCGACGTTCTGCATGCGCTCGTCATCAAGGATCGTGTGGCGGCAACGATGATCGTGCCCTACCGCGAAGGACAAGCGCTCCTCGTCGGCATACCCATCGACAACGTCGAAGCCGCATACTTCGAACTCGATACCTTGCGCGACGTCCGCGATGCATTGCAAAGCCTTCGCTTGGCATTGCTAGTCAGCACCGCGATCACGGGCCTCGTGGGATTCGCGTTCGGACTCTTCGCTTCACGTCGAGCAGTGCGACCTTTGGCGAACGCCGCCCAAGCGGCGCGCGCGATTGCAGACGGTCGACTCGATACCCGACTCGAGAGCACGGACGACCCGGACTTACAGGCACTCACCATGGCATTCAACGACATGGTGGAGACCCTGCAGTCACGAGTGGAGAGCGACGCTCGGTTCGCTTCGGATGTGAGTCACGAATTGCGTTCCCCGCTGATGACGTTGGCCGCCTCGGTGGAAGTCATGCAATCGCGTCGCGATGAGCTCTCAGAAAGGTCACGCGCAGCACTCGATCTCCTCACGAGCGATGTCACCCGATTCCAACGGTTGGTGGAGGACCTCCTCGAGATTTCCCGATTCGATGCCGGTGCGGTGCGACTCGTCCTCGAGCCACTCGATCTACTCGAATTCGTCAAGCAAGCGGTGTCGGTAAGTTCGTTGCCCAAGACCGAGGTGATCCCCGCGCCCGAGCTCGCCGGTTCCATGATTCGTGGAGATCGCCGGCGCTTGGCCCGCGTAATTGCCAACCTCATCGACAATGCCCGCATCCACAGCGGTGGAAAACCCACAGTGCTACTGCAAGCACCTCCTCGCGGCACTCCCCCATCACACGCGTGGATCATCGTCGAGGACGACGGCTTCGGATTGATCGAAGGCGAAGAATCAAAGATCTTCGAACGCTTCAGTCGAGGTGGCGCCGCAGGACGTAGGTCCGGGCAAGAGGGTGCCGGCCTCGGACTTGCGCTCGCTCTCGAACATGTGTCGATGCACGGTGGACGCATTTGGGCGGCCAACCGAACGGACGGCATCAGAGGTGCGCGATTCTTCGTCGAACTACCACTCGCCACTTACGCTGAGATTCGTCCATGAACGACGTGACGAGCCCACTCGGGCAACCCGTAAACAGACGGCCTGCACGATGGCGGCTGGCGAAAGTCGGCTTCGGTCTCGGACTGATGTTGGGCACATTGTGCTCCTGCGGGATTCCCGATGACGATCGCCCACGCGAAATCGATCCGGCTCTGCTCGAAAACATCACCGACCAAACATGAAAGCGGTGGTGATATCCATCGACGCAGGCACCACCGGTGTCAGAGCGCGGGCTTTCCTCAGCGACACCACGTCCCCCATCTCCTCGTATCGGGAATTCACCCAACACTTTCCGAAGCCAGGTTGGGTCGAACACGATGCCGACGAAATCGGGAATGCGGTCATGCTGACCCTCACCGAAGTCGTCCGCGAGGTTCGTGCACGCGGGTTGGTCGTGGCGACGATCGGTATCACCAACCAGCGCGAAACGGTCGTCGCATGGGATCGCGCCACCGATCGACCGCTCGCACGCGCGATCGTTTGGCAAGATCGACGAACCGCAGACCGGTGTACGGAGTTGACACCGCATCTGGATGAGGTGCGGAACACCACGGGTCTCGTTCTCGATCCATACTTCTCCGCAAGCAAGATCGAATGGCTCACTCGCCACGGTGGAATCCATGTGACTCCTTCAACCGCATTCGGCACGATCGATTCGTGGCTGATTTGGCGTCTTTCGGGTGGTAATTCTTTCGTCACCGACTCCACCAACGCGTCGCGCACGATGCTCTTTGATATCAGGAACAATCGCTGGAGTGACGAGATGTGCGAGATGTTCGACATCTCACAGAGTCATCTTCCACGCGTGGTGGCCTCGAGTGGCAGATGCGCTGAAACTGTGGCGATTGGAGATCTTCCCGCCGGAATCCCGATCTCTGGTATTGCCGGAGACCAGCAAGCGGCTCTGTTCGGACAAGCTTGTTTCGACGCGGGAAGCGCAAAGAACACCTACGGCACCGGAAGTTTTCTCCTGATGAACGTCGGCGACACTTGTCCGCCACCTGCGCCAGGAATGCTCACCACCGTGGCGTGGGATCTTGGAACTGGCGAACTCACGTACGCCCTCGAAGGTGCGATCTTCGTGACAGGGGCCGCCATCCAATGGCTCCGGGACGGGCTCAGGATCATCGAACGAGCTGCCGACATCGGGCCTCTCGCCGCAAGCGTCACCGACTCGGGTGGAGTCGTCGTGGTTCCTGCTTTCACTGGACTCGGAAGCCCGTGGTGGGATCCACACGCTCGCGGATCGATTTTCGGCATCACACGTGGCACCTCTCGCGCCCACATCGCTCGAGCCGTCGTGGAGTCGATCGTCTTTCAGGTTCGCGACGTTGCCGAGGCGATGACCGCAACGTCCGGCGTCAAGATTGCCTCACTCAAGGTCGATGGCGGAGCCGCAGTGATGGACCTCCTGCTCCAACTACAAGCCGACAATTTGGGATGCAGCGTGGTCCGCCCAGGAGAACTGGAAACCACAGCTCTCGGCGCAGCATTGCTTGCTGGACTCGCCGAGGGAGTGTGGAATGATCTCGATCACATCGCCTCTACTTGGCGACTCGATCGTGAGTTCGTTCCTACACCGAACGGTTTCGAAGATGTTCTCTATGGCGAATGGAAACGGGGCGTCGAACGAAGTCTCAATTGGTCGAAAGACTGAGGAATCGACCCGACAACAGACCGGCAGCAACCATCACCGAAGTCTGTGGTGGCACGGGAGGGATGACAGGAAAGACACTCGCATCCATGCACCACACATTCGACGTTCCGTGAAACCTGCCCGACTGATCGAGAGATGCACTCTCCTCAACTCCCATGGGAAGGGTTCCGCTTGCATGCCACATCCCATCTCCCACCCGCTCCCTCCATTGGTCACCGTCGAGCAACGATTTCATCGGTATCCGGAGATGACTGAATGAAGGCTGGTTGAGCAATCGCTCGACGCGGCGGACCGCTTTGGTCATCGCCTCGAGATCGCCCACGTCGGTCAACAAGCCACGGTCAATCGACACCGAATCATTTTTGAAATGCAAGCGTCCCGAGGACCGCGGCGTCATCAACGCCACCAGCAGACCACCCGAACCCTCTGCTCCCCCGTTGATCGACATCGTCAACACACCATCGTCGAGGTGCAGCGCACCCGCAAACGTCGAACTCATCGACTTCGGGAAGCCACGTTCGTCCTCGATCAAAGGAATGAAGAGCGCAGGATGATCGAGGAATTGAGTTTCCTCTCCGATCAATCCACTTCGTGATGCAATCCCAGCCGAGTGGATGGCTCCCGCGCACAAGATGACGTGATCCGCGCTCACCTCGTCGCCCCGCTCGGTGACCACCCCAATCGCCTGCTCTCCTTGCATCTTCAGATGTGAAACCGTGACGTCGGTGTGCAGAGTGCATTTACGTGGAGTCATGCGGTCCCACGCCGTGAGACGCACTCCGTTGTGCGTGGCGAGCTTCGATGGTCGAGCGCCGGCAAGTGCACCAAGCAATGCACGATCGATGACACCATCGCCTGGGCTCACTTCACTGACGAACTTGGCTTGCTCGTCGCGGGCATCAGCAAATACGTCGAGACCCAGACGAACGAGCGAGCCCCAGTACTCGTCTGGCGCAGGCTCGAAAACCATGCCATTCACTCGCGAGCTTCCACCTGGCCCAATGCCTTGTGGGTACGGCGTGCTTTCGAATCCAGACCCCTTCATCGCCAGAGTCGGATCGTCGAAAGTCGTTGAACTTGCTCCGCGCTCGAGCACGACCACATCACATTGCCCGGCCAATCGCGCAGCGACGACGGAGCCTGCGACACCAGCACCGATGACGACCACCCGAGGTCGGGATGGTTCACCGGCGAGTGTCATGCCAGCTTTTCGACGAATGACTCCAGTTGACGCAGATTGCGGCATTCATAAACACCATCGGTGAATCCGCCGTACTCGCCCACCACCGAGTCACCCGTGTTCCAGTAACTCTTCGGCTCGGGGTTCAACCAATAGACGTGGCGACCACGCTTCTGCATTTCCTTGACCACCCACGATTGCGTGGCGTGGTAGTTGTTGCGCGCGTCACCAAGCAAGAGAACGGTCGTCTTCGCGTTGATGTCCTTGCCGTAGCGCTCCCAGAACACCTCGAATGCGTGCCCGTAGTCGCTGTGGCCATCCACCCACACCACGTCGGCCTCGGTGTTCACTCGATGGATCGCCTCGCCGATGTCTTCGGTCGCCTTGAAATACTCCGTCACTTCATCGATGCCATCGATGAAGACGAACGACCGAACCTTGGAGAACTGACCTTGGATCGCGTACACGAGCATCAGGGTGAACCTGGCGAAGGCGGCCACACTGCCCGAAATGTCGGCGATCACCATCAACTCTGGTTTTGCGGGTCGTGGGTACTTGAACTTCGGGTCTGCCGGAACACCGCCATAGCTGAGTGAGTGGCGGACGGTGTTGCGAAAGTCGAGCGGTCCGCGTCGACCATGCTTGCGTTTGCGGGCGAGGCGAGCAGCCAACTTGCGCGTGAGCGGCCCGAGGGCCTTCTTCAACGATTGCATCTCGTCCCTGCTTGCATGCATGAAATCGACGTCTTCGGGCAGCGGTTTGCGAAGTGTCTTGGCCATCGCTTCGGCACCGCGATCTGCCACGAGTCGACGGCGGATCTCTGCTTCGACCTCTTGTTTGAACCTGTCGATGCGATCCTGATACTCGTCGCGCTCGAGACGTTCCTCCAGCGGTGTGATTTCCTCGGCCGCTTGATCCTTGGACGCCTGCATCAATTTGTCGAGCATGTTGTCGAGATCGAGGTTGCGCAGGGTTCGATACAAGTAATAGGTGCCGCCCACCGGACGACCCGGTTCCATTCCCGCAAAGCGCTGCACCGATTGTCGAGCGAGGGCTCGCATCATCGCCTGATCGCCATTCATCAAGGCACTCATCAACATCTGTGCAATCTCTTCTGGTGTGAGCGAGTCCATCGACCCACCGCTTTGCCCGCGCCCTTCGCCCTGGCGCTGCATGTCCTGCTGATCGCGCCACAACTCCGGATCTTCAGCTTCACCGTCGCCGACGATGTTGTACTCGGGGCCACGCAGCGAGAAGTACACCTCGAAGATGGTCTCGAACGCCCGCCAGTGGGCATTGCTCTTCACCAGCGTGGCGCCGAGCGCGTACTTGAACGCCTCACGATCCTCGAGAGGAATCGCCTTCACGGCCTCCATCGCGTCGAGGTTCTCCGTCAAACTCACCGGTAAGCCGGCGTTGCGCAGCTCGACGATGAACCCGGACATTAAGTCGAGCATCTTCATGGACGGCTCGACCTAGTCGACACTCAGTTCCTTCGCCGCCTTGGCGATGTCGGTCTGATACTTGAGCAGGATGTGCAAGGTTTCCTTCGCCTCTTGCGCATCGATGTTCTCGATACCGAGCAACATCAACGTTCGCGCCCAGTCGAGCGTTTCACTGACCGATGGAGCCTTCTTCAAGTCGAGCTGACGGATCGAACGAACGATTCGTGCCACCTGATCCGCGAGGTTGGTGGAGATGTCGGGAACCTTCGTCAACACGATCTCTTTTTCGCGATCCATGTCCGGGTAATCCACGTGCAGGTAGAGACAACGGCGCTTGAGGGCCTCCGACAGTTCGCGAGTGTTGTTCGAAGTGAGGAAAACCATCGGGATCTGCTTTGCGGTAATCGTTCCCAATTCAGGGATCGAAACTTGGTATTCGGAGAGGATCTCCAGCAGGAGTGCTTCGGTCTCGATCTCGACGCGATCGACTTCGTCGATCAACAACACGACTGGATCGGTGCTGCTGATCGCCTCGAGAAGGGGTCGCGTGAGCAGGAACTCTTCGCTGAAGATGTCGTCATGCACTTGCGTCCAGGAATCGCTCGTCTTGTCGGCCTGAATGCGCAACAACTGCTTCTTGTAGTTCCACTCGTACAGTGCCTTCGACTCATCCAGGCCCTCGTAACACTGCAACCGAATGAGACGCGCATTGGTCATCTCGGCGACGCTCTTGGCCAGCTGCGTCTTGCCCGTACCAGCGGGACCTTCCACGAGGATTGGCTTGCCCAGTCGCTGTGCCAGGTAGACCACACCGGCGATGCCCTCATCGGCCAAGTAGTTGACCTTTTTCAATCCGTCACGAACTTGTTGCACCGACTCGAAGCGATTGTCCATTTGGACAACCCTACCCTTTGACGTACTCCACTCGCCCAGGGACCTACGATGAATCGTCGATGAGTGGGCTCGTGCGGTCGAACCTCGTGGTCGCGAGCGGTACGGCCACCTCGCGCATCACCGGTCTTGCGCGAATCATTGTTTTTGCCTCGATCGTCGGTCAGACGTCTGTTGCCGACATCTTCGAAATCGCCAACAACGCACCGAACGCCGTCTACGAGTTGCTGATCGGTGGCGTCCTGTCCGCGTCACTGGTGCCACTCGTCGTCTCGATCATGCGTCGCGACACCGCGGCCACCCGCCATCCGGACCTTGACGCGGTGTACTCCACGTCCGTCGTGCTCCTCACATTGGTCACCACCATCGCGGTTCTTGGATCTGGTTGGATCTTCCGGATCTTCACCTTGTCGCCGTCAGACGAAGTCGACGTGACGGCGTTTCGCTCAGCAGGCACGTTGCTGACCCGCATCTTCGTGGTGCAGATCTTCTTTTATGGCGTGACGGCGCTCAGCTCGGCGGTGCTCAATGCGCGCGGCCGATTCACGATGGGCGCGTGGTCACCGGCAATCGCCAATCTCATCACCATCGGCATCCTCTTTCTCGTTCCCTTGACCGGAGCCGACAATCCGCCGTCGATCGCGAACGTCTCTTCGATGAGCGCCACTACGTGGACACTCGGCTTGTCCACCACCGTGGGGATCGCCGTGATGGCACTCGTGCAATGGTCGACGATGCGTCGAGCAGGCATCCGCATCTCGTTCGAGCCAAGTTTCGGGAACGCTTCGGTGCGAGAGCTTCTCCGCCTCTCCACATGGTCGGTTGGCTATGTGCTCGCCAATCAACTGGCACTCGTCGTGATCAAAAACTTGGCCACTCCGGGAAGCGGTCTCGTCGACGCGTACACCAAGGCTTACGTGATCTTTCAGCTGCCACACGGCCTCTTGGCCGTGTCGATTGCCACCACGTTCTTGCCACGCCTCGCGGAGAAGCACCGCGCTGGAAGAAACGAGGAGTTCGCCAGTCGAATTTCCCAAGGCATCAGAGCGACGATTCTCCTCACCCTCCCTGCCTCGATTGGCGCGGTCGTGTTGGCAGAGCCTCTCGTCTCACTTCTTCTTGGTCACGGAAATTTCGATCTTGCAGCAATCGAATCGACCTCTCGCGCACTCCGAGGACTCGCCATCGGACTCGTCGGTTTCTCCACCTACCTGTTCGTCCTCCGTGGCTTCTACGCCAAGGGGGACACACGGACCCCCTTCTTCATCAATCTTGCGGAGAACGCGATCAACATCGTTTTGGCAATCACACTCGTCGATCCTTTCGATGTGTTCGGACTCGGTTTGGCTTTCGCTATCGCCTACCTCTCTGGAGCAGTGATCGCTGCATTCGTCCTTGCTGCCACGACGCCGACATGGTCCGTGGCGCACGTGGCGCGACCGTTCGGCCGGTACGTAGTGGCAGGAGCGGTGATGTTGGTGGTCACGTGGGTGACATCGCGTTCACTTCCCGTCGCGGGAGCAATGCAATCACTCTTCACCGTGCTCCTCGCAGGTGCGCCTGGCATTGCCGCGTACGTACTCGTTCTCGCGCTCATGCGGGACGAAGACTTGCGCCATGCTGCACGTCTTTACTTGGAGAGAAAGACCACCAAGTCGTCGCGGTGAACGAGTTCGCTCGGCACGCCTTCAGGCAGGTCGATGCTCTGCAGTCCGGCGGCAGCACCTGCCTGGACCGCATCCACCGAGACCATTCCTCGCGCGATCACCTCACCCGAGTCCTCGCTTCGAATCTCGACGGTGTCGCCGGCGACGAAATCGCCGTGCACTTCGGTGACACCAGCGTGCAACAACGACGTGTTCCGTTGCACCAACGCCTGCCGCGCACCCTCATCGACCAACACCGCACCGGCATGTTGTGCCGCAAAAGCAATCCACAGTTTGCGCGCAGACAATTGTCGATCGTGGGGCTGGAACTGGGTTCCCACTGATCGATCACCCGCAACTGCCAGTGCGAGGACTTCACTCTTGCCTGCCTCTGCGATCACAGTACGCACACCCGACCACGAGGCGATCCGGGCTGCAGAGAGTTTGCTCGCCATTCCACCGCTACCACGCGCCGTTCCCGACGCACCCGCGTTGACGGAAAGCAGGGGGTCATCGGCGGCCACGATCTCCACCAGCCGAGCATCGGCGTTCTTCGTCGGATCGTCCGTGTACAAACCGTCGATATCGGTGAGCAACACGAGAAGGTCTGCTTGAACGCTGTGTGCCAACAGTGCCGCAATTCGATCGTTGTCTCCGAAACGAATCTCATCTGCCGCAATGGCGTCGTTCTCGTTGATCACGGGTACGCAACCCAAGGCGAGGAGACGATCCACCGTTTCACGAGCGTGCAGGTATTGACGTCGATCGATGAAGTCGTTGGGGGTGAGCAGCACCTGCGCAGCGATCAACCCGTGCTCTCGAAACTGCGTGTTGTAACGCTCCATCAATCGGCTTTGTCCCACGGCGGCGAGTGCTTGCAGCGTCAACGTGTCGGTCGGACGTTCAGTCATGCCGAGGGCGTCCACGCCACCAGCCACTGCTCCACTAGAAACGACCAACACTTCGTGACCGTCTCGTCGCAGTTCAGCCACCTGTGCGCACAACGAGGCGATCGCACTGTCCTTGATCGCGCCGGTCTCAGAAGTGACCGACGACGTGCCGATCTTCACTACGACTCTCATCACATCCCCGCTCTCAAGAGGCTTCCGGTACGTAGTCGAAACTGAACTCACCAATGTGCACGGTGGCGCCTTCGACGGCACCCGCCTTGGCCAACAGTCGCAGCACGCCCAGGTGCTTGAGTCGTTCCTCGATGTAGTTCAGCGCATCCGGCGTCGTGACATCATTCAGCGCGACTGCTCGCATCACGTCGCGGCCGTGGAGACGAAACTCGTTCAACGCCACCTTCTCCACGTGCGTTCCTTCCGGAACGGGACGCAGCACCACGGTTGAAGGCACGACCTTCACGAGGCTTCGGGCTTCCGCCACCCTGCGAGCCAATTCGCCGAGCACGGGGCGCACGCCTTCGCCCGTCACGGCAGACATCACATGACCGTTCCATGCGGCCTTCGTCTCCGCAGTCGCCACGTCGATCTTGGTGCCCACCGTCACGTGAGGGCGCTCCAACAACTCGGGTTGATATTGACCGAGCTCGCGCAACAGCACGCGCTCCTGTTCATCAGCAGGCATCTCATCCATCGGTGCAAGGTCGATCAAGATGCACAAAACACGGGCACGCTCGATGTGCCGAAGGAATTGGTGACCGAGTCCTTTGCCCTCACTCGCTCCTTCGATGATCCCGGGAATGTCGGCGATGACGAACTCGGTCGAGTCGTCCAATCGCACCACTCCGAGGTGTGGCTCGAGTGTGGTGAAGGGATAGTTGGCGATCTTCGGTTTGGCAGCTGACACCGCACTGATGAACGTGCTCTTGCCGGCATTCGGGAACCCGACGAGAGCGACGTCGGCCATCAACTTCAGTTCCAACTTCAGCCACCGCTCGGCACCGTGTTCGCCTTGCTCGGCGAACTTCGGGGCGCGTCGACGATTCGAAAGGAAGCGGGCGTTTCCCCGTCCCCCTCGTCCGCCAGGTGCCGCGCAGTATCGCGCCCCGTGGGCGGCAAGATCTGCCAGCACTTCGCCCGTGTACATGTCTTTGACCACGGTGCCCTCGGGTACCGCCACCAGCAAATCTTCCCCGCGTCGACCATGGAGGTCCTTGCCCATCCCGTTCACCCCGTCGCCGGCGCGCCGGTGGGGATGGTCACGAAATGCCAACAGCGAAGCCACGTTGTGGTCGGCAACCAGCCATACCGAACCGCCGTCGCCGCCGTCGCCGCCGTTGGGGCCACCGAAAGCAACAGGACCCTCTCGGCGAAAGCTGACACAGCCGAAACCGCCGTCACCGCCACGAACGTTGAGTTGGGCTTCGTCGACGAATGCACTCATAGGGGCTTGTCAGGCTACTGCGGCACCCCACACCTAACTTGGAGACATGTCTCCCACCAATCCAGGCACGAACCAGAGCCGCGCAGTGTCGTGGGCCAGCACGATGCATGGGCACGAGCATGAGGCCGGGGTCCGATTCGCACATCGTGATTCGTGGGCGGGTCCGGGAACCAATGACGTGATCGATCGCGAGCGGCGCGAAGCCATTGAACATGAACATCTTGCGCCACTTGCAACTCGTTCCTTTGGTGCAGGAAATCGAGCGATCGAAGAGGAGCCGGATCCCTTCCGTACCTGCTTCGAGCGAGATCGTGATCGCATTCTCCATGCAAGCTCATTTCGTCGCCTGGCGGGGAAGACACAAGTCTTCGTTTTTCCAGAGGATCATCAACGAACACGCCTCACCCACGCCCTAGAAGTCGCCCAAGTTGCCGTTGCCGTCGCGCGGGCTCTCGGTCTCAACCAAACTCTCACCGAGGCCATCGCGCTTGGTCATGATTGCGGCCATGGCCCAGGTGGTCACGCGAGCGAAGATGCACTCAGCCCGTATGTCCAAGATGGTTTCGACCACGCGTCATGGGGAGCAGATGTCACACTCGCTCCCCTCAATCTCTGCGTCGAGACGCTGGACGGCATTCGCAATCACTCATGGTCGCGGCCAGCTCCGCAAACTCCGGAGGGCGAAGTGGTGTCGTGGGCCGATCGCATCGCCTACGTCTGTCACGACTTCGAAGATGCGGTTTCCGCTTCGATCGTGTACCCCGACATGCTTCCCGAATCGGTGAAGTCGCGCTGCGGCACGACACGTTCGACACAACTCCGCGCCTTCATTGGGGCCATGGTGTCGGCGAGTTCACGGTCGGGCCGAATCAGCATGGAGGCCGACGTTGCAGAGGCGCTCGCCAACTTCCGGCAATTCAATTACGAACGCATCTACATGCGTGACGCTTCTAGAAGGCAAGCAAAGTCGGTGATCGATCTACTCCAGGCGCTCGTCGAGCACTACGTGAAGTCGCCCGCACTTCTGCCCGATCACGGTGGATTGATCGCCGACAGTCCGACTGCGCTGCACGCTGCAGTTGCATACGTCGCGGGGATGACCGACCGATTCGCCTGCCGTCAGGGCGAGCTCTTGCTCGGGTGGGATGCGAGTCGACTGCCCAAAGGAATCGACGTTAACTAGCTCGCTTCAAACCATGCCGCCTTGCGGCAGAAATCAGTTGGCGGGAAGAACGTCGACGACCTTGCGGCCACGACGCTGACCGAACTTCACACTGCCCGCTTCGAGAGCGAACAACGTGTCATCCTTGCCCTTGCCTACGTTCAGACCGGGATGCACTTTGGTGCCGCGCTGACGAACGAGGATCGTGCCGGCAGTGATGCTCGTGCCGTCGAAAACCTTGACTCCGAGACGTTGCGCATTGGAGTCACGACCGTTCTTGGTTGAACCGCCACCCTTGGTCTTTGACATCGTTCAGCCTTTCGCGATCTTGGTGATTTCGACGAGCGAGTACTTCTGGCGATGTCCGAAGCGGCGACGCTGGTTGGTGCGGCGCTTGTACGTGAAACCGTTGATCTTCGGACCAGCGGTCAAGCCCACCACCTTGGCCGTGACCTTCACCTTGGAGAGCTCAGCTGGAGTCGACAACACCGTGGCGCCATCGACGAGGAGCAACGGCGTGAGGTTCACTTCCTGGCCTTCGGCTGCGTCGAGCAACTCGACACGAACCTGCTGGCCTTGGGCCACCTTCTGCTGCTTGGAACCGGCGTCAATGACTGCGTACATAACGGCTCACAAGCCTAACGGGCTGCCCGAGGGCATCCAACTGCATTCGAATGATTCGCTGCCCCATTCATGAGGTTCCTAGTCCAACATCGACAGGTCGAGGGTGATTCCTCGGCCCTCGCACTCGGGGCAGGTGCTGGCGAAACTCGTCAACAGTCCTTCTCCGATGCGCTTGCGAGTCATCTCCACGAGACCAAGTTCGGAAATCTCGAACACCTGGGTCCTCGTCTTGTCCCGGGCCAGGGCGTCTTTGAACGCTTCCACTACCCGACGTCGGTTTTCCTTGATCTCCATGTCGATGAAGTCGATGACGATGATTCCGCCGATGTCTCGAAGTCGCAACTGACGAGCGATCTCGTCGGCAGCCTCGAGGTTGTTGTGGAACACGGTCTCTTCCAGGTTCGATTTACCCACGTTCTTTCCGGTGTTCACGTCGATCACCGTGAGAGCCTCTGTGTGTTCGATGATCAACGAACCCCCGGAGGGCAGCCACACCTTGCGGTCGAGCGCCTTGTGTACCTGCTCATGCACACGGTGCTGCTCGAACAGTGACAGTCCCTGATCACCGGCGTCGTAAATCTCGACACGATCCGCGAACTCGGGATTGAACGCCTGCACGTAATCCTGCACTTCTCGATACAACTGGGGGTCGTCGATCACGATTCCGCGATACTCGCTGCTGAATTCCTCGCGGATCACCCGCACGGCAAGTGGTGGTTCGCGGTACAACAGCGTGGGACTCGACGCCTTGGTCGCAGCCTGACGAATCTGCTCCCACTGCTCGATGAGTCGCGTGAGGTCGGTGGTGAGCTCGTGTTCGGTTGCATTTTCTGCGGCAGTTCGCACGATGATGCCGTGTTCGTCGGGCTTGATTCGGTCGAGAATCGAGCGCAAGCGACGACGCTCCGACTCGGGGAGCCGCTTGGAGATTCCGTATGTCCGCGAGTCCGGGATCAGCACGACGAAGCGTCCGGGAAGTGAAATTTCCTGCGTGAGACGACCACCCTTGGCGCCAATCGGATTCTTCGTCACCTGACACAGGATCAGCTGGCGCGAACGCAGCACTTGCTCGATGCGTGGACTAGGTCCCTGCTCTACGACGTCTTCCTTGTCGAACTGCACGTCACCGCGATACAGCACGGCGTTCTTCGCCGTACCAATGTCAACGAAGGCGGCTTCCATTCCCGGAAGAACGTTCTGTACCCGGCCGAGGTAGATGTTTCCATGAATCTGGGTTTCGTCATCCGCTGGACGCGACACGTAGTGCTCGATCAGGCTGCGGCCTTCGAGTACCGCCACTTGCGTGAACTCCGGACGAACCTGCACACACATCAGATACCGGCCGACGGCCTTGCCGTTGCGCTCCTTGCCTCGGCGGCGCTCCATCAATTCGGCATCAGAATCGACGGGAGAGTCGCTTCGACCAGATCGACGGGAACGATTGCGTCGTCCACCTCGGCGATTCTTCTTCTTGCCTTCGCCGCCGGACTTCTCCCTGTCGGCCGGTTTCTCGGGCTTTGGAGCAACAGCCATCACCGGCGCCGGACGAACGTCGCCGATCTGGGGCTTTCGAACGAGAGCATCACTAGCGGCCTGGGGCGAAACCATCCGACCTTCGCGCGGAGGTTCAGGAATCTCGACCGCGGACTGTTCTGACGGGTCGCTGTCTGGATTCCCCGATGGGTTGACCGGCTGCTTCGCTGTGCCCGACTTGTTTCGGTTGCGCCCGCCGCGACGTCCACGACGACGCTTCTTCACCGGGCCCGACGACCGTTCGGGCGTGCCCTGACGCTCGGGACCTGCGGTCCCCGCGTGCTCTTCGCTCATGATGTGCTCGTTCCTTCTCTCATGCCGAGCGCCGCCAACGGCCTTGCTCTCGGCATCAACGCGCCTCGGCGCCAAGGCCCCCTGGGGACCGAATCGCCATCGCGTGATCGACCTTCGATCGGACAAGTCGCCCGATCACTTGGATCAAGGCTATCGGCGGGGTTGCCCGAGAGGGCTGACCCTCCCTAGCCCAATCGGCGCATGTGGATGCTCTGCGCCAAGCCCACCATGACCGCCGTGGACACCAGGTGGGAGCCGCCATACGAGATGAACGGCAGGGGCAGCCCGCTCACCGGCACCAGACCGAGGGTCATGCCGATGTTTTGGAACACCTGAAAACTCATCATCGCAAAGATTCCCGTCGCCAACAGCTGGCTGTAGCGATCACGGGCACTTCGGGAAATCTTCCAGATTCGCCACAGGATGAAACCGAACAGGGCGATCACCACCCCTCCGCCGATCATTCCGAACTGCTCACCGATTGCCGAGAACGGAAAGTCCGTGAACTGCACGGGGATGTACTTGCCGTTGGTCAGCGGCCCTTCGAGGTAACCCTTGCCAAAGAATCCACCCGTGGATACCGCTCGCTTGGCAAAACGAACCTGCAGCACGATTTCTTGCAAGTCCTCGCGCAACGAGTTCTGGTTCAACCACGCATCGAAACGTCGGAGCTGATAGCGGAGTCGCGGAATGGCGAGAACGGTGGCTGCCACCGTGAAAACCGAGAGACCCAACACGAGCAGCAGATACCGCCGACGTGCATTTGCCACGTACATCAATCCCGCAATACCAGCGATCAAGACGGTGGCGCTCCCCAAATCGGGCTGGATCAGCATCAGACCGACAGGAATCAACACGACATAGAGCGACATGACGAAGTGATGCCAATCCAATGAGTCGGGTTGAGCGTCTGCGATGTATGCAGCCACCACGACGAGCACGATCGGTTTGGCGAGTTCCGCCGGTTGCAGCGAAATTGGACCCAAGTCAAAAGAGAGTCGTGCACCGCCTCGCACCGCTCCTGCGACGAGCACCAAAACGAGAAGTACCAACACTCCCGCATACAGCAGTGCGGCCTGTGAGCGCACCCAGTCATGACCAACCGTCATCACCACGGCTATCACCACGGCCGCGAGGATGACGAACACGACTTGGCGTTGCGTGTAGACGAACGGATCGAAGTTCTGGTCGACCAGACGCAGATGTGTCGCCGAGTAGACGATGAACAGACCAATCACCGCCTGAACGATCGCGGCGCTCATCAACAACCAGTCGATGTTACGAACAGGGTCGGCGAGGCTCTCCCCGATCCGTTTTGCACTCGACCTACTGATTGACGTGCTGCGGAACCGCTCGAAGGTCGGCATCAGTCCCTGTTTTCCGATCGTCCACCGGCAAGACACAACGGATTTCGCAATCCAGTCGGTGGTGCCACGAGGGTGCTCGCCAGATTCAGCGGATCCGCGGGAGTCAGGTCGTCGAATCGGTAGTTACCTGACACGGCTACGAACATGCACTTCACCACCGGCGCCGCTGCTTGCGATCCGTAGCCGGCTTTCTCCAAGTAAGCGAAAGCGGAATATGGCTGTGATGGATCGAGACTGAACGCACCGAACGCGGACGAGTCGTTCCATGGGAAATTGCCAAAGCCTTGTGCAGTTCCCGTCTTGCCAGCAATCGGCATATCGCCATATGGGTAACCCTTGAAGAGCAATTCGCCGGTTGCCTTGTGATAAAAATCGTAATTCACCCCAGGACCACGAATGACTCGCTGCATCCCCCGAACCAGCGGATCACGAATTTCGGGAGGCATATTCAAGGTGGCCTCTGGCTCAAGATTGTCGAATCGCTGAACGACGTCGATCTTGGTGAGATCGGCCAAACCAGGCGACTTGTCGGGAGTGCCGGGCTCGAGAATCGCCTTCACGACATGTGGCTGCATCAACTTTCCACCGTTGCCAATCACGCCGTACGCGTTGGCCATCTGGAGCGGGGTCGCTGACATCAGACCCTGTCCAATCGAGAAGAGGATCTGGTCACCCACGTAGTAGGCCTTGCCTTCCTCCTTGCTGATTGCACCGGTCTCGGCCATCCGTTGTTTCAGCGCCTTGCTTGGTACGGTGCCGGCGAATTCGTTGGGCAGGTCGATGTTGGTCGGTGAGCCAAAACCAAACAGTCGTATTTGCTGCTCGAGAATCGGTTGATAACCGCGCTCCGTCAGGATCTGCTCACCCAATTTGTAGAAGAACGTGTCTGATGAAACAGCAAGCGCGTCCTCGACGTTCACGGGGCCGTAACGGCACGGCGCCCCAGTTGCACGACAAACCGCGTTACGAAAGACGCACTTCACACCGTCTTGGCAACGGCTACTCGGAATGCTCTCCAAGGTGTACGTACCACGGTCGAAAAACTCATACTCCGCGCCACCGATCAGCTGACCTGTGTTCAACCCCGCATAGGCGACGAACGGCTTGAACGATGAGCCCAGGTTGTACCGACCTGAGACTGCCCGATTGACCAGGATCGAGAGGTCAGGATCGTCCGTAACCGGAAACAACTGGGCAAATTTGTCGCTCGAGATTCCCGAGTTGAACCAACGAAGGTCGAACCGCGGGTAGGAGGCAAGCGCCACGAGTTGTCCGGTGTCGTAGTTCACCATCACTGCCGCACCCGCAGGCGACTTGTAGAACACGGGGTCGGGTCGCGCTGGGTCGATCGTTCCGTCCTCGAGCCGGTAGTTGCCCGCTTCCACTCGTCGTCGCAGAACCAATTGCGATTCGAGAGCCTGTTCCGTGAACTTCTGCATGTCCATGTCGATGGACAACCACAGATCGTTGCCGACAATTGGCTCCACTCGCTCGAGAAGGCGCAACAACTTGCCTTGTGCATTCACCTCGTATCGCACATAGCCGGGTGTGCCGCGCAGCCACGTTTCGTACGTTTGCTCTACCCCGTACCCACCGACCCGCTCGTTTGGTTCGTAGTCGATGCTGCGGTAGTACGCGAGATCGCGTTCGAGAATCGCACCGAGATAACCGATCACGTGACTTCCGACTGCACCGAATGGATAATTACGTCGCCAATCCTCACGGATGAACACACCGGGATAGTCCTCAGCCCGCTCCGAGAGGTACAGCGCCACTTCCTCTGACACCCCGTCTTTCAATGGCAGCGCTTCGAGTGGTCCATAACGCTTGTCCTCGTAGCGCTTGAACAGCTGCTCGACCGTCATCTCGAGAGGACCCGACAATCGACGGAACATCTCGAGCCGATCCTCGGGATCCTTCAACACTTCACGGTCGATCGTCACGGTGAGGAGACGACGATTGTCCGCCACCACCCTTCCCCTCACGTCGAAGATGCGCCCTCTCTCGGGCAACAAACGAATCGTTCGGGTGCGCACCGCCAGGACCGTTTGCTCATCCTCCGAGGCCTGGACCGCTTGAAGGAACCACATCCGCGTGGCGAGACCACTGAAGAGAATGATCCCCACGAGACCAAGCACCGTGATTCGTGGAAGCCGCGAACGCTGAGTTGCCATCGTCAATTACCCAGGTTCTCTTTCAGTGTCCATCTAGACAAGCCAATTGCAAGGGGCGCGAGCAGGAGGTTGAACACTCCGACCACCAACGCCACTCGAATCGCCCGCGGCTGCAACCATCCCTCGATTCCGATCAATGCCTGGAACAGCGGGAACAACAGTTCACCCACCACGCTCACCGCACCTACTGCAAGCACCCTGCTCCACCATGTGGGCTCACGCAAGAAATACAACAAGGTTCCAGCGATGGCACCAGTCACACCCAGCACCAATCCACTCAGTCCCAGCGGTGTAGCGAGCACCCCGTCGTACATGAGTCCCACTACGAAACCTGCAATTGCGCCAACTTCGGATCCATAGACCACCCCACACGCGGCTACCAGAAGGAGCATCGCCTGCACCATCACTCCGAACGGTCGCATGTCGCTGAGCAACGTCGTCTGAATGCCGAGCAGGAGGAGCGACACCAGCACGAGGCGCGTCCAACGATTTGAGACGAATGAAATCAGTCGGACGATCATGGAGCCACCGTGGTCGTCGTCACGGTCGCACCGCCACCCGCTGGTTGCTGTTCAGTCGATGGCTGATAGAGCAAGACCCGTACGAATGAAAGATTCGAGAGATCTGCCACGAGCGACACTTCGAGTACTGGTCCTGCCGTCCCGAGTCGCTCGTTGATCCGTGACACCGTGCCGACAACGATGTCGGGTGGGGCCAAACTGAGCGAGCCTCCCGATGTCACGATCGGCGAACCAACTTCCACCGATCCGAAGCGTTGTGATGAATCGATGAATCGAACCACCGGCGTCCGTGTCGGCCCACGACCTTCGAGCACACCCGTTTCACGAACGGACTCGACGTTGCTCGGTGGCACCGTCAATGATGGAACCGAAACGACCGGACGTTGCACCAGATTGGGGATCGTCGTCGTGCCTGGTGTGAAGCCAGGAATCAAGGTCGTCGGTGGTGCCGCGATCGTCGTCGTAGTCGTCGTCGTGGTGTCGCCTGTACCCACTTCCACGGGCTCTGACTCCTCCGGAAGACGCACGATCTTCACGGACAACGCATATTCAGGGTCGGTGATCAACATCAACACCGAGCGATTCGGGTACACGCGCGTGATCTTCCCTACGAGTCCAGCCGCGTTCAGCACGGGCATTCCCACCTTGATTCCGTCATCGCTGCCCTGGTTGATCTCTACTGTCTGTGCAAAGTTCGACGGTGAGTCGCCGATCACCTGCGCCGTCACCGAGTTGATTCCCGCGAGTGTCGGCAGTCCGTTCAATGCGAGCAGTTCTTGAGCGGTGCGCACGGATGCTGCAGCCGCCACTGAAGCTCCTTCTTGTTGGGCCACCTTCTCCCGGAGAATCTCGTTCTCCTTGGTCAAATCATCGAACTGAGTGATGCCGTTCCACGCGTTGCCGATCGGGCGGGTAACCACGCGCGCGACACCCTCTACCGGTCGATACAGGGTGGAGAAGATGCCCCTCGTGACCGACGTGCTCGAACTACCTCGGACGTCGAGTGTGATCAAAATCACCGTGCTGAGCGCCAGCAACACCACTGCACGTTTGCGACTGCTGGAGTAGGTGGCCACGCGGCGAGTTCCGGGATTCCTATTCCAGGTGCGACGTTCGAGCGATGTCCTTCATCGCATCCAAGTTGTCGAGCGTCATTCCACAGCCATACACCACCGACAACAAGGGATCCTCCGCCACGTGGGCTTCGATTCCCGTGTCGGCAGTCACTCGTTCCGGCAAACCAGTGAGCAACGCTCCTCCACCAGAAAGCATCAAACCGTTGTTGATGATGTCAGCAGCCAATTCAGGTGGTGTTCGCTCGAGCGTGGCCTTGATGGCATCCACGATCAATTGGATCGGCTCTTCCATGGCCGTGCGAATTTGTTCGCTCGTGACGGCATGGGTTCGCGGCAATCCCGATTTGGCGTCGCGCCCACCCACATCAGCGGTGAGCTCCTCGGCCAACGGCCACGCCGAGCCGATCTGAATCTTGATCTCTTCTGCCGTGTTCTCGCCGATGTCGAGTCCGAATTCACGTCGGAACATCGCGATGATCGACTCGTTCAACTCGTCACCGGCCACGCGTGCCGAGTGGGCGGTGACGATGCCACCCATCGAGATGACGGCCACTTCCGTGGTGCCGCCTCCGATGTCCACGATCAAGTTCGCACTCGGCAGGTGCACGGGCAGACCGGAGCCGATGGCAGCAGCCATCGGCTCTTCGATGATGTATACGGGGCGACGAGCACCGGCGAATTCTGCGGCATCCTGCACGGCACGACGTTCGACCCCGGTGACATCGGAAGGTACGGCGATGATCATCCGCGGCTTGTTCCAGCGATTCGGATTGACCATCTGGATGAACTGGCGAAGCATTTTTTCGCAGACATCGAAATCAGCGATGACCCCATCCTTGAGCGGGCGCACCAGACGAATGTTCTTCGGGGCTCTCCCCCACATGCGCTTGGCTTCCCAGCCCACGGCCACCAACTGCCCCGACTTGGCATCGACGGCTGCGGTGGATGGTTCGTCAAGAACGACTCCCGCGCCCTTCACGTAGATGAGCGTGTTGGCAGTTCCGAGGTCGATGGCGATGTCTCGCCCGAGCGTCAGTGAACCACCAGCCATGAAAAGATCTCCTCGGCGTGTTCCACGCCTGAATAGCCCAAAATGCTACCGAGCGAGCCCCGTGTGATGGGGGCGCCTCTCGTAAAGCCGTTACTTGAGCGTCGGAAAGAAGATGCCAAGTTCGCGCTTCGCCGATTCGGCGGAGTCGCTACCGTGCACCAAGTTCTCGGTGAAGATGGTGCCGAGGTCACCACGAATCGTTCCAGGCGCCGCTTGGCGAGGATTGGTGGCGCCCATCATCCCGCGCACGATCTCCCACGTGTCTTCCGGACCCTCGACGGCCAACGCAACGACTGGACCACGCGACATGAATTTGACGAGTTCCGCGTAGAAACCCTTGCCCTTGTGCTCCTCGTAATGGCGCTCGAGTGTCGCCTCGTCGAGAGTTCGCAACTCCATGGCTGCAAGTCGCAGACCTTTGGTTTCGAAACGGTTGAGGATATTGCCGACCAGTCCGCGTTCGACGGCGTCTGGTTTGAGAAGTACGAGGGTTCTGGTGCTCACGAGGTCACAGGCTACGGCGCAGATAGGCACGCGCACTACCTACGACATAGAGCGAACCTGCAATCAACACGGCATCTTCTCCGCCCGCGTCCGCAATCGCGCGACGACACGCCTCCGCCACGTCTTCCACCACGTCCACACGCTCACAGCCCATGGCATGCGCAGTCTTCGACAACTCGGATGCCGATACTGCTCGCGGAGATGGCGCGGTGCAGCAGATGACCCGATCAAATTCGTCTGCTCGTAAAGCAGACAACATGTCGATTGGCTCTCGTCCCCTCAGAGAGCCGACGACAAGGGTTCGACGGCCGGCGATCGTGAAGTCCTCGAAGAAAACCTGAGCACAAACGTCCGCTCCCGCAGGATTGTGAGCACCGTCGATGATGACAAGTGGCTGGTGACCCATCACCTCGAACCGTCCCGGCATTTCGACAGATGCGAGCCCCTCGTTCACCACTGATTCAGAAATTGGCGCGTCGAAGAACTCCTCGACCGCCATCAGCGCGATCGAAGCGTTGTCGGCCTGATGTCGACCGTGCAATGGAACGTGCAGTTGTTCGTAGAAATGACGAGACGTACGTACATCGATCAGTCGCCCCCCGACTGCAAGCTGGTTGTCCATGAGCTCGAAGTCGTAGCCGCGCTTCAACAACTTGGTTCGCTCGGCCGATCCCCAGATGTGATCGAGGGCCGGGTTTTCGTCCCCTACGACCAACGAACTTGCTGGCTTGGAGATGCCCACCTTTTCCCGAGCGATGTCTTGCAGAGTGGGTCCGGCAAACTCCGTGTGATCGAGCGCGATATTTGTGATCACCGCAACCTCGGAACGGACGACGTTCGTTGCATCCCAGCGACCGAGCATTCCCACTTCGATGACGCCGACATCGACTGCTTCGTCGGCAAAATACCGAAAAGCAGCAGCGGTCATAATCTCGAAATAGGTCGGTCGTACGCCGGCCAACACCTCTACACGGGCCACAGCAGCCACAGCCTCGGCGAAATCTTGTTCAGGTATCGATTCACCGTTACGAGAAATGCGTTCGGTCAGATCCTCGAGATGTGGACTCGTGTAAGTGCCAACCTTCAGTCCGTGAGCCATCAACAACT
>CAZZJH010000019.1:0-2812 GCA_964654335.1 uncultured Acidimicrobium sp.
GAGGCCGAGGTGTTCTCGGATGTAGTGCACGAGCAAAGTGCGTGGCTCTACTTCTGAGGTGTGCTGTTGACCATTGACGGTGAGCGAAATCTTCACGACTGGTCGATCACTTGTCGAGTTTGTCGAGCCCTCGTCGCGCGAACACGAGAGCGAGAGCGGACAGCACCACGATGGCGAGCAAGCCTGGCCAGGTGTTGGACCACGACATGTCGTGCGACGTTCCATCGAGCACGAGCCCTTGTCGGGCGAGATACAAGACATAGGTGATCGGGTTGTACGTGGCGACGTGGAACAGCCATCCGTTGATCAATTCGAGTGGCATCTGGGCACTCGTGAGGTACAAGCCGATGAAGATCGACAACTGCATGATCGCTGCCGCCCGCATGTCGCGGAAGCGGTAAGCGAGCCCGAGTCCCCAACCAAGCGACATGGTGGACATGCCGATCGACGCAGCGAACAGGCTGAGTACCGCAAGGAATCCACCTTCGAAGCGCACACCAAGTGCGATGCCAAAAGGTACGACGATCAGATTCAAGATGACCGTGCGCATCCATGCCGTGAAGAGCGGACCCACGATGAGCGCGCTGCGCGGCGCAGGCGACATGCGCAAGCGATCGAAGAAACCCGTCTCGATGTCGCGGATGGTGGTGAACCCGATTCCGATACCGCTGAACGAGGAGCCGAACAGTACGCCGATTGGCATGTACCAATTGATCGAGCGATCGGTGGGGAAGCCGGGAATCTTGGTGACGGCGTAGAACGTTCCCGAGAACGCGATCATCGTGAAGATCGGCATCAACAAGGCGGGGAAGAACGCCGAAGGAAGTCGGGGGATTGCGCGAAGATTGCGCAAAGAAATCTCTCCGGCGCTGCGCAACGTGCTCATCGGGAAGCCAACCTGACTCGAAGCTGTCGCAAGGCAATCAAGATCGCCACCATACAGATCGCTGCCGGAATGAAGATTGCCCTCGCCATTGCCGAAGTACTGAAACCGACGAGCACGAGTTCACGCATGCCTTCGACCAGATACGAGATGGGGTTGAAATCTGCGATGGTGCGATAGAGCCCCGACATCGTCTCGCGCGGAAAGAATGCGCTGGAGAAGAACAGCAGGATGAACAGCAGAGGGAACGTACCCTGCACCGCTTCGGCAGAGGCCGTCTTGATCGCCACAGCCGACATCAACGAACCGATGGCAAGGGCGACGATTCCGCCGCTCACGATCATGACGAGCGCTCCCGCGAGTCCGGACTCGATCTTGGCGCCGAATGGCCACAACACGGCGATGAACGCCGCTGCCTGTACCGCACCGAAGATTGCACTGCCTGCCAACCTGCCGATGAGGATGCCCGTTCGGCTGGTGGGCGCAAGAAGCAAGCGATCGAAGAAGCCGTTCTGGATGTCGGTGGCCAGTGCGGCAGCTCCAGTAACAGAACCGAACAACACACCCTGCACCACCGTTGCAGCCAGCGAGAACTGGAGGAACGATTCCACTTTGGGGAAACCCGGCAGGCTCGTCGCCTTACTGAACGATGACGCACCGAGCGCGGCGAAGAAGATCGGGAAGATCATGCTCGGGCCCACGAGGGCCGGCTGACGGAACGTTTCCTTGGTGGAACGCCACGCCATCGCACGTGTCTGGCGCAGCGAGAGACCGAAGCTGCGCGAGGCCGCGACGGGTTGGAGCGCGGTGCTCACGCCTGTTCGCCCTCGAGTCGATGACCGGTGGCTTCGGCAAACACGTCATCGAGGCTGGGCTCGTTGACTTCGAGATGAATGAGATGCACGTTTGCTTCATCAAGTTTGCGCACGACATCGGTGACCACTTGCGCTCCGTCACGCAAACCGACTCCGAGAGTTCCCTCTGCGGTGGGCCGAAGCTCGCCGAATTGCAGGAGCACGCTGCGAGCGGCTTCCTGGTGGTCCTTCTGCACGTTCACGATGAGTGTCGGATAGCCCACCTCGGCCTTGAGATCCTGTGGCTTGCCTTCGCGCACGATCTTGCCCTTGTCGATGATCGCGATCCGATCAGCGAGTTGGTCTGCTTCCTCCAGATACTGCGTGGTGAGCAACACCGTGGTGCCTTCGCGATTGAGTCTGCGCACTTCTTCCCACAACGTGAGCCGGCTCATCGGGTCTAGTCCAGTAGTTGGCTCGTCGAGGAACAACACTGTCGGCTGATGGATCAGCGACAACGCCAGATCCAGACGTCGACGCATGCCGCCTGAGTACGTGCCGACGCGACGGTCACCTGCTGCGGTGAGACCGACGCGCTCGAGTAGTTCCGACGTGCGTGCTTTGGTTTGCGAGGAAGGGATTCCGTACAGCACGGCCTGCAACTGCAACAACTCGGTTCCGGTCATCAACGGGTCGATTGCGGCATCCTGTAAGGCAACGCCGATACGTCGGCGAACCTCGTCGGGTTCAGAAGCAACATCGAAGCCGGCGACGACCGCGCGACCCGAAGTGGGGCGAAGGAGCGTCGTCAACATGCGTACCGCCGTCGACTTGCCTGCACCGTTCGGGCCGAGGAATCCGAAGATCTCACCGGCATTGACTTGCATGTTGATTCCATCCACCGCACGCACCTCGCCAAAGTGGCGGGTGAGGTTCTCGGCGAGAATCGGAGAGTTCGAGGAGCTGTTTGTCACGCGTTCACGCTAGTGAGTGCACGCCAGACTCGCTCTGAAGTGGCGGGCATGTCGACGTGACGTATACCCAGATGGGCCAGCGCATCGATCACTGCGGATTGAATCGCCGGAGTCGAGCCAATTGTCCCTGACTCGCCAATTCCCTTGGCCCCGAGGGGGTT
>CAZZJH010000019.1:2912-7710 GCA_964654335.1 uncultured Acidimicrobium sp.
TAGTCGGCACGCTCGAGCACGAGGTCGAGCGCCTTCTCGTAGTTGCCCACGTCGTATTGCTGGCCGATTGCCGTGGTGTGTGGTTCGTCGAACGGTGCGATGAGGTTCTTCCTGCGCACGTCCACCGGGTCGAGCCCGAGCTCGTGCGCGAACAAGTCCATTGCGCGTTCGATGAGCGCGGTTGCCTCAGGCCGGCCTGCACCGCGGTAGGCGACGGTGGGGGTGGTGTTGGTGGCGATCGAGATCGTGCGGCACTCGATGCGGTCGATCGCGTACACGCCGGACAACATCGGTCGAGTCATGAACGGAGCCAGCACCGCGCCGACATCGACCCACGCACCCGAATCCTGGAGGATCTTCGCGGAAAGTGCCTGCACCCTGCCGTCACGCGATCCGCCGATTCGCACGTATTGAATCTGCGCACGTCCGTGACCAAGCGCCACCATCGATTCACTACGCGTTTCGCGCCAACGCACCGGTCTGCCCACGTGCTTGGCCAACGAGCCGAGCAATACCTCCTCCGGGTACGTGCCAATCTTGGCGCCGAAGCCACCGCCGACGTCCGGAGTGATCACTCGAACGAGTGATTCATCGATGCCGTTCACTTTGGCGATGTTCGTGCGTGCGCCTTGGGCGTGTTGGGTGGAGGTCCACTGCACGAGGCGACCGTCGTGCCAAGTGGCTGCACAGCCGCGAACTTCGAGTGGGCAAGGAGCAACGCGTTGGTTGACGAACCTGCCGTCGATGACGACGTCGCAACCGTCGAAGAACGAGTCGCCGGTGATGTCGGGCATGCCGATGGCGGCGGTGTCGAACACCACGTTGTTCGGGATGTCCTCGAAGATGAGCGTGTCCGTTTCCATCGCGGCTTCGATGTCGATGACCGCTTCGAGAACGTCGTAGTCAACGATCACTTGCTCGGCAGCGTCTTCGCCTTGCTCTGGTCGTTCGGTGACGATTGCTGCAATCGGTTCACCCACGAAGCGCACTTTGTCGCCGGCAAGCAAGGTGCGTTTGGCGGCTGGGTTGTACGTGGCGTTCTCTGGCTGCAGGCCGAGTGACTCGGCAGTGAACACTGCGATCACGCCATCCATCGATTCGGCGATGCTCGTGTCGATCGAAAGAACTCGCCCGTGGGCGACAGTCGAGCGGACGTACGTGACATGTGCCGCACTTGCTAGGAGCGGTTCGTTCAGTAGGTCATCGACGTACTGACCACCGGTCGTGAGGAACTTTGGATCTTCCTTGCGCAACACACGGTTGCCGAGAATGCTGCCTGTCACGAGTCGCCTTTCGACGACTAGACGCTACTGAAGTGGCTCGTCAGGGAGCGAGTGGCGTGAGTGTGATCTCGCCCTGAATGGCGCGCTCCGTGGCCTGCAACGTGCGTACCAACATCATCGAGGAGACGATGGTGTAGGGCCATCGCTCGGGGAATGCGGCCGAGAGTTCCGGAGCGGCCATCAATGGAACTCGACGTTCGTCTGGTGCGAGGAATCCGAGTTGGGTGCGAATCGCGTCGCGCAGACCTTGTTCGGATTGCAGATAGGTGATCTGATCCTGCAGGTTCTCCACGATGTCTTCGTAGGCGGCGTATTCGGCTCGTCTCTCAGCGAGCATCTCGCGCTGGTTCATCCAGGTGCGCACGGGAAAGACGAACAGCATCACCACGAGCGACACCACCATTGCGATGCCGACAGGGCGCGCTGCAATTCGTAACCGACGGTTCGGCAGGACATGCAGGTCGGTGTCGCTCACCCGACAATTGTGGCCGTCGCCGGCCCTGTGGTGGTGGCAATCACCCCTTGCGAGGTGCCAGTGCCTTTCGCCCGATGAAGCGTGCATGTGCGCCGAGTTCATGTTCGATTCGCAGTAAGCGGTTGTACTTGGCCACGCGATCACTGCGTGCGGGTGCACCTGTCTTGATCTGGCCGCAGTTCGTGGCCACGGCGAGATCGGCAATCGTCGAATCTTCGGTTTCTCCGCTGCGGTGACTCATCACACTCGAATACGACTTGGTATTGGCGAGATGGATCGTCTCCAGCGTCTCGGTGAGCGAGCCGATTTGGTTCACTTTGACGAGCACGCTGTTGGCCACACCGCGTTCGATGCCCATCTGCAGACGCTGAGCATTGGTGACGAACAGATCGTCGCCGACGAGTTGGATGCGGCTGGCGAGCGCATCACTCAATGCCTTCCATCCATCCCAATCGTCCTCGGCCATTGCATCTTCGATTGAGACGATGGGGTAGCGGTCGACGAGCGATACCCACCACTCGACGAGTTCGCCCGCTGCAAACGATCGTCCTTCGAGGTGGTACTTGCCGTCGCGGTACAGCTCGCTCATCGCCGGGTCGAGGGCAATGGCGATGTCGGTGCCGGGCTTGAAGCCTGCTGCCTCGATCGCCTCGACGAGCACCTTGATCGCTGCTTCGTTGTTCTCGAGATTCGGCGCGAAGCCACCTTCGTCGCCCACCGCAGTGGCCATGCCGCGCTTGCCGAGGATCTTTTTCAACGTGTGATACGTCTCCACGCCCCAACGCAATGCTTCGCTGAATGACGGCGCACCGATCGGCATCACCATGAACTCTTGCAAGTCGACGTTGTTGTCCGCATGAGCGCCACCGTTCAACACGTTCATCATCGGTACGGGGAGCACGCAGGCTTGTGATCCGCCGACGTGGCGATAGAGCGGTATTCCCGCTTCGAGCGCGGCAGCTTTGCTCGTTGCCAAGCTGGCTCCGAGTATGGCGTTTGCCCCGAGTCGCGATTTGTTCGGAGTTCCATCGACATCGATCATCTTCCTGTCGACAGCCGCCTGATCACTCGCGTCCATACCGACGAGCGCCTTGGCGATGTCGCCGTTGACGTTTTCGACTGCCTTCGTCACGCCCTTGCCGAGGTAACGAGCACCGCCGTCGCGCAATTCGACTGCTTCGTGTTCACCAGTTGAAGCGCCCGAGGGAACCATCGCGCTACCTGTCGCGCCGGACTGCAGGGTGACCGTGACTTCCACGGTGGGGTTGCCTCGCGAGTCGAGAACTTCGAGACCAGTGACGCCGACGATTTTGCTCATCGCCATAAGTTACTCAGTGGTCGAGATTTGCCTTTGCTTCGTTCCACAGTTGGTCCAGTTCGTCCAACGTCAATGCGGACATCTCGAGAGTGCGTGAACGTGCGAGCCGTTCCACCTCTTCGAATCGTCGCCGGAACTTGTCGGTAGAGCGGCGCAGCGCCGACTCCGCATCGACACCGAGATGCCGAGCAACGTTGACGACACTGAACAACAGGTCGCCGAGCTCCATTTCGATCGCGTCGGCCTCCGTCGCTTGACCGAGTTCCTTGGACTCCTCGACGATCTTGTCGAGTGCGCCTTGGTGATCGGGCCAATCGAAGCCCACGCCAGCGGCACACTTTTGCACCTTCTGTGAGTAGGAGAGCGACGGTGCCGATTTGGCGACGCCATCGAAGATCGAAGCCGACTCTCCGCGTTCGGTGCGCTTCACCGAATCCCAGGTGTCGACCACGTCGTCTGCGGTGTCTGCCTGCACGTCACCGAAGACGTGGGGGTGACGACGAACGAGTTTGTCGTGCAGAGTGTTCACGACTTCGCTCATGGTGAAGCGGCCTTCTTGTTCGGCGATCGTCGCGTGAAACTCCACTTGGTAGAGAAGGTCGCCAAGTTCCTCGATCAGCTCCTGGTCGGTAGCGGGATCTTCGGGGTCCAGTGCGTTCACGGCATCGACCACTTCGTAGGTCTCTTCGACGAGGTGCTTGATCAGCGAATGGTGAGTCTGTTCAAGATCCCAAGGGCAGCGCTCGCGCAACGTGCGCGCGAGTCGGTGCAGACGTTGCATCTCGCCCGCGATGGGGTGGGCCAAACGGGGAATGTAGAGGCACGTCAGATGATCCGGTTCGTGAACTCGGTCGAGTTCTTGCCATGTGGCGCAAATGAGTCGCTCGTCGGCGAGACCGAGGTGGTGCAGGATCATCACTTCTTCTTCTCCCGTTGCGTCTTCATAAGCGAGTTTGATGTCCGACATCACCCACTTGTCGTGAACTTGAGCCACGAGCAGCGGTCCGTGCTCACCGGCAGCCTGCTCCAAGAACCGGTGGCCATCCACGAGTCGCACGCCTGAGTTCACGGGGTCGATGCCGAGCAGTGCCCATGCTCGATCGAGGAAACTCATTGCGGGAAGCGCGGTCACATCGACGCGATCATCGGCAAGCAGCAACTGCACCGTGGTTTCCAGAACGAACGGTGAACCCGGCACCGCATACAACACTTCGCCGTGTTCGGTTGCAGCCGACACGAGTTTCTCGACGATCTGGCGATACACGGCATCGAACGTTTCAACGGTTTCGTAGAGAGAATCGAAGGTGGTGGCATCAGCGACCACGCTGGAAGATTCGTGACGTGCCGTGCGTAGAAAGCGACGGGGGATTCGCTCGATTTCGCGGAGTGTCGCCGCGGTGAGGAGTTCTGTGGGGCCTGGGCCGAGCCCGACGACGACGATTCGTCCCGTCAAGTTCAGTTGGCGACGATCTGGCCGACGCTCGGATCCCATCGTCCGAAGCGCGACGCGACGGTGACCTTCGAGGTGGCGAGGTAACCGGAGAGCAGGTACTGACCGGGTTGTTCGGCGATCGACTTCTCGATCGAGTCGGCAACTTCGTCGAACGGACGAATGAAGATGATGTGGTATCCGAAGCTCGACTTCACGGGATCACTCGGAGTTCCGGCGCGGGCCTTCAGTGCACCGATGACGAAGTCGTTGTCGAACTGCTCTTGGTATAC
>CAZZJH010000019.1:7810-22842 GCA_964654335.1 uncultured Acidimicrobium sp.
GAGATCAGCAACTCCTGCAGTTCCGTACCGATCTGGGCGAACTGCGGATCTTCTTGGTATTGCGTGACGACTTGATCGCGCTCCTCATCGGTCACCACTACGTCGTTGGCTTGCAGGAACTCGTGCGTGGCCTGGTTGCGCAGGATCGCCGTGAGCACGGAGCGCAAGGCGTCGCCTTCGAGTCGACCATCGACGAGCTGCACTTGGTCGACCGCTGCGAGTTGCTCGATGATCGTCTCTACGTAGTTCTCGGAGACCGCTGAGCCACCGATCGAAATGGCGTCGTTTTGCATGATTTCTCCGCAACCGGCGAGAAAAGAGACTGAAACCGTGGCAGCGACGACGATGCCGAACTTGCGAATGAGGCGAGGCACCGTCACAGCCTAGTTGGAGGTTTCGATCAGTTCGGCGAGAAAGCCGACGAGGAACGACACATGTTCCGGTTTGCGTGGATCCTTCGATCGTGGAAGTGGAACCTGCAGGGTGTGTGTCTTCTCGTCGTACCTCGAGCTCGGTGCCAAACGTGAGAGTCGCATCGATGCACTTGCCTTCAACGTGATTGGGGAGATTCGTGCACGCGCATCCTGCACGGAGAGTTCGCTGATTCCGATGCGGTGACATTCCGCACGCAGGCGACCCACTTCGATCAACTCTTCTGCCGGTGCAGGAAGTGGGCCGTATCGATCCAGCCATTCGCGACGAATGTCTTCCACGTCGTCCATCGTGCGCACCTGGGCGAGTCGGCGGTATGCGTCGAGTCGCATCTCTTCCTTCGGCACGTAGTCGTTTGGTAGGTGAGCGGTGGTGGCCACGTCCAATCGCAGTTCGGGGACGAGTGCCTGTGGCTCCTCGCCCTTCATCTCGGCGACGGCCTCAGTGACGAGTTGGCAATACAGGTCGTAACCCACGGCTGCGATGTGACCACTTTGCGCTTCACCCAAAAGGTTGCCCGCACCGCGAATCTCCAAGTCGCGCATCGCGATCTTGAATCCGCTTCCCAGATCGGTGGTTTCCCCGATCGTCTTCAGGCGCTCGTATGCCTCTTCGCCGAGCGCTCGGCCCCGCGGATGGAAGAGGTACGCATAAGCGCGCGAACCGCTTCGACCAACGCGTCCACGCAACTGGTGCATCTGACCGAGGCCGAGCAAGTCCGCTCGTTCGACGACGAGCGTGTTCACCGTGGGCATGTCGATGCCGCTCTCGATGATCGTGGTGCAGACGAGCACGTCGAACTTGCCTTCCCAGAAGTCGACGACGGTGCGCTCGAGAGTCGACTCGTCCATCTGGCCGTGGGCTACGGCAATACGCGCCTCAGGCACGAGCTCGCGCAACTCGCGGGCGCGATCCTCGATGGACTGCACACGGTTGTGCACCCAGAACACCTGGCCGTCGCGCAACAACTCCCGTCGAATTGCTTCGGTGGCGACGCGTTCGTCGTACTCGCCGACGAACGTGAGGATCGGTTGGCGATCCGCAGGCGGAGTTTGCAGTAGTGAGAGGTCGCGGATCCCGACCAGGCTCATTTCGAGTGTGCGCGGAATGGGCGTGGCGCTCAACGTGAGGACGTCCACATTGGTGCGCAACTTCTTCATCGCTTCCTTGTGCTGCACGCCGAAGCGTTGCTCCTCGTCGACGACGAGCAGCCCGAGATCCTTGAACACGACGCCTTCTTGAAGCAGTCGGTGTGTGCCGATCACGCAGTCGATCTCGCCGGTGGCCAGACCTTTGATCACCTTCTTCGCCTCTGCGTTGGTGAGGAAGCGTGACAACACCTCGACGCGAATGGGATAGCCAGCGAACCGCTCGCGGAACGTGATGCCGTGCTGCGAAGCGAGCAAAGTAGTGGGAACGAGCACGGCTGCCTGCTTGCCGTCCTGGATGCATTTGAACGCGGCACGCACCGCGACTTCCGTCTTGCCGAACCCCACGTCGCCACACACGAGTCGATCCATCGGCACGCTCGTCTCCATGTCGTGCTTCACGGCTTCGATCGCTTCGCGTTGGTCCGGCGTTTCCACGTAGGGGAACGCAGCTTCCATCTCGTTTTGCCACGGCGTGTCGAGGGCGAATGCGTGACCTGGTGCGTTCACTCGCCGTTGGTAGAGCACGACGAGTTCCTGGGCAATTTCGCGGACAGCCGAGCGCACGCGGCTCTTCGTGCGCGCAAAGTCGCTACCGCCGAGCTTGTGCAGAGTTGGCGTTTCGCCACCCACGTATTGACGCACGGAGTCGATGTGGTCGGTGGGCACGTACAACTTGTCTTCGCCTTTGTAGGCGATCAACAGATAATCGCGCTCGGAGTCGCCAATTGCGCGTTTGACCATTCCCTCGTAACGACCGACGCCGTGGTGATGGTGCACCACGTAGTCGCCCGGCTTGAGATCTTCGAAGACAGACGCTGCATTCGTGCGCTTCACGCGCGGTGTGCGCCTGGTTCGGCGTCGACCAGTCAGATCCGATTCCGCGACGACGGCAACACGTAGTTGCGACAGTAGGAATCCGTTGTTGAGCGGGGCCACCACCACGCTTGCTCCACCGCCAAGGTCATCAGTCGACGTGTAATCGCGTCGACGAATCGTCACGCCATGTTCCCGGAATGCCTCGATCAAACGATCGGCGGTTCCTTCACCATCGGCGGCGAAAACGATCGTCCACTTTTCGCTGAGCATTTCATTCACGCGCGAAGCAGTGGCTTCGATGTCGCCAGTCACCACGCCCCAAGCACTGGAAGAGATCGATGGCGTGTCGGGTGCTTCGGCGATCGGGGAGAGCAGGATCGAGGAGGTTCCCGACGAGTGAGCCATGAGTCGTTCGGGTTCGAGGTGCAAACGGGGGAACGGGGAATCACTCGCGCGTTTCCAGGTGGAAGCGAGAGCTTTGGCAAGGTCGTCTTCCTCGGCGATCAAGTCGGTGGCACGCTCGAGCACTCGTCGTTGTTCGACGAACACCACCGCGCCGTTCTTGCCTCGTCGTTCGCCGATCACATCGGTGAGCAAGCGATCGTCACCCGCGAGCCACGGCAGCCAACTCTCCATTCCTTCGAAGGTTTCGCCGTGTGCGAATCGATCCCAATGCTCCACCCCCCACGGTTCACTCGCCATGAGCGACTCTGCGGTGGCCATCACGTTTTCGTCGATACGCAACTCGCGTGCCGGGTAGATCGTGACCCGATCGAGGTCCGCGGTACTGCGTTGATCGTTGACGTTGAAGGTGGCGAGGCGATCTACTTCGTCGCCCCACAAGTCGATGCGAATCGGCGCATCTGCAGTCGAGGGGAAGACGTCGATGATCGAACCGCGCCGCGCTACTTCACCGCGATGCTCCACCACTTGTTCGCGCCGGTAACCGTCACCGACTAGTCGGGTGAGCAATGAATCTGCATCGACTTCGGAACCGCGCACCACTTCGATCGGTTCGAACGTTTCTGCGCCTGGGCCGAGTTTCTGCAAGAGCGCACGGATGGAGGCCACGACGACGAGCGGCGGTCGTTCGCCGCGAATGCGCCACAACACTTCGAGGCGTCGCCCCATCGTCTCGATCGCGGGGCTGATTCGTTCGAAGGGGAGCGTCTCCCAAGCGGGGAAGAGCAGTGCGTCGTCACTGCCGAGGTAGTGCAGCAGGTCGTCGTGTAACAGCTGTGCCGCAGTGCCAGTGCGGGTGACGACGATGATCGTGCGCTCGGGATGGCGAAGCCCGAGCGCGGCGACGAGCGCTGGTCGCACGTTTTCGGCACACGCGATGATTCCCGATGGGTCTAGTTCGAGCGCCTCAAGTGCGGGATCGATGGCCAATGCGTGGGCTACCGGGCGCAATACGCCGAACTGTTTGCCGACCCGTGGCCCATTACCCACGTGTGGCTGAGACGCGCCTTTCGCCACGGCTCAGCGACCGTTGAAGCGTTGCATCGCCACGTCGTGGCCGGATTCGACGATCACTTGCACGGCATCGGCTGCTTGGCTGACCGCTTCATCGAGCACTCGTCGGGGTTCGCCCGTGAGTTTCGCCAAGACGTGTTTTCCGCCGAGCTCCTTCGAGGGTGGCTTGCCCACACCGATGCGCACACGCAGATAGTCCTGCGAATGAACATGCTCGGTGATCGACTGCAATCCGTAGTGACCGGCCAGACCACCGCCTGCCTTCACACGCACGATGCCCGGCTCGAGGTCGAGTTCGTCATGCACCACGATGATTCGGGTTGCTTCGTCGATTCCGTAACGCCGCGCAAGGGGACCGACTGCGTTACCCGACTCGTTCATGAACGTGGTGGGCATTGCGAGCACGATGCGCTTGTCGCCAAGGCGTGCCTCGGCGACCAATGCACGATCGCGTGCCGACTTGAGATGCACGCCGAGTCGCTTGGCGAGTTCGTTGATCGTGTCGAAGCCAACGTTGTGACGCGTGCCGTCGTACTTCGCACCGGGATTTCCGAGCCCGACGACGAGGGCATCGATTGGCGTGCCTCGCCGCTCGAGTCGCTTGGAGCGACCGAACAGCGCCATGAGGGCTAGGAGGCCGGCTTGTTCTCTTCGCCACCTTCGGCTGCAGGAGCGGCGGCGGCGCCTTCGGCACCTTCGGCGGGAGCAGCAGTCGGGGCGGCAGCTTCCACCTTGGTGGAGAGCACGGTGACGACCACGAGATCGGGATCAGCGACCGCCTTCACGCCAGCGGGCAACTCGATATCGCCGAGGCGGATGACGTCGTTCATCGACATGTTGGTGACGTCGATGAGAATCTCGTTCGGAATGTTGTTGGCGGCGGCGCGCACTTCGATGCGGTCCACTGCTGGGTCGACGAGACCACCTTCTTGAACGACTGCCTTCGCGGTGCCCTTGAGGTGCACCGGCACGGCCATCACGATTTCTTCGCTCAAATCGATCTGCATGAAGTCGATGTGCGCAACGGTGCGACGTACTGGATCGCGCTGCATGTCCTTGACGATTGCGGGGTACGACTTACCTTCGACTTCGAGTTCGAGAATGGTGTTCACGCCAGCGGGGCCGGAGAGCGCGACGCGCAACTCACGACGCTCGACGGTGATCGACACCGGGGTCATGCCATGGCCGTAAATGACGGCGGGAATGTGGTCCTCACGGCGCAGGCGGCGCGACGAGGCGCTTCCGGCCTGACGGCCACTTTGTGTCTTCAAGATGGTGGGCATGTGCTGTCTCCCAGCGAGATCTGCGTTTGTAGCGGCTTGGCAGTGTACCGCCGGACCGGGCACCTCAGCCCGGGCCGAGACAGGTGAAGAGGGTGGCCTAGGCCTGGTTCTCGCCGCCGAAGAGGTCGCTCACGCTGGTCTCGTCGAACACCGCGGACAAGGCGTCAGCGAGGATCTTGGCTACCGAGAGCACCTCGATCTTGGCGATCCGCTTCTCTTCGGGCAACGGGAGCGAGTTGGTGAGCACCACTCGGGTGATGGGCGAGTTTTCGAGACGCTCGATTGCGGGGCCGGAGAGCACGCCATGTGTCGCCATGGCCCACACTTCCTTGGCGCCGCGGTCCATCAACAACTCGGCTGCGGAGACGATCGTGCCGCCGGTATCAATCATGTCGTCGGTGAGGATGCACAAGCGGCCCTCGACTTCACCGATGACTTCCTTGGCGACGGCCACGTTCGTGGTGTTCTTTGGACGACGCTTGTTGATGAATGCGACGTCGGCGTTCATATCGGTGAGGTGCTGAGCGAAACGCTCTGCAACTTTCACGCGACCGGCATCTGGTGACACGATGACGAGACCGTTCTTCACGTTCTTACGTACGTAGTCCTCGAGCACGGGAACTGCGGTCAGGTGGTCCACCGGACCTTCGAAGAATCCTTGGATCTGTCCGCTGTGCAAGTCGATCGAGACCATGCGCTTCGATCCGGCTGCCTTGAACATGTCGGCGAGCAAACGTGCAGTGATTGGCTCGCGACCTTCGGCCTTGCGATCTTGACGCGCATATCCGTAGAAGGGACACACCGCCGTGACTCGCTTGGCAGATGCGCGGTACGCGGCGTCGATCATGATCAGCTGCTCCATGATCGAGTCGTTCACGCTTCGACCATTTGCAGCACAATGCGTCTGCATCACGAAGACATCGCCACCGCGAACGCTTTCGCCGAATCGAGGACGCAACTCGCCGTTGGAAAACTCGACGATGTTTGCTTCGCCCAACTGCACCTCGAGGTGCTTGGCCACTTCTTCAGCGAGCTCGGGGTGGGTACGGCCCGTGTAGAGGGCCATTCGCTTCGTGGTGACCTTGTCGATCGTCTTGTTCATTCCCCGAGCCACCCTCCTGCGCCGTTCGCCAGCATAGAACGAATGACGCGGACGGCTTCCAAGAGGTGTGGTTCCGGGGAGAGGACTCGAACCCCTATAAGCGGGACCAAAACCCGCTGTCCTGCCATTGAACGACCCCGGAGCGACGACTCAACCGTATCCAACGCGAGTGCTGATTTTGGCGAGCTGCCCGCTAGCGTGACCCGTCGTTATGGGTTCACTGGTCAAGCGCCGCCGCAAGCGAATGCGCAAAAAGAAGCACAAGAAGATGCTTCGCCGCACCCGTCATCAACGCCGCAAGTAAGCGCTTTTCGTCACCACCACGCGCGCGTCGCCCAATTCATCGCCCAATGTCGGGTGACTTCCCGCTAACCACCACGTAGCACCGCTTCCTGCGAGAACCGGCTCGATTCCGCTTGCGCGTTGAATCTTCTCGCGCCACTCGACGAGCCGCGGCTCGACTTCGAGGGCTGCTCGTTCCAGATGGTTCACGCCAAGCTGCTGCTGTGAAGCAGGAAGTGCATCCCACGCTCGATACACCGCGGGGGTGGACACGCCGAACGGCGGGATGACGAGGGTGAAGTCGCGTGCCGCGAATGGAAGTGGCTCGATGATCTCGCCAATACCGCGCACGCGAGCGCGTCCACCGATGAGACAAAACGGAATGTCGGCGCCGAGTCTGCTGGCTCGCTCCAGATCGTCGAAGCCGGCCCAAGCAAGGATCGCCGCCGCATCTGCCGAGCCGCCACCGAGCCCGCCACCGTGCGGAATGTTCTTGGTGACGGTGACATGTGCCGTTTTGCCGGCGAGACGAAGTGCGCGTGCGACGAGATTGTCGTCGTCGATCGGAATGCCCGAACTGAATTGCCCATCGAAGACGAGGCCGGTACCGCTGGGATCGATGGTGACGACGTCGGCGAGTTCGAGCGAGGTCATCTCCGCATCAATCTCGTGGTAGCCGTCACTGCGCACGCCCGTCACTTGCAGGCTGACGGTGAGTTTGGCTTGGGCGTTGACGGTGATCACGACTGGCTCATGGCTGCGCACAGCCTGCCCCACGCTTGCACGTCGAGATCTTCTGCGCGACTCTCGGGATTGATGCCCGCGCGTTCGAACGTGGATGCTTCGACGATTCCGCTGAGTGCGCGGCGCAGCATCTTGCGTCGTTGAGCAAAACCACTGCGCACGAGGGCGAACAGTTCCTGCGGATTCACGCCGTCGATCGCTGGCCGTTCACGGCGGCGGATGTCGACGAGCGCAGAGGTGACCCGCGGTTTGGGTACGAACACCGTGGCCGGCACGTCACCGACGATTCGTGCAGTTGCCCAGTAGCCGATCTTCACGCTGACCGCACCGTAGGCATCGTCCTCCGCTTGAGCGACGAAGCGATCCGCAACCTCGCGTTGCACCATCACGAACAGTCGGTCCACCCACGGCACATCGTCGAGGATGTCGGCGACGAGTGGTGTGGCGACGTTGTAGGGGAGGTTCGCCACCACGTGCCATCCCGAGGTTGAGCCTGTCAGTTCCGCCCAGTCGAGGGTGAGTGCATCGCCGTGCACCACTTCCACGTTCGGGAGATGCTTCACCACTTCGCGCAGCACTTCCACCACACCGTTATCGATTTCGATGGCGATCACACGGGCGCCAGTTTCTGCGATGGCCAAGGTGAGTGAGCCGAGGCCTGCGCCAATTTCGATCACTTTGTCGTTCGAAGAGATGTCGGCCAAGCGCACGATTCGGCGCACGGTGTTGGGATCGGCGACGAAGTTTTGGCCGAATGCCCGGCGCGGCGCGAGCCCGCGCGACTCGAGAAGTCGGGTGATTTCTTGGCGAGAGTGCGTCACCAGCTGATCTTCACCGGAATGGGGGCATCGATCAGGTTGGCGATCTTGGTGAACAACGAGGAGTGCAACATGATGTCCATACCCGCTGGCACGAGCAGGCTGTAGACGCTCGTGCATTTCACGGTACGGCCGTTGTTCACGTTGGTCACGGTCACGCTTGCACCCGCCGGCACAACGGTGGAGTAACACACCGGCGTCTGGGTGTAGCCGAGGTTGCTGAAGGTGGCGAGACCGGTCTCTTCATTCGGGTTCACCGCGGGATAGGCGATCGCCGCGGATCCGCTGGGAGCAAGTGGGGTGGGCCCGCCGAGGATGACGGGATCAGGAATCGATTCGTCGACAAGTACCGATGTGGTGGTGGTCGCAATCGCTTCGGCAGTGGTTGCACTATCGCCACCGCGGTTGCCCCAGACGAGCCCGAGTACGACCACGGTGACGACGGCGAGCACCGTCGCCCTGCGGCGCTCGTACACGGACAATGCCATCGAGAAAACGCTACGAAGCGATTCCCGGAAACGCAAGGCATGCGTTTCGCGTGGTGATCTCTGCGCATTCCTCCACACCGATGGAACGAATCTCGGCGACGAAGGCCCCGACCACGGGAACGAGCGCCGGAGTGTTCGGTTTGCCGCGATGTGGAACAGGTGCGAGGAATGGAGCATCGGTTTCGACGAGCAGACGATCACTCGGACACCACGCCGCTGCGCGACGAATGTCGTCGGCGTTCTTGAACGTGACGATTCCCGAGAACGACAGGTAAGCGCCACGGTCGACGCACTTGCGTGCTTCGTCGACGTCGCCGGTGAAGCAGTGAAAGATGGTGCGACGAGGAGTACCGCACGCATCCAATACGTCGAAGGTGTCGTCCCACGCAGAACGCGTGTGAATGACGAGCGGTAGGTCGCGCTCATTTGCCCAGGAGATTTGCGCGGCGAAAATCTCGCGCTGCTCCTTGCGGTCGGAGTGGTCGTAGTAATAGTCGAGGCCACACTCGCCGATGCCTACGACTTTCGGATCGTCGATCAGTTCGGCCAAACCGTCGAGACCATTCTTCGCGTCGTGCGGGTGAAGTCCAACCGTCGCCCACACGCCGTCGTGGCGTGAAGCGATGTCGATGGCACTACGTGTCGTGTCGAGATCAGTGCCGATCACGATCATTTTCTGCACACCTGCTTCGCGTGCTTGCGCGATCGACACTTGATCGTCGTTCTCCATCTTGTCGTCGTAGACGTGACAGTGCGTGTCGATCCAAGTGATCGTCATGGCATTACCTGCGTGGGAATAGTGGATCGCCCTTGACTACTTTCGTGCCGCCCGGGTAGCCGCCCCAGGCGACATCGCGAGGAATGCGCAGTTCGTTCACGTTTCCTGTGAGGCCGATGCGCGACCAGATCTCCTGTGTGGTGTTGGGAAGTGCAGGGTTGGCGAGGATGGTCACGATGCGCAGGGCTTCGAGTGCGTCGCCCATCACTTCGTCGACAGTCGCACCGGGCTCTATCTTCCATGGCTCGTTCTGCTCGAGATGTGAGTTGGTGGCACGAATGAGCGACCACGTGGCATCGAGTGCACGGCTTGGCTGCACTTCCGCCCACGCGGCAGTGGTAGCTGACACTGCTTCTGCGGCGATCTTGGCGAGCGGTGACGAAGGATTCGGCTTCGGGCCGATGCCGCCACACTTCTTTTCGACGACGGTGGCGACTCGGGCCGCCAAGTTGCCGAGGTTGTTCGCGAGATCCGAGTTGTAGCGCTGGATCAGACCCTCGTAGGTGAAATCGCCGTCGTTGCCGTAAGGCGTCTCGGCGAGCACGTAGTAGCGGAAGCCATCCACACCGATTTCGTCGATCAGATCGAGTGGGTTGACCACGTTGCCGGTGGTCTTGCTCATCTTCTCGCCACCGACGAGCAACCATCCGCCAACGGCCCAACCCTTCGGCGGTTCGATTCCTGCCGACATCAACATGGCTGGCCAATACACGCAGTGGAAACGAATGATGTCCTTGCCGATGAAGTGGAAATCCACCGGCCATCGTGACGAGAACTGCTCGTCATCGGTACCGTAACCATGCGCGGTGATGTAGTTGGCGAGCGCATCGAACCACACGTAGGCGACGTGCTTGTCATCCCACGGAAGCGGAATTCCCCACGTGAGTGATTTGCGACTTACCGAGAAGTCGTTGAGTCCGGTCTTGATGAAGCCGATCACTTCGTTCATGCGATGGCTCGGCTTGATCGCATCGGGATGCTGCGCGTACCAGTCGAGGAGTCGCTGCTCGAAACGCGAGAGCCGGAAGAAGTAATTCTCTTCCTCTACATAGGTAGTGGGGCGCTGGTGAATGGGGCAGTTGCCGTTGACGAGTTCTTCTTCGACGAAGTACGCCTCGCAGGCCACGCAGTATTGGCCGCGATAGACGTCGAGTTCGATGTCGCCGGCGTCGAAGCATGCTTGCAACAACTTCTGCACACCCACGCGGTGGCGTTGCTCGGTCGTGCGGATGAAGTCGTCGTTGGTGATGTCGAGGCGTTCCCACGCTTGTTCGAACAGTGGGGCGATCTTGTCGGCGAACTGCTTTGGCGAGATGCCTTCGGCGTCGGCCGCTTGTTGGATCTTCAGGCCGTGTTCGTCGGTGCCGGTGAGCAGGTGAACGTCCTCGCCGAGCAGGCGGTGCCACCGAGCAACGGCATCGGCGACGATCGTGGTGTAGGCGTGCCCGAGATGTGGCTTGGCATTGACGTAATAGATAGGAGTCGTCGCGCTGAAGCGGTTCGACGAATCGTGCGGCACCGTTCCACGATAACGCTGGAAAATTGCCAGTTGTAGCCTGACGCGGTGCTCTTCGAGTTCGATCAAGCAATTGCGGTGCGACGAAGTGCGGATGGTGTGTATGACGCCGAGATCGTCGACGGCTGGGACATTCGCGGCAACGCCAACGGCGGTTACGTGATGGCGATGATCGCCAATGCGATGCGTGAAGAGTGCGAGCGACCAGACCCTGTGACGATCACGCTGCACTATCTAGCGCCGTTGCCCGTTGGCCCCGTGCGAATCGAAGCGCGGGTGGACAAGCGCGGCCGGCGATTGAGCACGGTGTCGGCCACGTTGTCTCAAGGAGGGCGAGTTGCGGTGCGGGCGATCGCCGCATTCGGAAACTTCGACGAGATGGAACACCCACTTGAGTACCTTGCCGTCTCGCCACCAGATCTGCCGGAGCCAGATAGTTGCTTGAAACGTGCCAGCCACGGCGGAATATTCCCGCTCGTCGATCGACTCGACATGCGCCTGCATCCCGACGACGCGGGTTTCGAGCGAGGTGACAAGTCGGGAGTGGCACTCGTTCGCGGTTGGTTCCGTATGCCTGATGATCGTCCGAATGATGCGTTTTCCGTGATGCTCGCGGGCGATGCGTTTCCACCACCCGTGCTCAATCTCGATGGCGTGATGGGTTGGGTGCCGACCATCGAGTTGACGTTGCATCTGCGTGCACGACCGAAGAACGGATGGCTACGAGTGCGCTTCGAGTCATCCGTGGTGCGTGATGGATTGTGCTCGGAAGTGGGAGAAGTGTGGGACGACGAGCGTTGCGTTGCCGAGATTCGTCAGATCGGCCTGCTGCCGAGCTGATCGTCAGTTGAGCGCGAGCGCGAGTTCGTAGACGCGGCGCTTCGGAGCACCGAGCATGATGGCCACCTTGGTGGCAGCGTCTCGCTTGCTCGCACCGCCGGCGATCGCCGTACGCAGCGCTTCGTTGATCTCCTCATCGGTGGCGGGTGCCGGTGGCTTCGCGCCTTCGATAATCAATACGTATTCACCACGTGGACCGGCCTCGGCAACGTGTTTCACCGCATCGTGCAACGGGCCGCGCCAAAACTCTTCGTGCACCTTGGTGAGCTCGCGAGCAAGCACCACTTGGCGTGCTGAACCACACGCCACTTCCAGATCCTGCAGTGTGCGCTCCACGCGATGTGGTGCCTCGTAGAGCACCACCGTGCGACGTTCGTCGGCGATTTGTCCGATTCGCTCAGCGCGCTCGCCGCCCTTGGCTGGGAGGAATCCTTCGAAGACGAATCGCGACGTACCAAGCCCACTTGCCGCGAGTGCCATCGTTACTGCGGAAACTCCCGGTGCGCTCTCGACGGGTATTCCGTTTGCGATCGCCGCACGCACGACGCGTTCGCCGGGGTCACTGATAGCGGGCGTGCCCGCATCGGTGACCAGCACGACGTTCTTGCCACCGAGCACTTCGGCGACGATCTGGTCGCACGCCTCATATTCGGTGTGCTCGTTGACCACGAGATACTTCTTGCCCTCGATTCCGAGGTGGTGCAGCAACAAACCGGTTCGTCGTGTGTCTTCGCAACACACCAGATCCGCTTGTTGCAAAGCTGCTATTGCGCGGGGCGTGATATCTCCGAGATTGCCGATGGGCGTGGCCACCAGGGTGAGTGAGCCGCTCATTGCCCGCGCAACTCCACGCGATCACCGAGGCGCAAGTTCCATCGCTCGAATGATCCTTTGGCGGCCTCGATCACCTGATGTGCTCCGCGCACGGGGGCGGTGAGGCGCATCGGCGCAACGCGAGTCATCTTGATGACGACGCCTTCGGCATCCAGGTAGGCGACATCGAGATCGACGCGCGTGCCCACGGTGTGGATCCACCGACATGGTGAGAGAACGAGCGGATTTTCCACGTGACCGACACCGATCAAGCCGCGTCGCCGGGTTGAACGAGTGTTGGCGAGGTTGGCGCTAGCGAGCACGCGGCCTTCGGAGACCAGCCAACACGAGATGGGCTCACGCTTGGCTGCCATCGGGCCTCAGACGTTGAACCTGATCTCCATGACGTCGCCGTCGACGACCTCATAGTCCTTGCCTTCAACGCGAATCTTGCCGAGGTCTTTTGCCTTGGTCCACGAACCGATCTCGACGAGTTCGTCCCAGTGGATGACATCGGCACGAATGAAGCCGCGTTGCAGATCGGTATGAATCTTGCCGGCGCACTCTGGCGCCTTCGCGCCTGCTCGGAACGTCCATGCACGAGTTTCTTTTTCGCCAGTGGTGAAGAACGTGCGCAGGCCGAGAAGGTGATAGGCCGAGCGCACCATGCGGGGCAGTGCGCCTTCGCCGAGCCCGAGTGCTTCGAGCATTTCCACACGATCTTGACCGGTGAGCTGTGCGGCTTCTGCTTCGAGTTGCACGCTCATACCGAGCACTTCCACATCGTGTTCGCTGGCCGAGCCGGGCGGAGCAATTTCTTTGCGCACTCGCTCGACGACTGTGGGAATGGTGTCGAGCGCATCTTCGGCGACGTTCACGACGACGAGTACGCGACGCGCGGTGAGCAGGAAGTGCGGCGCGAGCAGTGCGCGATCATCTTCGGAGATGCCGGCGCGATACAACGGCTTGCCTTCGGCGAGATGCACGTGCGCACGTTGCAAGGCTTCCGCCTCTTCGGCCACCGTCTTGTCCATTCGGGCGGCTTTTTGAATCTTCGAAAGTTTGTTCTCCACTGCCTCGAGATCGGCGAGTGCGAGTTCGAGCTCGACTACACGAAGATGCTCGAGCGGATCCGAGGGGCCGGGGATGTCGTCGTTGACGAAAGCGCGCAACACGAAGACGATTGCGTCGACTTCGCGAATGTTGGCAAGAAACTTGTTGCCCAAACCTTCGCCCTTGCTTGCTCCTTCGACGAGCCCACCGATGTCGACCACTTCGACGGTGGCGTGCACGATGTTTTGACTCTTCGACATTTCCGAGAGCGCATCGAGACGCGGGTCGAGCACCTTGGCCACGCCGATGTTGGGATCCTTCGTAGCGAAGGGGTAGGGGGCAGCCAGTGCGGCCCCGCCCGTGAGCGCGTTATAGAGGGATGACTTGCCGGCGTTGGGCAGGCCGACGAGTCCGAAGCGTTCCATGGAGCATTTGACCCTATCTGTGCCATTTCCTTGGCTGGATGAGGCGCCAAGGGGGTCAATTGTTACTATCTGCGTAGTAGAAATTCAACCCCCAAGGTTTCGGAGCTGACCGTAATGACCACATTCGATCTGGACCTCACGAAGTACTCGCTCGGCTGGAGCGACGAAACGGAATACGCGTTCACCCCCGAGAAGGGATTGAACGAGAACGTCATCGAGCAGATCTCCTGGTGGAAGGGCGAGCCGAAGTGGATGCGCGACCTGCGCCTCAAGTCACTACGCACCTTCGAAAAGAAGCCGATGTTGCCGTGGTTCAGCGCAAACATGCCGGACATCGACTTCAACGACATCTACTACTACCTCAGACCCGCCGCAGCACAGACCGACGAGTGGGATGACTTGCCGGAGCAGATGAAGAAGACGTACGAGAAGCTCGGCATCCCCGAGGCTGAACGCAAGTATCTCGCCGGCGTCACCTCGCAGTACGACAGCGAAGTGGTGTACCACCGCAACCGCGTCGAGTTGGAGGAGCAGGGCATCTTGTTCTGCGACATGGATACCGCATTGCGCGAGTATCCAGATCTCGTTAAGCAGTATTTTGGCTCCGTCATCCCGATGGGCGACAATAAGTTCGCAGCGCTCAATACTTCGGTGTGGTCGGGCGGATCGTTCATCTACGTGCCGCCGGGTGTCGAATGCGAGATGCCGTTGCAGGCGTACTTCCGCATCAACAGCGAGAACGCCGGTCAGTTCGAACGCACGTTGATCATCGCGGACGAAGGCTCCAAGGTGCACTACATCGAGGGTTGCTCTGCGCCCGTGTACACCAACGATGCCTTGCACTCCGCAGTGGTGGAGATCGTCGTGAAGCCGAGTGCTCACGTGACGTACACCACCATCCAGAACTGGTCGCCGAACGTCTACAACTTGGTCACCAAGCGAGCACGGGTGGAAGCCGAAGGCCACATGGAGTGGATCGACGGCAACATCGGCTCCAAGCTCACCATGAAGTATC
>CAZZJH010000020.1:0-22400 GCA_964654335.1 uncultured Acidimicrobium sp.
GCGCGAGCAGTTCCCGCTGGCTTACGACCAGAGCGAACCTGGTCGCGCGTTGAAGCCGCAGTACTGCTTGGAGAAGCTGCGAGATTCAGCGCCTGAAGGCACCATCGTCGTTTCAGGCGTCGGCCAGCACCAAATGTGGACGAGCCAGTACTGGAACTTCAACGAGCCCTACACCTGGGTCAACTCTGGTGGACTCGGCACGATGGGTTTCTCCATCCCCGCGGCCATCGGCGCCAAGGTGGGCCGACCGGACAAGACGGTGTGGGCCATCGACGGTGATGGTTGTTTCCAGATGACTGCTCAAGAGTTGGTCACTGCATCGCTCGAACGCATCCCGGTGAAGATCGGCATTCTGAACAACTCGTATCTCGGCATGGTTCGCCAGTGGCAAGAGATGTTCTACGAGGAGCGTTACAGCGAGGTGTATCTCTCCACCGAAGTTCCCAACTTCGTGAAGATGGCCGAGTCGATGGGCTGCGTGGGTATTCGCGTGGACGATCCAGACGAGGTGCAGAACGCAATCGACAAGGCGAACTCGATCAATGATCGACCGGTCGTCGTCGACTTCCGTGTCGATGCGGGTGAGAAGGTGTTCCCGATGGTCGCTGCTGGTCAGAGCAACGACGACATCATGTTGCATCCTTCACAGAACGATCGCAGGGGGAACCTCCGATGAGTGGCGTCAATCCTTACGGAACGTCTGCCAGCCATCACGTTCTCTCGGTTCTCGTGCAGAACCGACCGGGTGTGCTCGCGCGAGTTGCATCACTGTTCGCCCGACGCGGTTACAACATCTTCTCTCTGGCGGTGGCTCCCACCGACAACGATGAGTACAGCCGCATCACGATCGTGGTCAATGTCGAATCGAACACCATCGAGCAAATCGTCAAGCAACTTTTCAAGTTGGTCGAAGTGGTGCGCATCTCCGAGCTCGATCCGAGCAACTCTGTCGAGCGCGAGTTGATGGTCTCCACGGTGCGCGCCAGTGCGGAGCAGCGCGGCCAAGTGGTGGAGTTGGCGAACATCTTCGAAGGCAAGATCCTCTCGGTGGGATCCGATGCGCTCATCGTCTCGCTGGACGGAAGCCCCGAAAAATTGGACGATTTCGAAGAATTGCTGCGACAATACGGGATCGTCGAATCACAGCGCACCGGTCGCGTGGCGCTTCCAAAGCTCGACAGGAAATCACGAACAACGAAGGGAAACAAAGGCTGATGGCTGCGAACGTGTACTACGAGAAGGACGTCGATCCGGCGCTGATTCGCTCGAAGAAAGTGGCCGTCATTGGCTATGGCTCACAGGGCCACGCGCACGCGCTGAACCTGAAGGAGTCGGGTGTCGACGTCACGGTCGGTCTGCGTGAAGGCTCCTCGTCGAAGACCAAGGCCGAGGCTGAGGGCTTGAAGGTGATGTCGATTGCAAATGCAGCGAAGTGGGCGGACGTGATCATGTTGCTTGCGCCAGACACCGAGCAGAAGAAGATCTACGAAGAGTCGATTCAGGCGAATCTCACTGCGGGCAAGGCGCTTGCCTTTGCTCACGGGTTCAACATTCGCTTCAACCGCATCGAGCCGCCGAAGGACGTGGACGTGATCATGATCGCGCCGAAGGGCCCGGGACATCTCGTGCGCCGTACGTTCCAGGAAGGTGGCGGTGTCCCCGCATTGATCGCGGTGCATCAGGACGCCACGGGTAATGCCAAGAAGCTTGCGCTGTCGTACGCCTACGGCGTCGGTGGTGCACGCGCGGGAATCATCGAGACCACGTTCCCTGAGGAGACGGAAACCGATCTCTTCGGTGAGCAAGTGGTGTTGTGCGGTGGTCTCACCTCGCTCGTGATGGCGGGCTACGAGACGCTCGTCGAAGCCGGTTATCAGCCGGAAATGGCGTACTTCGAGTGTCTGCACGAAGTGAAGCTGATCGTCGACTTGATGTACGAGGAGGGGATTGCCGGTATGCGCTACTCGATCTCCGACACTGCCGAGTACGGCGATGTTTCGCGCGGTCCGCGCATCATCAACTCAGCAACCAAGGACGAGATGCGCAAGATCCTCGAAGAAATTCGCAGCGGCAAGTTTGCCGAAGAGTGGATCGCCGAGAGTGATGGCGGACGTAAGCGTTTTGCCGAGTTGCAGAACGCGGGTCGCAATCACCCGATCGAGAAGGTTGGCTCGCAGCTGCGCTCGATGATGCCGTGGATCTCCAAGGGCAAGAAGAAAGTGTCCGAAGTCTCGGGTGGCTAACCCGAGACCGAGAACACATCTCGGGTGGCTAACCCGAGACCGAGAATATTTCTCGGGTGGCTAACCCAGATCCTGTAAGGGATTGCAGGCACTTCTAAAAGCCGAGTTGTTTGGTCAACAATTAGCCCGTAGTGTCTCGCCCCATGTCCAATAACTGGGGTTTCGAAACACGTCAGATTCACGCCGGCCAAGAGCCGGATGCAGCAACGGGCGCACGCACGGTGCCCATCTACCAAACGACGAGCTACGTGTTTCGCGACGCGCAGCACGCACAGAACTTGTTCGCACTTGCGGAGATGGGAAACATCTACACGCGAATCATGAACCCCACGCAGGGTGTTCTCGAAGCGCGACTTTCGGCTCTCGAAGGCGGTGTCACCACAGCAGTCGGTATTCCAGGTGCGCTTGCGGTAGCGAGCGGTCAGTCCGCAGAGTTCCTCGCCATCCTCACGCTTGCAGAAGCGGGTTCGCACATCGTTGCCTCGCCGAGCCTGTACGGCGGAACATACAACCTGTTCCACTACACGTTGCCGAAGATGGGCATCGAGGTCTCTTTCGTCGATGATCCGGACGATCTCGATCAGTGGAAGAAGGCCGTCAAGCCGAACACCAAGGCGTTCTACGGCGAGGTGCTCGCAAACCCCCGCAACAACGTGTTCGACATCGAAGGCGTGAGCAAGGTTGCGCATGAAAACGGCGTGCCGTTGATCGTGGACAACACCGTTCCCACTCCGTACCTCATCCGACCGATCGAGTGGGGCGCCGACATCGTCGTGCATTCACTCACGAAGTTCATTGGCGGTCATGGCACCTCCATTGGTGGCGCAATCATCGACGGAGGAACGTTCGACTTCGGCGCCAGTGGCAAGTTTCCGAACCTCACCGAGCCCGATCCGTCGTATCACGGTCTTGCTTATTGGCCGGCGCTCGGTCACGGGGCCTACATCATCAAGGCGCGAGTGCAGATGTTGCGTGATCTTGGTGCCGCCACCACGCCGTTCAACTCGTTCATGTTCCTCCAAGGTTTGGAGACGTTGTCACTGCGAATGGAGCGACACTGGGCGAACTCGCAGAAGGTGGGCGAGTACCTCGCCAAGCATCCGCAGGTGGAAGAGGTCTTCTATGCGGGCTTGCCGACGAGCAAGTGGCATGAGCGCGCCAAGAAGTACGGCGGTGGCAAGGGCTATGGCTCGGTGCTCGCGTTCAACATCAAGGGCGGTCGCGAGGCCGGTCAGAAGTTCGTCGGTGGCCTCAAACTCCACAGCCACGTGGCCAACATCGGAGACGTGCGCAGCTTGGTGATCCACCCGGCGAGCACCACCCACAGCCAGCTCACCGAGGACGAGCAGCGTTCCACGGGTGTACACCCTGGACTTGTGCGCCTTTCGGTAGGTCTCGAGTCGATCGAGGACATCCTCGCGGACTTGGATCTCGGTTTCCTCGCCGCGAAATAGAGAGAATCCGATTGGCCAAACCGCGGACAATCAGATGATTGTTCACCTCTCGTTTACTCACGGATTACGCGCGATTTAGCCCTCGCTGTCACACTGAAGGACGTGTCTGCGGCCGTCCACGAGGTACCCGAGAAACGGGAGATGCATGTCATCTACAGCCGTGCCGATCGCGTTTTTCGCCGGGTGGTCACGGGTGGTGCGCTGACCTCGCTGGTTTTGCTCGGCTTGATCGCACTGTTCTTGGTGGTGCGCAGTGCAAATGTGTTCCGCACCTTTGGAGTTCATTTCCTCACCGGCACAGAGTGGAACAACGCAGCGTTTGACCCGACCATCCCGGTCGAGTTCTCGATAGGTCCAATGCTCGTAGGCACCATCGCCGTTTCACTGATTGCGATGATCGTGGCAGTGCCACTGTCGATTGGTGGTGCGTTGTTTATCGAGTTCTATGCTCCACGCGCCATCTACAAATCGCTGGTCAGTTTGTTGGACTTGGCCGCAGCGATTCCTTCCTTGGTGTTTGGTCTGTGGGGAATTCAAGTGTTCACCAACATCGGTATCCGATGGTCGAACTTCCTCTACGACTGGTTCCGCTGGATTCCCATTTTCAACGTGGAGTTCGAAAACTTCGGTCGAAGTCCCTTCGTTGCAGGAATCGTGCTGGGTTCGATGGTCGTTCCCATCACCACTTCAGTAGCGCGTGAGGTGTATTCGCGCACTCCTCGTGATTTGATCGATACCTGCTTCGCGCTTGGGTCGTCGAAATGGGGAGCAATTCGTGCCGTTGTCCTCCCCTTCGGCAAGAGCGGCGTCATCGGTGGTGCAATGCTTGGCCTAGGACGTGCACTTGGCGAAACCGTTGCCGTGTATCTGGTCCTCAACTTGTCATTTCGCTACACGTATCGAATTCTCGACTCGGAGGGTGGCAACGTGGCCTCAATCATCGCTTCCAAGTTTGGCGAGGCAACTGATTTCGAGATTCAAGCCCTGATTGCCGCAGGACTTGTGCTGTTCATCCTCACGTTGGCGGTGAACATGATCGCGTCGGTGATCGTGCAGCGCACCGCGGGGAGAGTCAATCGATGAGCGCGACGGGCAATTCGATCACGGACGCCGCGGTTCAGCCGGAGCGACCCTGGGCAAAGCGACCGGACGAGGTCCGAAAGTCGGCAATCAAGTTCGTGGTTGCCGCGATAGCCGCCTTCGTTGTTGTCTTGTTCACGGGTATGGCGGGAATCGACGGGTGGGCGCTGGTGTTGTTGGCGATCGTTCTGGTTGCCACGTTTTGGACCGCTCGCAAGCTCACTTCAAAGGATCGAAGGAACGCGCTCGTTGCCGTCGGCATTGGGTCGCTGGCACTGCTCGCATTTGCTCCTTGGCTCTCCATTCTCTATTCGGTGATCACCAAGGGCTATCAGGCGCTGCACTGGACGTACCTCTTCAAAGACATGCGCGTCACCACACCCGATGACGACTTAAGCATGGGTGGCGTAGGACATGCCGTCGTCGGCTCCTTGATCATGGTGCTGATCGCTACCGTGCTTACCTTGCCGCTCGGCATTCTGAGTGGCATCTATCTGACTGAGGTACGTGGTCGGCTCACCTTCTTGGTGCGATTCATCGTTCAGTCGATGGCTGGTGTCCCTTCAATCGTCGCTGGTCTGTTTGTGTACACCACGGTGGTGCGAACGATGGGTGAGTACTCAGGAATCGCGGGCGCCGCAGCGCTTTCGGTGTTGATGCTGCCCACAGTGTCGCGAACTGCAGAAGAGGTATTGAAATTGGTGCCTGACGACCTTCGGAGTGCGGGTTATGCACTTGGTGCTCGCCAATGGCGTACGGCGTTCATGGTGGTACTACCAACGGTGAAGTCGGGCCTCATCACCGCGGGAATTCTTGGCGTTGCTCGTGTAATCGGCGAAACGGCTCCTTTGCTCCTCACTTCGCTCGCAACGAACGGATTCGCTTTCAATCCATTTGGCGGGACATTGGGATCATTGCCGACCTATACCTTCAGCCTGCTGCAGTATGGCACTGAATACGCAACCGCTCGTGCGTGGAGTGGCGCGTTGATTCTGATGTTGATCGTGTTTGGTTTGTTCACGTTGGCACGGCGTGTGGGACGGTCGAAATAGTGAACGCGAACATTTTGGAGAAGGAATCGACTCGTGTCGGAATTGGCGAGTCAACTAGCGTCGAAGGAGCAGGTATGTCAGCCGAATCAGAGCAGACTTTTCGTGGACTAGAGACGGTTGGCGCCCATGCGTGGTTTGGCAAGCATCATGCACTCGCCAATGTGTCGCTCAAGTTTCCTGAGCGCACGGTTACGGGACTCATTGGCCCGTCGGGTTGTGGCAAGTCCACGTTCATTCGACTACTCAACCGCATGCACGAGTTCATCCCTGGTGCGGCCATGGCTGGTCAAGTACTGCTCAACGGCAATGACATCTATTCGCCTGAAGAGGATCCGGCGACGGTGCGTTTGAAGATCGGCATGGTGTTCCAGAAGCCGAATCCTTTTCCTGCGATGACCATTCGCGAGAACGTCCTCGCCGGAATCAAGCTTGCTCATTTGCAACGCGACGACCACGACGGCATCGTCGAGTCCTGCCTAACGCGGGCGGGATTGTGGAAGGAAGTCAAAGATCGCTTGGATGCCTCTGGCGGGTCGCTTTCGGGTGGTCAACAACAGCGTCTGTGTATTGCACGATCGCTCGCCGTGGAGCCGGAAGTGTTGTTGATGGATGAGCCCTGTTCAGCCCTGGACCCCGCGAGCACCCTACGCATCGAGGAAACGATCAAGGAACTATCCCAGAAAATCACGGTGGTGATCGTCACTCACAACATGCAGCAGGCGAGTCGCGTGAGTGACTACTGCGCATTCTTCTTGACCGATGGTGGTCCGGGTTATCTGGTGGAAGCGGACGACACCCGCAAGATGTTCACCAATCCGAAGGATCCGCGCACTGCCGACTACGTGCAGGGCAAGTTCGGCTGAGTGGTCGTTCACTCAGAATTCACCAACTTTCCATACTTCGTTTGGGTGGCGGCAAACACGCGGTAAACGCCCCTGATTACGTTCCCCTTGTCAATTCAAATCAACAAGGAGAAATCATGCGGAGTATCAGAAGGAAGCTCATCGCAACTGCAGTAGTTGTGGCGGGCGTTCTGTCGTCGACATCAGTGGCGAAGGCGGAGGATGTCACGGGTGGTGGCGCATCGTTCCCATACACCTTCCTCGTGTCGGCCATCGCCGAATTCAACAAGACCACTGGCCACAACTTGACCTATACCTCAACGGGTTCGGGCACTGGCAAGCGCAACTTCAAGGCGGGCACGTTCAAGTTCGCGGGCACTGACTCCGCAGTGGGCTCGTCTGATGTTCCATCCTTCGGTTGGACATACGTTCCGTACCTTGCCGGCGCAACTGCAATTGCTTACCGACTAGATGAGTTGAAGGGTGCGACGTTGTCGTTGTCGAAGGACACGATCAATGGAATCTTCTCTGGAACCATCACCAATTGGAATGACCCAAACATCGCTGCTGACATGAAGATCAGTCCTGCGTTTGCCAATCAAAAGAAGAAGAGTGAGGTGAAGGGTGCTTCTACGTTGTGGGAAAACATCGCAGGCAGTCAGGCCCGAGTAACGGTGACGCTCCTTCCCGCGGTTGAGAAGTCGATGAAGGGCAAGACCATCGAAGTAATCGACACCAAGACCAAGAAGGTCGTTCGAAATGCACGAATCGAGGCAAAGGGCCAATACGGACTCACCTTCGATGACGATGCAAAGAACGAATATCAAGTGAAGGTTGGAGGCAAAGAAGTAGCCAAGTACAAGGTGCTCGACGTCAAGTTCCCAGATCGTCCGATCGTGGTGGTGTACCGTCAGGATCCCTCCGGTACCACCAACAATTTCTGCCTCTTCATGAAGAGTGCTATCAATACGGATTGGACACAGAACGACAACTTCGGCTCTTGCGTTCCCGGCGGGATTAGTAGTTTCGGATCACGCTTCCAAGGTCAGAACACGTCGACCAACGTCAGCAACTACATTGCCGACACCAACGGCACCATCGGCTACACGGAGGTGTCCTACGTGTCGGACGCGAGTCGTGCGGCGAAGGGGATCCGCGCAGCGAACATCCGTAACGCAGCCGGTGCTTATGTGGCTCCGACATCGTTCAATTACAACTCGTTCCTCAAAGGCGCAACGTTGGACGACAAGGGTCTGGCGACCTTCAATTACAAGCAGACCAGTAACCGCACGGCATACCCAATTGGCCCCGTGACCTACGGGCTCGGACAGACCTCCGCTGATGCGAAGAACAAAGTTGTTGCCGAATTCTTCGAGTGGGTACTCACCAAGTACTCACCGGCAAACGCCGAGGCCCTCGGCTATACGCCGCTCCTCGGTGCATTCCAGAGCAAGGGTGTTGAGTTGGCGAAGAAGGTCGGCGCCGGCTGATCTAGCTGCCTCCCATCGAAAGAGCCCCGGGGAAACCCGGGGCTCTTTTGTTTATCGATTCAGCAGTCGAATGAGTGGAATGGCGAGGATCAAACCTGCAAGTTGCATCACTACGAACATCAGAACTGACTCGGGAGCAATTCCGGCAAAGGATTCCGTAAACGAACGGGCGATAGTCACACTGGGATTGGCGAGAGATGTAGAGGAGGTGAACCAGTACGCGCCACCGATCCAAATGCCGACTGCGATGGGCACAAAGCTGCTGTTTCGATGTCCAATCACATGGATGATCAGCAGGAGCGTGAGCGTGGCCATCACCTCGCCAAGCCAAACACCCCCTCCTTCACGGATCTTCGTGGATGGTCCAAAGACGTCTAGTTCGAACATCAAATTGGCGATCGCTGCTCCCGTGATGCCGCCGGTGGTCTGAGCCAGGAAATAGGGAACAAGGTTCGACCACGCCAATCCGTTGAGGCCGCATTGAGAGAGCGTCACTACGGGGTTGAAATGCGCACCTGAGATCGGACCAAACATCCAGATCAATGAAATGAGTGCACCAACGGTGGCAAGAGAGTTGGCGAGCAATTGCACCCCAACGTCATTGCTCAGGCTCTCTGCCATTGCTCCCGAACCGACGACGGCCATGACGAGGAGCCCTGTCCCGAGGAACTCAGCGGTAAGGCGCGCAGAAAGACGCGGGTTCACGAGTTGACCAACGATCGATACAGGTCTTCCACACGACGCTTGATCTCGTCGCGGATGGGGCGCACTGCTTCGAGTGGTTGACCGGCGGGGTCGGCAAGTTCCCAGTCCTCATATCGTTTCCCGGGGAAGATTGGGCAAGTGTCGCCACAGCCCATGGTGATGACGACGTCCGCCGATTGCACGATTTCCGTCGCAAAGGGTTTTGGAATTTCTTGAGAGATGTCAACGCCGATTTCCTTCATCGCGGCTACCACTACGGAATTGAGATCAATGCCTGGATTGGATCCACCTGAGAACACCTGAACTTTCCCTTGGGCTAAATGGCGAAGAAAGCCTGCTGCCATTTGCGACCTTCCAGCGTTGTGGACACAGACAAACAGGACGGCAGGAACTTCTGGCTTGGTGATTCCACGCACCACGCTGAGCGCGGTAAGTCGCTCATCGGCATATCGAGTGGTGAAAACCGGAATGAAGCTTCGAACCCGTGCGTTCTCGAAGCTCTTGTAAGAGTCCGCAACTATCTCACGAATCTCTTCTGGAGTGAACATTGCGCCAAACTTGTCGACGAGTTCGCGAGTCGATTCTTCGACTACTTCCTTTTCTTCTAGTTCAGATGACATGACTGTTTCCTTTCATGGATTTGATGATTTTCGAGATTTGGTCGAAGGCAGATTCGAAGTCACGTTTTCGACCTGTGGAAGCAGGGTCAGGGATTGACCAATGAAATCGGCGATGTGGGCCCGCTAGTTCATCGTGTGCTTGGTCGCAGACGGTGATTACCGTCGAACCCCGTAGGGCAGATTCAGTGATCTTTCGAGGTTTTGCAATCGAAATATCCAAGCCGTGGTCGGAAGCCACATCTATTGCAAGTGGGTGTACTGCGACGGCAGGGTTTGTGCCAGCGCTTGATACCGCCCCGCCGACCTCGGACTGCCAGATTGCTGATGCAAGTTGCGAGCGTGCCGAATTTTGACTGCACACAAACAATACCGGTCCGTTGATCGAGGGTCGGGACAGAAATGATCGGGCCGAGTCAACGAGTGCGATGAATCGCTTGCGTCTATCGGCAGTCCCATCGATTCGATAGGTGACGCCAGCTTTCTCCAAGATCTCCAGATGATGTGTAAGCAAACTGGACGAGAACCCCGTGATTTCCATGAGTTCACTAGGAGTTCGATGAGAAGCAACAAGACTCTCGGCAATCGCCAACCTTCGTGGGTCACCGAGGGCGGTGAAGACCCGAGCACGATCTTCGATGCTCGACTTTTTTGATCTGGTCACGAAAAGAGATTATCTCAATAAAAATTGAGATATCAACTCATTCGTCACCCTCTTCTTGCTCGCGGAGAAACTTCTCGAGTTCATGGGCAAAGTCTTCTCCCGAGGGAAGTGACTCCTCGGCTCGGCGATCGAAATCTTCCTCGAGCATCGTCACGTAGCTCATCGTCTGATCGTCGCCGTCCACTGCCGCGTCGTGGAGCTCCTCCCAGCGACGAATTTCGTCGGCGAGATCGAGGTGGCTGGTGGGTACACCGAGTACATGTTCCACGTGTCGCAGCAACGCAGCCGAACTCTTCGGGTGCTGTGCGTTGGGCAGATAGTGCGGCACGCCCACACGAAGCGAAACGCCGACGAGTCCGTGTTGCTCGAGTCGTTCCTGGATTACTCCGACTACTCCCGTGGGGCCCTGATACTGCGGTTTGGAGAGACCGAGTCGGCGAGCGAGTGAGTGATTGGTGGAGGAGCCCACCACATTCGGGTTCCTGGTGTGCGGTACGCCCTCTGCAGTGGCGCCGACAGTGACGACGAGTTCGCAGCGCAACTGCTTGGCACACTCGACTATGCAGTCGGCGAAAGTTCCCCAGTTCAGATGTGGCTCGACACCTGCAAGCACCACCAGATCGCGGTCGCCCTCGGGGAAGCGGGTGACGAGAAAGTCGTTCTCCGGCCAACGAATCTGACGCTCACCGTCTTCGTCAAGGAAGGTCTCGGGACGCTCTTGGGTGAAATCGAAAAATGGGTCAGGGTCGATACTTGCCACGACGGTGATCGGTCGGTCTTGGATGGCCCATTCGAGAGCACCGGTGGCCGCCCCCGAGGCATCGAACCATCCGCGTAGTGCCACCATCAGCACCGGATCACGTAGAGGGCCAATTGCCGACCAGTCCGATTCGAGTACTTCCTCGACGTTCACCTGTCCTGCTTCTTGTCGATCGCTCGCGTGTTTCCTCGCCGACGCTCCACTGTGTAAGCATGGCAGCAGTGAATTCACGACAAAACCCACAAAACAGAGTTTCCGCCCGCTTGGCTGCGATCGCCGAATCGGCCACGCTGGCCGTCGATGCCAAGGCGAAAGCGCTGAAAGCCAAAGGCGAGAACGTCATTGGCTTCGGCGCCGGCGAGCCCGATTTTCCCACGCCAGAAAACATCGTCGAGGCAGCGGTCAAGGCCGCGCGCGATCCGAAGAACCACCGCTATACGCCGGCTGCCGGGTTGCCCGAGTTGCGCGAGGCGATCGCAGTCAAGACGAAGCGCGACAGCAACTTCTCGTGTGAAGCGTCGCAAGTGCTCGTGACCAATGGAGGCAAGCACGCGGTTTTCGTCGCCTTCGCTGCATTGTGTGATCCGGGTGACGAAGTGATCGTGCCCGCTCCGTATTGGACGACCTACCCCGAGGCCATCACGCTTTCTGGTGGAGTGCCGGTGGTGGTGGACACCACCGAGGAAACCGAGTTCAAGGTCACCGTCGAGCAACTCGAACGTGTGCGAACCTCGCGTACCAAGGCGCTCTTGTTCGTGTCGCCGGACAATCCGAGCGGTGCGGTGTACTCGCCCGAAGAGACGATGGCGATCGGAAAGTGGGCCGCAGAGAACGACGTGTGGGTGGTGACGGACGAGATCTACGAGCACCTCGTGTATGGCAACAACACGTTCTCTTCGATGCCCGCGCTCGTGCCAGAAATTGCCGATCGATGCGTGATCGTGAATGGTGTGGCCAAGACGTACGCGATGACGGGATGGCGAGTGGGTTGGATGATCGGACCGAAGGATGTGATGAAGGCAGCGATCAACTTCCAGAGTCACACCACGTCCAATGTGTCCAACGTGGCTCAGATGGCAGCGCTGGAGGCGGTCAGCGGCGATCTTTCCGCGGTGCAAATGATGCGCACGGCTTTTCAGCGTCGCGGATCAGCGATGCACGCCGCTTTGTCCGACATTCCTGGTATCACCTGTATGCCACCGCAGGGGGCGTTCTACTGCTTCCCCAACGTCAAAGGTCTGCTTGGCCGCAACCTCGGTGGCGCCACCGTTTCGAGCACACTCGAACTTGCCGACCTCGTCTTGGAGAGGGCCAAAGTCGCCTTCGTTCCGGGCGAAGCGTTCGGCGCGCCGGGATTTGCTCGATTCAGTTTTGCGCTCGGCGATGACGATCTTCGTCAAGGCATGGAACAACTGAAGGCATTCGTCGTCGGCTGAGCCGATCGGCTATGGTGACAACACTTCGGCAATAGTCGGAGGGCGTTACCACTAGCGAAGTCCGGTGAGATTCCGGCACTGTCCCGCAACGGTAAACGAGTCGATTTTTTTCGTTCTCGAAGTCCGGTCGCCTGGTGTCTGACGCAACATCAACCGCTCTCGTAAGAAGAGCAAGGAGAACACAGTGAAAAAATTGTTCAGGGTCGGCATTGCCGGCCTTTTTCTTTTGGTCGCCGCCGCGTGCAGCTCGTCCAACGAAACAGCGGAATCCACGACGACCGAAGCGGTCGCAGAGGCTTCCTTTCCAGTGACGGTAGGGGATCTCACTCTTGAGGCCCAGCCAGAGCGAATCGTCTCGCTCTCGCCAACTGCAACCGAAATGCTGTACGCCATCGGCGCGGGCGCCCAAGTGGTGGCAGTTGATGAGTACTCCAACTATCCGCAAGAGGCCGTGGATCTCGGTACGCCTCTTTCCGGATTCGAGCCAAACATTGAAGCCATCAGTGGGTATGAGCCAGATCTCGTGATCATCTCGTACGATCCGGGCAGTTTGGTGGAGCAACTTGGTTCACTCGGTATTCCCGTGTTCACCGCGAATGCAGCAATGAATCTGGATGGTGTGTACGAACAAATCGCTCAGTTCGGAGCACTCACTGGTCAGGTTGGCGGAGCAACGAGCCTCGTCGAGCAGATGCGTTCCGACATTGACGCTGCGGTATCCGGAGTGACGGTGGATGGCTCACCCACGTACTTCTACGAACTCGACAACACGTATTACTCGGTGACATCCAACACCTTCGTTGGTCAGATCTTCAGTTTGTTCGGCATGTCAAACATCGCTGATGGCGTCGAAGCAGGAAACGACTACCCACAGCTTTCTGCTGAAGTAATCGTGTCGGCCGATCCCGACTTCATTTTCCTTGCAGATACCAAGTGCTGTGGCCAAACGGCAGCAACCGTGGCTGCTCGCGACGGTTGGGGCGCGATGAAGGCTGTTACGGCAGAAAAGGTGATCGAACTCGATGATGACGTTGCGTCCCGTTGGGGTCCGCGCGTTGTCGAGTTGGTGCAAGCAATCGCATCTGCGCTGAACGCGGGCTGATTCGTTGAGCGAGACCCTGGGTTTTCCGCAGCCGCGTCATGCGGCGAGCCATCGCAATTGGTGGATCGTCGGCGCGTCGGTGTTGCTCGGGGTCTCGCTCGTAATCGGCTTGATGATTGGTCCAGCCGGACCGGAGTGGTGGCGTGTTCCGCTCGAGCTAATCAACCGTCTTCCTTTTCTTTCAATCGACAGTGGTGTGTCAGCGGGCGAGTGGAACGTGGTGTGGCAGATTCGTGCACCTCGAGTTGCTCTCGCCGTTCTGGTTGGCGCGATGCTGTCGCTTGCAGGGGCGAGTTATCAGGGAACGTTTCGTAACCCACTCGTCGATCCGTATCTCTTGGGTACCGCAGCGGGAGCGGGACTCGGAGCAACGATCGTGTTTGCGTTACGTAACGGGGAGGCGTCGTCGTGGATCATTGATCCACTTCCTCTTGCTGCATTCCTCGGTGCGCTGATCGCGGTGTTCATCACTTATACGGTGGGCACCGCGTTCGGTCGTACTCGTTCATCCGTGACTCTCGTGCTTGCAGGTGTCGCCGTCACATCCTTGCTTACGTCGATCCAGGCTTTCGTTTTGCAGCGCAACACAGACGTCGTTCGTCAGGTGTACACGTGGATCCTCGGCAGATTGTCGAGCGCTACATGGGGTGATGTTCGATTGGTTCTTCCCTATGTCGTGGCAAGCACCGTGGTGCTGTTGTTGCACCGGCGATTGTTGGACGTCATGCGTGTTGGCGATGATGAGGCGCTCGCCCTCGGCGCAAACGTGCGTCGGGTGAGGTTGGTGGTGGTTCTTGCGGCAACGCTCGGAACTGCGGCGGTCGTTGCCGTGAGTGGATTGATCGGATTCGTGGGCATCATCGTCCCGCATGCCGTGCGACTGCTGGTCGGAGCGAGCTATCGGTTGGTGCTGCCTCTCAGCGTGTTGATCGGTGGATCGTTCCTTGTACTCGCCGACATTCCAAGTCGCGTGCTTGCTGATCCTGCCGAAACGCCGATCGGAGTGGTGACGGCCTTCTTCGGTGCACCGTTCTTCCTTCTGCTGTTACGTACCCGTGAGACTTCCACATGACGACACTTGGCTATTGCAATCTTGCGGTCAATTACGACTCGAATCGGGCAGTCGATGCTTTCAACGGCATTCTCCATTCAGGGGAGTGGCTCTGTTTGATTGGCCCCAATGGAGCAGGGAAGTCTTCCATTCTGCGGGCAACAGCCGGTCTTGTCGACTACTCGGGTTCCATCGCAATTGATCAGATGGAGATTCCGGCAACTTCGCCACGTTGGCGTGCACAGCACATCGCGTATGTGCCTCAGACACCGGTAATTCCGCCGGAGATGACGGTGCACGAGTACGTGTTGTTGGGGCGTAACCCCTACGTCGATCACTTCGCAAGTGAGACTGCCGACGATCGACGCGTGGTGGGCGAAGTGCTCGAGAATCTTGAACTCGCCAAGCTGACCAATCGGAGACTTGGCACCCTCTCAGGCGGAGAGCGTCAGCGACTGGTGATTGCTCGTGCGCTTGCTCAGGAAGCTCCGGTCTTGTTGTTGGATGAACCGACGAGTGCGCTCGACATTGGTCATCAGCAACACGCGCTTGAGTTGGTCGACCGTCTTCGTCGAGAGCGCGGCCTCACGGTGGTGTCGGCGATGCATGATCTGACGCTGGCCGGGTTGTATGCAGATCGATTGGTGCTCCTCTACCAAGGTGTGTGCGTTGCGCAAGGCACGCCACGGGAAGTCCTCAGCCAGGAAACCCTCTCTCGCTTTTACGGCGTAAAGGTGAAGGTGCATCACGAGGACGATGGCACGGTGGTCGTGATCCCACAGCGCACCTCAACTTCGTAGGCTGGTACCCGAAAGAGGTGCACATGTCTCGAGTACAACTGGCGCTCAACGTTTCCAATCTGCAGGATGCAATTGCCTTCTACGGCAAGTTGTTCGGTGCAGAACCAGCGAAGGTACGTGAGGGCTATGCCAACTTCGCCATTGACAACCCACCGCTCAAGCTGGTGTTGATCGAAGGTGGTGGACAGCCGGGCACGTTGAATCACCTCGGCGTCGAAGTCGAGTCGACCGAGCGAGTAGCCGAGGCCATCGCACGGTTCACCGACCAAGGAATGCAGACCTTCGTGGAAGAGAACACCACCTGTTGTTTCGCCGTGCAAGACAAGGTTTGGGTCAATGGGCCTGATGCCGAACCGTGGGAGGTGTACACGGTGCTCGCAGATGCCGACGTGATGAAGGTCACGGAATCTTCGAATTGCTGTGCCGACGCCTGACGAGAGTGCTGCCCGCGAACTAGACGATCAAGTTGCAGGGTGCAGCGCAGCGCATCAGCGTTTGCTTGCCGATCTTGAAAGTCGTGATGACGACTGGTGTCGAGCAGATTCAGCATTGCCGGGCTGGACGCGTGGCCATGTGCTGACTCATCTGGCACGTAATGCTGAGAGTCACACCCGCATGTTCGTTGCGGCATCTGAAGGTCGGGAGACGGAGCAGTACGAGGGCGGTCGGCCTGCTCGGAACGCCGCCATCGAAGCGGGTGCTGATCGCGCGGCGCGTGATCTGATCGCCGATGTGCGCAAGACCATTTACGGTCTTGAAGCTGCTTGGTTCTCGGCCACGGCAACTACGTGGTCGGGATTCGGTATCAAGTCGCATGCTCAAGGAGCGAGAGTGAGAATTTCGGATCTTGTGATGATGAGGTGGCGTGAGACCGAGGTACATCATGCAGATCTTCTTGCGAGCGTTTCATTTGCTGATTGGAGCGCCAATTACGTACGTCGCGATCTCGACTACCAAGTCATGCAATGGCGGGCACGAAAGCCGATGGGTCTCACCGTGCTACCTGAAGGCGCACTGAAGTTGGCTCCGCATGACCGCCTGGCTTGGTTGCTCGGACGGCTCGACATTGCGGGGCTCGCAAAGCCAGAGGCGTTCTAGATGCGGCTGCTCCAACGCTTCTGTGTCTCCGCGTTGATGCTCGTTGCAGTAATTGGCGGCACCAGTTCTGCTGCCAGCGCGCACGCGGTGCTCATCGACACTGAACCAAAATCCGGTGCCATTCTCAACGAGTCACCTACTCGAATCACGTTGACTTTCAACGAGGAAGTGGGAACGAGTTTCTCCAGTATTCGAGTGCTCGACTTCGCAGGGGAGGAGTTGGCTTCGTCTCGCGCCCAGCGCATCGAACCTGAAGTGGTTGGCACCAATTCACCCGATCTAGGTGATGGTACGTACATCGTGATTTGGCGTGTGGTGTCTCAAGATGGACATCCCGTCGAGGGCTCGTTCACGTTCCAGGTCGGTGCAACGTCGCAGGATGTCACGAGCGTGGTGGCGAAATTCGTCGAAGAAGAACATGGTCTTTCCCGTTTGTTCAGCGTCATTCGATGGGTCTTGCTGGCGGGAATCATCGTGCTCATTGGTGCACTGTGGCTGATCACCCGTGATCCGAGCGCAAGAGTTTCGTTGCGCACACGCATGGTGGCGTGGGGCGGATGGTCGTTCGCCTTTCTCGCAACAGTGCAAACACTGTTCGCGTACGGACCTCACGCATCCGGTCTGAAGATCTACGAAGCCACCGATCTAGCCCTGTTGCGCGAGACACTTGGCACGGCCTTTGGTCAATGGCAGCTCGTACGAGTGGCACTCCTCATCGCTGTTGCTGTTTTGCTGCGAGAGATGCAATGGCGTGACAAGCGCGCGTGGCGCCTGATGGCTGTGATCCTGCTCGTTTCTACGGTGGCAACGGTTTCTGCTTCTGGACACGCCATCACGCAAGGATCGGCGGTGGTGAGCGTCTTGCTCGATGTCGTTCACTTCACTGCCGTCGGCCTGTGGCTCGGTGGCTTGGCAACTTTGGCAATCGATCGGGTGACGTGGCTCGTGGAGGGTCGGTCGACCACGGTTGGGCGATTCTCGCGGATGTCGGGATTCGCGGTTCTCGTGATCGTCCTAACTGGTGTCGCTCAGTCATTGATCATCCTTGGCTCTCCATCGGAACTCTTCGAGTACCGGTATGGGCGACTGCTCGCGCTCAAGATCGCATTCGTGGTGGCGATCGTGCTGTTGGGCGCGGTGTCGCGTCGCATCCTCCAGCGAGTCGGTCTCACTCGACTCGGGCCAACCGTGGCGATCGAGGCGATGCTCGGTGCGGTGATCATCGCGATTACGGCGGTGCTCACGGGAGTACCGCCATCTCAGGCCAGCACCATCGAGCCGTTTGCCGAAACGATCATTCGAGGTGAGGTGATTGCTGACGTCACCATCTCTCCTGCTCGTGTCGGCACTACCGAAGTGCACGTACTGTTCACTTCGCCGAGCGGGGCTTTGAGCCAAATCGAACTGGTGGGGGTTCGGACATCACTGGCTAGCCAGGGTGTACCGCCTGGCGAAATGGAACTTGCCAAAGTCGGCCCCAATCACTGGTCGGGCTCGTTCACTTTCGCGTTTGCCGGTGACTGGCGACTGGATGTGGTGGCTGAACCGGAGCCCGGGCGCACCGTGCTCTATCGGTTCGTCGTTCCTATCGCGGAGTGACGTCCAGCACGACGAGGTGATGACTGACGCCAGTGGCTTCGTCGATGAACTGATCTCCGACGACGAGAAAACCGTGCTTCTCGTAGAACCGAATGGCGGTGTCCCGTGCGCGTGCCCACACGAAACGTGAGCCCGATTTCTTTGCACGATCCACTCCTGTGAGCAGCAGCACTCCGCCAACTCCGGAACCCTGAAGTTCTTTCGCCACGGCCATTCCACGAAGTTGGGTGGCGGGTGCCGCCGGTTCGTTCGCCCATGGCCTCGGCAACCACGTGGAGGTGGCGATCACCTCGCCGTTCTGCAGGGCCGCAAGATGCATCGAGTCGGCGTCGTCATCCTCTGGGTAACGAGGGTTTTGCGATGGAGTTCCATCACGGAGCACGGCCATGCGCAGACCGAGGATGTCGGTCACTGGCACTTGGCGAATTTCGACGTCGTGCAACATTGGCGAGTCAGGATACGAGTTCAGCGATGTCGATCACTCGTAAAGACAGACGCCGAGCCTCGGTGATGTCGTGGGTGACGTGAACGACCGTGGTTCCTCGGCTATCGAATAGTGCGATCAAATCGACGAGCAGTCGGTCATGCAATGCTTCGTCGAGCCCGGTGAGTGGCTCATCGAGCAGCAAAACGGCGGGGCTCGCTGCCAACGCCCGAGCCACGGCCACCCGCTTCTGTTCGCCACCGGAAAGTGTCACGACGTCACGCTTCTCGTAGTTCGAAAGTCCGACCAGCTCGAGCATCTCGCGCACGACCTCGGATCGATCCTTGCGTCTGGCGATCCGCAGCGAATAGCCGACGTTCTCACCGACGTTGAGGTGAGGGAACAGTTGGTTGTCTTGGAACACCATGCCTACACGGCGTTGATGTGGGGGAGAAGTGGTGACATCGACGCCGTCGATCAGTACCCGGCCGAGCACCGGTCGTTCGATCCCGGCAATCACCCGCAGCAAAGTCGATTTCCCGGAGCCACTCGGGCCGATGAGTGAGATTCGTGAACCATGCTCGACCTGCAGGTTGACGCCGCGAAGGAATGCCTTGGTGTCGTAGTCGACACCGACGTCGATGAGTTCGAGTGTCATCTCGGATCTCCAATCGATCGCCGGTCGAGGAGCGCTACTGCCACGATGCACACCACGATCAGGATGCTCGACATTGCATAGGCGCCGAGTTGATTGAGGTCGCCGGGTCTGCCGAGGAGACGGTGAATTGCCACCGGCATGGTTTCTGCCGACCGACGAGTGAGGAAACTCGTGGCCCCGAATTCGCCGATGGAGACCGCGAACGACATCGCTGCGGCGGCCAGGACGGCAGGCCGAGCAAGTGGCAATTGCACCCCAAGCCACGAGCAAAACGGCGAGGCGCCGAGAGTCGCGGCTGCGTGGGAGAGGCCTTCAGGAATGGCAGCGAGAACGGGCGTGATCGTGCGAATGACGATCGGCAGCGCAACGAGCGCATGCGCGATCGGAGTGATCAGCCACCACGAACGCAAGTCGAAGGGCGGTGTGTCGAAAGTGACGATCAGCGCAAGACCGAGTGTGACCGAAGAAACCGTCAGCGTGGTTGCCGACGTGGATTCGAGCACCCGAATTCGGCGATGAACCGTGGAGTGGGCCACACCAAAACCGATGACCACCGTGATCGCGGTGGCCACGAATGCGTATTCCAGTGACTGCATTACGGCGCTCGCGAACTCACCGATGAACACTTGATGCCATCCCGTCCAACTCGTCGTCCCATTCACGTTGAACGATCTGAAAAACACGACGAGGAGTGGAAGTGCAAAGACGGCCGCATAGATGGTGGCCATCACGCCGACTCGACCTGAGGACGTGGATGCGGGCAACGAGTGGGCAATTGAAATCGATCGATATCCGCCGAGTCTCGCGATCACCAAACCAACTACGACGAGGAAGGCCATTTGGAGAATCCCAAGCGCGATGGCCGAACCGACATCGCCGATGCCGACTGCCCGCAGATAGATCTCCATCTCCACGGTGGAGAGGCGTGGCCCACCGAGGATCCGCACGACGCCATACGAGGTGAAGCAAAACAGAAAGGTGATTCCGATCGCGGAGAGAAGAGCGCGGCGAATGAGCGGAAGCGTCACGGTGCGGAAAGCGACGATCGGTGATGCACCGAGTGTCTGAGCGGCAAGTAGTAGCGCGTTCGGCACTCCCGACCAGATCGGCCCCACCACCCGCACGAACACGGCAACGTTGAAGTACGTGTGCGCGATCACCACTGCAATGGCCGTGTTATGAAGACTGCTCGGCAAGATTGCGAGAAACGCAACACCCACTACCACGGTGGGAAGAAGAAAGGGAAGAGTCAACAGGGCTACGAGCGCACGCCGTCCGCGGAAGCCGTGTCGCGCAACTACCCAGGTAATTGGCATCGCCACGACCAGTGCCGCTGCCGTGCTTGCCAGCGCTTGCCACGTGGTGAACCACCAGACATCGCTGTCGATCGCCTCGCCGAAAACGCGAGTGACGTCATTCAAGGAGATGCCCTCGAGGGTGAGCACGATGAGTGGAGCAAGGAAGAAGGCGATGAACAATGCCCCTGCCGGCAGCCACGTGAAACGGGCCACGCGTGCATACGGGGAATAGGTGGTCATCTGAATACCGAGTTCCATTCGTCCAGCCATGTCACTCGATTTTCAGCAATCGTTTCGGGTGACATCGTTCGTGGTGTGGCCGGTCGTTTCGAATGCGTGGTGAAGACCTCAGGCAAGATGGCCTGTGGGTTGACCGGATAGACGAACTGCGTGAGTGGCAAGTCATTCTGGAATGTTTCACCGAGCAGAAAATCGATCAGTTGTTCGGCCTCGCGTCGATGCTTCGTTCCGCGGAGCACGCCGGCGTACTCCACCTGGCGAAAGCAGGTGTCGACAGCGACCGCAGTAGACGCAACCGTCGTGGGTGGATCGGCGAAGATCACTTCGGCCGGCGGGCTCGAGCCATAACTCACGACGATCGGGCGCGGTCCATTTCCTGACGATCCGGAGAATTCGGTGTAGTAGGCCTCGGTCCAGCCACTCGTGACGAGGACGTCGTTTTCACGTAGTGCTTCCCAGTACGCACGCCATCCTTCTTCGCCGAATTCGTCGATCGTTGCGAGCAGGAAGGCAAAGCCAGGAGATGATTCGAGCGGGCTCTGCACGACGAGTAGCCCTTTGAGGCGTGGATCGGCGAGATCTTGCAACGTCGACGGTGGATCGATCGAGCGCGAAGCGAACCATTCGATGTCGTAGTTGATACAGACGTCGCCGGTGTCGACGGGTGTCACCTCATTGGCGGGAACTCCATCGAGCAACGTGGGATCGATCGATTCAAGTAGTGGTGATTCGTAGGAGGTGAAGACGTCGGCCTCGAGCGCACGGGAGAGAAGTGTGTTGTCCACTCCCCACATCAGATCCCCTTCCGGGTTCCCGCTCGTGAGGGTGGCCTTGGTCACCATCGCCCCGGCGTCGCCGGCAGCGATCACCTCTACCTGAATGCCTGTTTTGGCCGTGAACTCATCGAAAATTCCCTCGCTAGGCGTGAACGATTCGTGCGCGAGCACGGTGAGCGTCACAGTTTCGTTGGTCGATCCGCAACCCGCAACGACGAGTGCCGCGGTAATCAGTAATCGCCTCATGGTCTCTCCTTCAGCGAATCGTGCGCATGGGGCTGAATGATGAACAGGTGACCGGATCGAACCTCGATGATTGCTTGATGAGAAATGAGCTCGTTGCTCACACCACGTGTCGAGTGACTCTCGAGATCTTCTTCGCTGAGTGCCCAGCGCAGTCCCGTGGTGGTGATGCCACGTGCGACACCATTCATCGCCACGATCCCGACGAGCGAGTTCGGTTCGCCGTTGATGGTCGCCGATTCTGGTCCGTTGAGCACGCGCACGCGGGCTCCGTCCCACAAGGCGTGCACCTCACACCCACTCAGGACGGGGTGGGTGAGTGCCGAGAGCACACCGAGTTGATGGTCGAGCCGTCCACCGCCGGCAGTGATCAGTGTGATCGCGGTGGCGCCGAGCGAGCGAGCGAAGAGAATTGCCAGCTCGATGTCCACCTGGTCTTTGTCTTGGGGGACACGTTGCACCAATGCGCCATCGCGTTCTGCATCTGCGAGAGATCGTGGATCGACCGAGTCCATGTCTCCGATGACATGTGTGACGCGCAAACCGAGCTCACGAGCATTGTCGAGACCGGAGTCGGCCGCCACGACGACGTGATGAGCGGGTAATGCATCCGCGAGGGCGCGATGAGGTTGCTGGCCGCCGGCCACCACCAGTGCATGAATTTCGGGCATTTCTCGCTCCCTCCGCTGGCATTACCCAGATCAGGTGTGCGGGTCGGTGGTGGCGACCACCCTCTCAGTCCGCCGAACCAGCGAACTCCCCGTGCGT